>JBGPLI010000005.1:0-67617 GCA_041486445.1 Bryobacteraceae bacterium
CTCGCGGGCGGCGTCGAGCATGTGCAGGAGGCGGACCCGGTCAGGTTCGCTCATATGCGGGCAATGCCGTCGATAGCACTTCGTCGCGGAAGTATCGGCTCAGTTCCTCCGGCGTGCGCAGATCGACTTTTCTCCCGAGCGCCTCTGAGAGATCCATTTCCATCCGAACCAGTTCGAAGTAGCTAGGAACGTGACCCGGATCGAATTCCACGAGAACGTCGATATCGCTCTCAGGCCGGAAACGCGCTGTCAGCACCGAGCCGAATAGCGACAATCTGCGAACGTGATTCCGGAGGCAAAACGGCTCCAGGAAATCTCGCGGCATCGCCACCGGTGGTGTTGGCATACACGGGCTCCTGACTCAGTATCGCATCGGACGCGTTGCATTATAATGCTGGATGCGCGAGATGCGGACGCTTCGCACCGAAAAATTCCTGCCGGCCGCTGGGCGCTGATGATCCAAGTGGACGGTGTTGGCCAGGTCTACGGCGAAGAAGGCGATCCACGCCGCATCGTCGCGCTCGAGAACGCTTCGCTCGAAGTGGCGCGCGGCGAGCTGGTCTGCCTGATCGGGCCGAGCGGATGCGGCAAGAGCACGCTCCTTCATCTGATCGGCGGCCTGGCTGCGCCCAGCTCCGGCGAGATCCGGATCGACGGCGAGCGCGTGCAGAGACCGCTGCCTCAGAAGATAGCTTACGTCTTTCAGGAAAACGCGCTGTTCCCCTGGCGCACCGTTCTCGAAAACGTAAAACTGGGAATGGAGTTTCAGGGCGTGCCGAAGGCGGAGCACGAGAACCGCGCGCGGGAGTCGCTCGACGCTGTGGGACTCTCCGAGTTTGCCGGCCACTATCCGCGCCAGTTATCCGGCGGGATGAAACAGCGCGCGCAACTGGCTCGGGCGTTCGCGCTGCGAACCGAGATTTTGCTCATGGACGAACCCTTCGCCGCGCTGGACGAGCAAACGCGTCTATTGCTGGGCGAGGACCTTTCCGTGCTGCTGGCGCGCACAGGCAAGACCATCGTCTTCGTGACGCACAGCCTGGTGGAGGCGGTTTTCCTGGCCGACCGAGTCGCGGCGTTCACCGCGCGCCCCGGGCGGATCAAGCAGATCATCGCCGTTGAAGAAGGACATCCGCGCAGCCGAATTTTCATGACCTCGTCCAAGCTCGCCGGATTGCGCAACGAGCTCTATGAACTGCTGCACGACGAAATCTACAAGACGATGAACGAGGCGGGGATTGCGAGATGAAGCGGCTGGTGCAAATCGGATTTGTTGTGTTGCTGGCGCTGCTCTGGCAGCTCGCCACGCTCGGACACGTGAGCCCCCTGCTGCTGCCGCCGCCCGCGGCTGTGGGACGGGAGTTCCTGGTGCTGCTCCAGACCGCGAATTTCTGGCCGGACCTGCGCGTCACGCTCTTTGAGCTGATAGCGGCGTTCCTCATCGCCGCCTTTACGGGCAGCGCAATCGGATCGGCGGTCAGCCGGTCGAGCTATGCCGTTCGGGTGTTCGATCCGTTGTTTGCCGGCATGTATTCGATCCCGGCGATTCTGCTGTTTCCCCTCTACGTTCTCTTCTTCGGATTGGGACCGGGATCGAAGATCGCGATGGGCGCGACGATTGCTTTCTTTCCGGTCGTGCTCAACACCATCACCGGATTGAGCCAAGTGGACCGGGCGTATGTCGCCGCGGCGCGCTCGATGGGCGCTTCTCCAATCCAGATGTTCTGGAGCGTGATGCTGCCGGCCGCCTTTCCCGTGATTCTTGCGGGTCTGCGCATCGGTCTGATTTCGGGCTTTCTCGCGATTCTCGGTGGCGAGACGATCGCGTCATTCTCAGGACTCGGCCACCGCATCGTCAACCTGGCGGAGAGCATGGATACGGCGAGAATGTTCGCCAATATCGTTTTTGTGATGCTGGTGGCCTGGGTGCTGAACGCCGCGGTCTCCTTTGCCGAAGCGCGCGGGCGGAGGGGAATCGCATGAGTCCCACGGCTGCCAGGCTTGCGATTATCGTGGCGATGCTCGCGGCATGGGAAGCGGGCGTGCGCTGGTTCGGCAATCCGTTGTTTGTGAGCCCGCCGTCGCGGGTTGCCGTCGCGTTGCTCGATCTTGCGGGAAACCGCGACGTCCTGGCGGCTGTAGCGCGCACCTGTCTTGAAATTTCCATCGCGTTCGCGCTGTCGACGATCCTCGGAGTCGGGCTCGGCCTGCTGGTCGGTCTGCATCGGTTCACGCGCGGCGCGATGTATCCGGTCATCCTGCTTCTCTACGCGGTGCCGCAGGTGACGATGCTGCCGTTGTTCGTGCTGGTCTTCGGAATCGGGATGGTTTCGAAAATCGCGTTCGGAGTGAGCCACGGTGTGTTCCCGATTCTGATGACGGTCGCGGCGGGCGTGCAGAATATCGAGCCGATCCTGGTGACCAGCGCCCGCGCGATGGGCGCGAGCCGCCGCCAGATCCTGCTCGCGGTGGTGTTTCCACACGCGCTCTCGAGCTTTTTCACCGGAATGCGGCTGGGCATGACGGCGGTGTTGCTGGGCGTGCTGCTGGCGGAGCTGTACGTCTCGCAGGCCGGCGTAGGATACTTTACCACCATGTTCACGCAAACCTTTCAGCCGCAAAACCTGTTCGCGCTGGTGGCCGTGCTGGCCGCGATCGCGATCATGCTCAACGCGCTGTGTCGCTGGGCGGAGTTGAGGTTCAGAGCCAATGTCTAAAAAGCTGGAGTTGTCGCTCGCGTGCGGCGATTACGAGATCACGCGGCCGCTGATCGAAGGCGTGGTCAAGCCCGGCGGTATCGATCTTACCGTGCTGACTCACATCAGCTCGCGGGAGCGTCATTGGCGGATGGCGCGCGGCCAAGAATACGACGTTTGTGAATTCAATGCCTGCGCCTATTTCATGGCGCGCGACCGAGGAGTCCGGTGGAGCGCGATTCCCGTGTTCCTGCATCGCCGGTTCCGCCACGGCTTCGTGTTCATCAACACTTCAAAGAAAATCGAGAAGCCGACCGATTTGATAGGGCGCCGAGTGGGCGGCACGAATTTTCAACCCGCCGGATCGGTGTGGATTCGCGGCATCCTCGAGGAGGATCACAAAGTCCTCCACAGAGACATCATTTGGATGACGGACCGCGACGAGGACGTCGAGTTCACGCCGGCGCCCGGCCTTCGCATCGAGAAGATCGCGCCCGGCAAGTCGCTCGACGACATGCTGGCCGAGGGCGAGCTGGATGCGATGATTTCTCCCAATTTTCCGCGAACGTTTCTCAAAGGGGACCCGCGCGTCGCGCGCCTGTTCCCAAACTACAAGGAAGTAGAAACTGAATATTTCCGCCGCACAGGCATTTTTCCGATCATGCACGTGACGGTGATCCGGCAGGACATTCTCGACAGGCATCCGTGGGCGGCGGCGAGCCTGGCGCAGGCGTTCGAGCAGGCCAAGCGAATCGCGTATGAGCGCGTCCGCAATCCGCGAGTGGTGCCGCTGGCCTGGTTCACTGCGGCCTGGGAGGAGCAGCTTGCCGTGCTTGGGCCCGATCCGTGGGTGTACGGCCTGGGCGCCGCCAACCGCAAGAATCTCGAGACCGCGGTGCGCTATACGCACCAGCAGGGGCTGATCAGCCGCGAGATTTCGCTCGCGGAGTTGTTCGCCAACACGGATGACGCGGAAATCGGGGATAAGGGCCACATATAACGTTATGATGTGTTCATGCATCACAAGATTTCTATTGCCGTCGCTGGAATCGTGTGTGTCGCGGCCGGAGCATTCGCTCAGGGTCAGCCGTCCACCAAAAACGGGGAATGGCCGCAGTACACTGCCGATTTGAAGGGCACCAAGTACTCGCCCGCCGATCAGATCAGCGCGTCCAACTTCAACAAGCTCGAAGTGGCGTGGCGCTTTAAGACTGACAATCTCGGCCCGCGTCCGGAATACAAGCTGGAGGGGACACCGCTGATGATCAAGGGCGTGCTGTATGCGACCGGAGGCACGCGGCGGTCGGTGGTGGCTCTAGACGCGAAAACCGGCGAGCTGATCTGGTCCCACAGCCTGCGCGAAGGAAATCGCGCGGCGATTGCGCCGCGCCAGCTTTCCGGCCGCGGGCTCGCGTACTGGACCGACGGCAAAGGCGACGACCGCGTATTGTACGTGACCACGGGCTATCGCCTGGTGGAGCTTAATGCGCGCACCGGCGCGACGATCAACTCGTTTGCCAAGGAGGGCGTGCTGGATCTGAAGGTGGGCGTCGTCTATGGGACCGGGCAGCAGATCGATCTGGAGACCGGCGAGATCGGCATACATTCGACGCCCATCGTGGTGAAGGACGTGGTACTCATCGGCTCGTCGATGAAGGAGGGGCAAACCGCCGTCACGCACAACAACACCAAAGGACTCGTGCGCGCCTTCGATGTGCGGACCGGCAGGCGCCTGTGGACCTTCAACACGATTCCGAAGCCGGGCGAGTTCGGCGGGGAGACGTGGGAGAACGGCTCGTGGGCTAGCAACGGCAATACCGGCGTCTGGACTCAATTCACGGTCGACGAGGACCTGGGCCTGGTCTACCTGCCGGTGGAAACGCCGACGTCGGATTGGTACGGGGGACACAGGCCGGGCAACAATCTGTTTGCCGAGAGTCTGGTGTGCGTCGATCTGAAAACGGGGCAGCGCAAATGGCATTACCAGGTGGTGCATCATCCCATCTGGAACTATGACCTCTCGTCGGCGCCGATCCTGGCGGACATCAACGTCGACGGCAAGCCGATCAAAGCCGTGGCGCTCCCGGGCAAGCAAGCGTTCCTGTACGTGTTCGATCGCGTGACGGGTCAACCAGTGTGGCCGATCGAGGAGCGGCCGGTGCCGCCATCCGACGTTCCGGGCGAGAAAACCTCGCCCACGCAGCCCTTTCCCACCAAGCCGCCGGCGTATGCGCGCAACTTCCTCAGGCTTCCAGACGACCTGATCGACTTCACGCCGGAACTGCGGGCGCAGGCGCGCGACCTGGTCAGCCGCTACCGGTCGGAGGGAATGTTCACTCCGCCCGTGGTGGGCGATCCCCAGGGCAAGTGGCTGGGCGCGATCAATCTCGGCAACGGAACCGGCGGCACCAACTGGCCCGGCGCGGGTTATGATCCCGAGACCCACGTCTTCTACGCGCAGGCGCAACAAGCGGCGTTCAGCGTGATTTCGCTGCGCGAACCGCCGCGCGAATTTTCGGATTTGCGCTACCTGTCTGGGCGGCAGGATCAACCCTTCCGCGAGGCGTTCGGGCCGGGCTTCGGCACCGCGGCCGATTCACCGCTCGCCAAGCAATTGGGTGGGCCTCTGCCTGCCGGCGGCGGGGGCGGCGGTCCGCTGAACGTGCAGGGCCTGTCGATCGTGAAACCGCCGTACAGCGTGATCACCGCCGTCAATCTGGACCGGGGCGACATTCAGTGGCAGGTGCCGTACGGCGAAACGCCGGACAATGTGCGGAATCATGCCGCGCTCAAGGGCATGAACATCCCGAATACCGGCCAGCTCGGCAGCGTGGGGCTGCTGGTCACCAAGACGCTGGTGATCCTGGGCGACAGCCAGGTGACCTCGGTGACGCATCCGCGCGGCGCGATGCTGAGAGCCTACGACAAGGCGACGGGCAAGGAGGTCGGCGCGGTGTGGATGCCGGCGCCGCAAAGCGGATCGCCGATGACCTACGTGGTGGACGGCAAGCAATACATCGTGGTCGCGCTGAGCGGGGGCGCCTATTCGGGCGAGTATATCGCGTTCAGCTTGCCTTCAACCGATTGAGTCACTGCAACAACTGATCCAACAGCGGCAGCGGCACTCCACTCTCCTTCAATGCCCGCTCGTGGAATGCGCGCAGCGAATACGCAGCGCCCCGGCGTTGCTTGTCATGCTCGCGCGCGTCGAGCCAGCCCTTGATGCCGGCGAAATAAGTAGGCAACTGGCAGGAGGAGAGCTGCGCGCGCTGAAGTTTGTCCACGGCCTCCTGCCTTTCCTGATACGTATCGCCGATCATCAGATCGAGCGCCTGCTGGTCGGTCATGCCCATGGTTTGCAGGCGCACATCGAGGATCGTGTTCGCCAGCACGCGCAACATCTGTTTCAGGAAGGTGAGCCGGAGCTCCTTGCTGTTGTCGAGATAGCCTTCCTCAGACATCATCTGCTGCGTATAGACGCCCCAGCCCTCCACGTACGGCCCGTTCGAGTACACCGTGCGCAACAACCGCCGCGACTCCGGCTGCACATCGTTGGCGTACTCGAACTGCACGTAATGCCCCGGCATGGCCTCGTGGATGGTCAGTTGCTGCATGCCGAACTGGTTGTACTCGCGCAGCTTGGATTCGACCTGCTGCTTCGACCACATCTTGGGAATCGGCGTGATCCAGTAGAACGCCCCCAGTTGCGGCTCGAGCGGAGGGGCCGGATTGAATCCCCCCACTCCGTAGATACCGCGCATGAACTCCGGCGTCTCGATCACCTGGAGATTCGCGCGCGCGGGCAGCGTGAGCAGTCCCTTCTCCCGCACGAACGCAGTGGCCTGATCGAGCGTCTTCTTTGCGTCGGCGATGTAGGTGTCCGGCGTCGAGTGCTGCCGTGCGATGTCGTCAAGCGCCGCTTTCACGCTCTTCGGCGCGGCCAGCTTCTCCATTTCCGCGCGGGTCGACTGAAGCGCCGCTTCGGCCTCGGCGAGCAACTGCTCAGGCGTTTTTCCCGTGGCCAGAACCAAATCGAACTTGCGGGTGTACTTCTCCTTGCCGAGGCGCCAGTCGCTCGGTTTCTTTGAAAGCGTGCCCGTCAGGAATGCGTTAAAGCCGCGCAAAGCAGCCAGCGCCGCACCCGCCGCACGCGCGTAATCCGCTTTCTGGGCCTCCGGCGCCGCGGCGCGCAGGGTCTTATCGATAAGGTCGATATTCCCCTGATTCTCCGTGCGCGCCACACGGTTCCAGACCTCCGGCGCATCCGCCAGGTTGGCCTTGGCCTGCTCCATAAGCGCCGGAATTTTTTCCAAACGCCTGGTGATGTGCTCGAATCGCCGCTCTATCGGCGCATAATTCAACACATAGGGGTTAAAAAGCGCGTTGCCTACCAGCTCCACGTAGACGGTCGGATTGTGCTTGTAGCTTTGGATGGTGTTGAGCTCGAGCAGCGCGATTCCCACGTTGCTTTTGATGATTTCGAGGTCGACGCGCTGCTCGCGGTCAAGCGTGTCCGGCTTCAGGGAAGCGATGCCGCTCTGGATGCTTTCAAAGAAGCGGCGCTCCGCGTCGATGCCCGCAGCGCTGTAGTCGTCGAGCATCTCGTCGAGCGACGCACCGTTGTGCTGGTGATAGCCGGTGGCAGCGGCCGTCACGGGTGAGAGCGCGAGACTGCCGTAGACGAAATCCTGGTTGAGTTTTTCAAAGCCGGACGGGGCGGGCTTGGGCGCGCCACAGCCCAGACAGAATAAGGACAAAGCGAGGCAGGATGGTTTCATTCGCTACAACTATTCTATGCACATGCGCAGGCGCCACTTTGCGCTAAACTAGATTCAACTCCCCGAATCTTTTTTTCAGGGCATGTCGTGACGCAAGCGCATAAAGCAGAGGTTCGCTCCTCGTCAGAGCCGCCTGAGGACCAGGTCCGCGAACAGCTCCGCAGAATTCTCGACAGCCGCTTTTTTTCGAGCTCCGAACGTTTGAGCCGCTTTCTCACCTTCGCGGCGGATCACGCCCTGGCCGGAACGGGCGAGCGGCTGAAGGAATACCTGGTGGGCGTCGAGGTATTCGATCGCAAGTCTGCCTACGATCCGCGAATCGACCCCATTGTTCGCGTCGAGGCGCGCCGGCTCCGATCGAAACTGAAATCGTATTACGCCGCTCCCGGCCGCGACGACCAGGTGCTGGTCGAGTTACCCAAAGGCGCCTACACGCCGGTTTTCCGGCTGCGCAAGCCGGCCCCGGCGCAAGCGAAATCGCGGCGTTCCGCCGGCCCGGCGGCCGGCGAGACGTCGATCGCGGTGCTCCCGTTTACGAATCTGACAAAGCAGTCCGAAGACGATTACTTCAGCGACGGGCTGACCGAGGAGCTGATCCATCGCCTGACGCGTCTGCGGAACCTGCGGGTGGTCGCATGGAATTCGGCGTCGCAGCTTCGCGGCCGCGACGAGGACCTGCGCGGGCTGCGCGAGCTGCTGAAAGTCGGCTTCCTGCTGCGGGGGAGCGTCCGGCGGGCGTCGGGAAGCGTCCGCGTGACGGCGCAGCTCATCGATACCGCGTCCGGTGCGTATCTGTGGTCGGAAACCTACGATCGCGACATGAAGGATGTCTTCACCATCCAGGAGGGAATCGCCCGCGCGATTGTCGCCACGCTTCAATTGACGCTGACTCCGCTCGCTGACGCGCGCGGTTCAGCAACCGTTTTTCCGAACCGCGACCGTCAGGGAGCGGACCCGGAAGCTTACAATTTGTACCTCCAGGGCCGTTTCCATTGGAACAAGAGGACCAGCGAGGGCCTTCGCAAGAGCGTGGTGTGCTTCGAGGAGGCTGTGGCGCTCGATCCCCGTTTCGCGGTGGCCTACGCCGGGCTGGCGGACGCCCACACGCTACTGGCCGACTACGGGCTGGATTCTCCCTCCGGGGCGATGCCCAAAGCCAAGACCGCGGCGCTGAAGGCGCTCGATCTGGATCCGAATTGCGCGGAGGCGTACACCTCTCTGGCGGCGTTCCGCTCGCACTACGACTGGAAATGGGACGATGCCGAAGCGCTCTACCGGCGCGCCATCGAGATCAACCCCGGCTATGCGACGGCCCATCACTGGCTCGGCATCGATTACCTGGCGATGCGCGGGCGCTTCGAGGAGGCCGCCGCGGAGATCCGCTCCGCGGTACGGCTGGATCCTCTTTCGCTGATCCTCCACGAAGGCGAGGGGTTTCTGATGACGCTGCAGCGGGATTACGACGAGGCCCTGGCGCGCTTTCAACGGCTGCTCGATCTGGACCCTCTGTATTACAAGAGCTACAGCGCGATGGGGCGGGCTTACATTCAGCAGGGCCGGTACGGCCGTGCGATCACTGTGCTGGAAAGAGCGCGGTCGCTCGCCGGTGACGTTCCCAATATCCTGGGCGCGCTGGGGCAGGCGTACGCACTCGCCGGGAAGACCACGCATGCTCGCAAGTGCATCGACGAGCTGGCGGCGCTGGCCAAGCGAAGCCGGGTTCCGTCCACATCGATTGCGGTGATCCATCTCGGGCTCGGCGACCACCGCAAGGCCCTGGAGCTCCTTCGCACAGCTTGCGACAATCGCGAGCTGGCGGTGACCGGATTCAAGGTTCACCCCATTTATGATCCGCTGCGTGGAGATCCGGAGTTTGAGGAACTGGTCCGCCGGATCGGGCTGGCGTAGCTTACCGTAAGACCCACCGTTAGATTACCCGGCCTTACTCTGTTTTTCGATCAAAGCGGCGTAGCATCGCCTATGATCCGAAACACAGTTTTGCTGACGTTGCTGATCGGGGTCGTCAGGCTCGCCGCTGACGATCCACCCGCCACCGCGCTCGGCGATCTCGCAGTGCACGAGCGGTCGGTGCAAGTTCGAGAGCAGGCGCTGGGGCCGGACGACCCCGGACTGGCGCCCCTGCTGGCGCGCATCACTCAACTCCATCTGAGACTGGGGGATTATCCCCTCGCCGAGGCGTCGGCTCAACGATCGGTCGCGATTCTTGCGTCCCAAGGGCTCGAGCAAAGTTTCGACGGCGGCATCGCATTGACCAATCTCGCCATGGTCTACCGTTTGCGCGATCGCCTCCCGGAAGCTGAGAGCCTGTACCGGCGATCAGTGGAAATCCTTCGCCCGTTATCCCGGCCGGTGGATACCGCGGCGGCGATCAACAACCTGGGAACCGTCGTTCTCGCAAAGGGCCGATGGAAGGAAGCTCGTGCTCTCTACCTGGAAGCGATATCTCTGTGGCAAGCAAATCTGGGTCCGGAGACGGTGGAAAGCGCCGCGGGCATGACCAACCTGGCGCTGTTGTATCAGTCGCGGCGTCAGTACGGCAAGGCCGGGGAGCTTCTGGAACGGGCGATGAAAATCGACCAGGCGGTGTACCCGCCGCACCATCCCCGCATCGCGCTCGACCGTGTTAACCAGGCGGCGCTGGCGGCCGGGCAGAAGCGCTACGCGGAAGCCGAGCGGATGCTTCGCCAGTCGCTCGAGTCGCTCCAAGCCAGTCTTCCACCCGGGCATCCCGATATCGGAATCACAGAGTCTAACCTGGCGGAGGTGTGCCGGCGGGAGCGCCACTACGAAGACGCGGAGAAGTTCTACCGCGCCGGGATCGCCATCCTGGAAAAAGCCTGGGGGCCCGACGATCGGCGTCTGCTGTCACATTTCCAGTATTACGCCGCGGCACTGCGCGCCCGGGAGGAATTCGCCGAGGCGGCTCGCGCGGACCTCCGGGCGACCCGAATCCGGGTGGTCCATACGCTGCGGTAGACGGTTCGTTTCGGATAGACACTAGCCGATCGGTTAGCCGACCGTCGACAAAGTGAACTGTTTGCCGCGTCGCGGGGTGGCCAGCGGATTGCCTTGATATTACCGGGTTCATGCCCATGCACATCAAGATCGACCGCCAAGACGACGTTTGTGTCCTCCGCGTCAAAGGGAGTATTCTACCCGGCACTGCTTCGGACTACCTGCGCCGCAAACAGGATGAAATCGTGAAGCGCAACTGCGACAAGGTGTTGGCCGATTTTCGGGAGGTGCCGTCGATCGGCTCGACGGGTCTCGCCTTCATCCTCACCGTGTTTGAGAATTGCGCTGGGCGTTTCGTGCTGGGGGCTCCTCAGCGCCTGGTTCGCCAGGCGCTCGACTTAACCCGCCTGACCGCCGTGGTCCCCATGGCTGCCGACCTGGCGTCCGGCCTGGCGGCGCTCCGCAAGGTCTGACGTCCACCTCAAACCGCTCGTCAAATGAGAAAATCCTGACACTCGATGTGTCACTATTTCACACGACTGGCGTCTCGGCTCTGTTCCTGCTTCGGTTTAGGTGAGGACGAGACCATTTCCAAGAATAAGGAAACAATCAACAATCCGGCGATAGCGGCTCCGATTAACATATCCAACCCCAGTGGTTCTGGGCGTTTTCTAAGCACGCCAGATGCCATCCGGCTGATGTTCTTATCGGCAGTTTGCGGGCGTTCTCGCGAGGAGATCACGGCTGCGCCGTTCCAACCCGGAGCGGGCCACCCTGGCCGAAATCGGGAAGCGTCCGGGGCGCAGAGCACTCCAAGGAGTTGCCTGGAAGCTCTGGTGGTGCGGATGGCACGGGAAAACTCTGGCTGGGGCTATGATCGCATCGTTGATGCACTGGCGAACCTGGGCCACAGGGTGTCGGATCAGACGGTGGGAAACATTCTGCGTCGGCACGGTCTAGCTCCATACGAGAATCAAAACGCGTCGGCCGCGCGGGGTCTTCCGGAAAGCGGTCGCATTCGCCGCGCGCGTGTCCGCAGTTGCACAGCTCGCGCCGGACCACTACCTGCGCGGAATACTGATCCGACGGCCGCGCCACACAGGTTCCATAGTATGGCTCGCCCAGCGGCGACCTCGGCGGATTGATCCAAGCGTCTCAATCCAGCGTCTGAGTGGGCATGAAAAATGGACAGGCAACGGCGGTATCCTATCAGATTGGACCGAACCCGTATAGAAGCCCTGCAGCAGCTACTGGCGCAAGATCCGTCCAACACCTTCGCCCGCTATGGACTGGCGATGGAGTACGTCAGGGCGGGGGAGCTGGCGCGCGCCTTGCCGGAGTTTGAAGCGCTGCTGGCATCCGACCCGGCTTATTCCGCGGCGTACTTCCACGGCGGCCAGACGCTCGAGAAGCTGGGGCGTCTGGAAGAGGCTCGGGACACTTTCCGCCGCGGTGTCGCTGTTACACAGGATCCGCACGCCCGCAGCGAACTCCAGGCTGCGCTGGATGTACTGGGAGGGTAGGGCTGCTTCGTGCGCCGCGCTCGACTCCTCCCGCTGGCCGTCTTCTGGCCGCCGTGCCGTGCTGGGCGCAGCCTCGGCCGTCAGCACCGGGGCAGGCGGCCAACCAGTTCGACGCCAGCCCGTCGCTGTTCGCAGTGCCGCGTGACGACAATGGAACGGTGCGCCGTCATCCAGGCGCAACCCGCTTCTGGATCGGCTACACTTAGCAGTGGAGGGAGGCAAACGATGAAACGAAACATTGCCCTCGTTCTTACGACTGGTTTGCTGACAGTGAACATTGCCGCCGCGCAACAGAAAGCCACTCCCACGGCAAAGCCCCCGGCAGCCATGGCAAAGATTCGCCGGGCGGCGGACGGACACCCTGATCTGAGCGGTGTTTGGACGTTTGCAATCTCCATACCGCCGGGCGCAATCGTGAGAGTCGTCAATGGCCAGAAGACCGTGCTCAAGGCGGATCGGTCAGCCCGGTACCTGGAGGCCGAACTCCCGGGCGCTCTCCCGTGGACAAGGGAGCCCTCGTACAAGCCGGAGTTTCGTGCAAAGGTCGCCGACCTTGCCGCGCACGAAAGCAAGGTGGATCCAGTGTTCTATTGCGGCCGTCCCGGAGTGCCTCGCATCGGCTCGCCGCGCCGCATCGTCCAGTTGCCCAACGAATTCATCTTCTTCTATGAAGAAATCTCCGGCGACGCCTTTCGCTTCATTCCAGTGAACGGCAAACACCACGCCGGCTTCAACCCGTCCTACTACGGCGACGCGGTGGCTCACTGGGAAGGCGACACGCTGGTGGTGGACACAACCAATTTCGTCGAGGAAGGCTGGTTCGGCGAAGAGGGCTACTTCCACTCCGACGCCATGCGAGTCACCGAGCGCCTTTGGCGGGTAGGCGACGATCTCGCGTATCAAGTAACCGTGGACGACCCAAAGGTCCTAACCGAACCCTGGACCAACTACGCGCACCTGATCAAGCCGTCCGACGAACCCATGCAAGAGTCTCCGGTGTGCAAGGAAGACGACGGCAATCGCCTGCTGAATCTGGATCACCACGTGCAGCGGTAGGCGGATTGTTCGGGAAAGCGCTATCATGAGTCGTATCTTTCGTCGGAGGATCGCATGTCTGCCAGACGACGTGTCGGATCTATTGTCTGTACGCTTGCAGGATTACTGACAGCCGCCGGACCCGTGGCTTCCCAGCAGGACGCGCGGGGTCCGCACGCCGCTGAACCCGTGCTGATTACCAGCCCTCTGCCGGCGAACACCGAACCGCCGCACAACCCGCCGGGAAAGTCCAAGGAGAAACCGCTGAGGCACCCGCACGGTGGGCATCAGTCCGGGAATCTCGCCGATCCCGTGGTTCAGACTTCGGCGTCGGCGCCCGCTGCCGCGCAAGCTCTCGGACAGTGGGAAGGCCTGGGCGTCGGTTTGGCCGGTTTCACTCCCACGGCTGTGCCTCCGGACCCGAACATGGCGGTTGGACCCCACCACATCGTGCAGTGGGTGAACAACGCCATGGTGGTCTTCGACAAGCAGGGGAACGTGCTTCAGGGGCCGGTCCCCGACACCACTTTCTGGGGCGGTCTGGCGCAAACGTGCGATCAACTGGGCGGCTTCAGCGATCCGGTCGTAAAGTATGACCGGGTCGCCGACCGCTGGATCGTGGGCGAGGTGGCTCTACCTTTCATTACACAGTTTATCCAGTGCTTCGCGGTTTCCAAGACCTCAGATCCGACCTTCACCTCGGACGCGAGCGGCGCCAATACCTCGTATTACATCTGGGCCTATGGATTCGGCACCCATGTCAACGACTACGACAAGATCGCGGTGTGGCCCGACGGCTATTACGTAAACTGGAATATTTTCGATGCCATCAGCGGCAACTTTCTTTACCCGGAGGCGTGCGCCTGGAACCGCAACGACATGCTGGCCGGCGTGGCTAAGCCGAGGTTCGTATGCTTTAATCTTTCCAATAATTACGCCAGTCTGCTGGCTTCCGACTGGGATGGATCATCGCCGCCTCCAGCCGGCGCGCCGAACTACCTCATGGAGGTCGATACCGCCACGGGAGTGCTCGAGGAGTGGCGATTTCACGTGGATTATACGACCCCTGGTAATTCCACCCTCACCGGCCCGACGGTGGTTTCGGGCGTGGCCGCCTTCTCCACACCGTGCCCCGTCCCCGCCGACCCCGACAATTGCATTCCCCAGCCGGGAACCACACAGAATTTGGAATCGCTCAGCGACCGGCTGATGTACCGGCTGGCGTATCGCAATTTCGGCGATCACGAATCGATCGTCGCCAACCACACCGTCGGCGCGGGCGCAAACACGGGCGTGCGCTGGTACGAAGTCCGCAATCCCGGCGCAACGCCGACGGTCTATCAGCAAGGGACGTTTGCTCCCGACAGCGATAGTCGCTGGATGGCCAGCATCGCCATGGATAAAAGCGGCAATATCGGCGTCGGATACAGTGTCTCCAGCGCTTCAACCCATCCATCCATTCGCTATAGCGGCTGGGAGGCCGGAAACCCGCTGGGAATCCTGCAGGCTGAGACGCATCTGGTAGACGGCGGCGGGTCTCAAACCGCGATCAATCGCTGGGGCGACTACTCGGCGATGCAAATCGATCCGGCCGATGACTGCACGTTCTGGTACACGCAGGAATACGAGGCGGCCACCCAATCCACCGACTGGAATACCCGCATCGGCTCGTTCAAGTTCTCCTCCTGCGGCCAGGCTCTGACTGCAACGACTACGGGTCTGAGCTCGGGCCAGAACCCTTCGACCTATGGCCAAACCGTGACCTTCACGGCAACCGTTTCGCCGAGCGCGGCCACGGGCAGCGTGACCTTCAAGGACGGTGCGACTACCATCGGAACGGTCGTTCTGAACGCGGGCACGGCGCAGCTGCAGATTTCGACGCTCACGGCTGGTTCGCATAGTATTACGGCGACCTACGGCGGCAATAGCGCCTACGCGAGCAGCACTTCCACGCCTGCTCTCGTGCAAAATGTCCAGCAGGCCGCTACCTCGATCACGCTGGCTTCTTCGGGGACATCCACTTACGGCAACCCGGTGACGTTCACGGCAACCGTGACATCGGGAGGAGGAACACCGGCCGGCACCGTGACGTTCAACGACGGAAACACGGCGATTGGAACCGTAGCGCTGAGCGGCGGGCAAGCGAAGCTCTCTACCTCGACGCTTTCGGTCGGCGTGCACTCGATCACGGCGACCTTCAACGGCAGTACGAACTTCGCCGGCAGCGGCCCGTCCAACACGGTGAGCCAGACGGTAAATCAAGTCACGACGACCACGACCCTTGTTTCCAGCCTGAACCCGTCCGGGAGCGGACAGCTCGTGACGTTCACGGCCACCGTGACGCCTGCGACGGCGGGGGGCACGGTGACATTCTTTATCGATGGCTCCGCAACTTCGCCCGTATCGCTAGGCGCCGGCAACAAGGCGGCGTATTCGACTTCCACCCTCTCGGTGGGGCAGCATACCATCACGGCCACCTATAACGGCGACACCAACGACAAATTCAGCAATTCGAACGCCGTCAATCAGACTGTAAATAGTGCGGCCGCCGGCTTCGGCATCTCCGCCTCCCCGCCTAGTCAGTCGGTCACCCGTGGCTCCCAGACTACTTACACTGTATCTATTACTCCAACCAACGGCTTCAGCGGAACCGTGAAGTTCAGCGTCTCCGGTTTGCCGTCCCGTGCGACCGGCAGCTTCAACCCCAGTTCGGTCACCGGAAGCGGACAATCGATCCTTACGATCTCAACCAACTCGAAGACGCGTACGGGGACCAGAACCCTAACTATCACGGGAACCAGCGGCGCATTAAGCCATGCGACTACGGTCCAGTTGACGGTCAATTAAGAAGAGCGCCGGCTGCAGGCGCCGAGCCCCGGATTACTTCGCTTCGTTCCGCGCCGCTGGACCCATGGCGATGAACTGGATGGTGGCGCCCTCAGGCCCCGTTCCGTCGTAGTGCATCTGATTGGCGATATCGTGGACGACGCCGCCCGGCCCGATGGCGACGGTGTTGTTTTTATCGAGCTTCGCTCCCGTGCCGATCAAGAAGGTTCCGGCCAGCACCGTGATGTATCGCTCATTCGGATGAGAGTGCGGCTGGCTCCAATCGTCGGGGCCCCGCTTGAGGAGCTGGACATACAGACCGGGTTTTGCAGGATCGCCAAACAGAGCCGCCGTTTGGCTGGCGCTTCCAGGACGGCTTTTCCATTCAAACTGAGCGGGCAGCTTGAAGTCTCTCGCATTGCGGTCGATGGTAGCGATGTCGGCGCCGTAGATGGCCATCAGGTTTGCTACTTCTGGAGGGACCAGAGCGGCTCGCCTGTTGGGCCTCGCCGACGGGTCTGAAAGAACCGCCACGGCGAGGATTCCCAATGCCAGAACCGAACGCCTAAGACCGCGACTGCTCAGTTTGAACGTTGTCACAAGAATCTCCTTTACCAAAGCATAACTCAGGATGGTGCCCGGGGTGGGACTTGAACCCACACTCCCGTTGCCGGAAAAGGGATTTTAAGTCCCTTGCGTCTGCCGATTTCGCCACCCGGGCACATTGAAAATACTAGACTAACTGCACCACCGTCGCAACCGCCGCGAAACAGGAGGGAGCGTCCGCACCGACGTGCCTGAGAATTGCCGGCCAGCCTCAATAGGCCGGGGTTTCTTCTCGGGCGCCCGCCTGGCGCGGGCCGAAACGATCGAAAACCAGGCAGTGTGGCGTGAACCAGCTCTCCGCCGCGAGCTTTGCGCGCCATTCGGATGCGCGCGCGCGTTCGTGTTCCCCCGAAACGAGAGCCCGCCGCTCCGAAAGATAATGCAGCGCCAGGTGGGTCCATGTTTTCGGCTCACCGCCGATCAGACGAAAGCGGCGCACCATGAGCCATTGGGGACATTGGAGCAAGAGCGGCGTGTGTTCCTGTTCGTACCATTCGCTGAACGCGCGCTCGCGGTCCGCCGGGACTTCGAAGAACACAGCGTACAGGTGCGGAGCGTCCATGCTTACAAGCCGGCCGCGATGCGCACCGGGGGCGGTGTCGCCTGGAACGTTGATTTGTTCGCCGATGTATCGGGTGAAGCCGGTGACGCCGCGAAGTATCCGCGCCGTCCGCTCGCTAGGATGGTTCTTCAAGCCGGTGTAGGCTTCGGATTTGAGGACCTCCGCGGAGTCCATTTCGTAGATGGCCAGATAGTGCAGCGTGCCTGGGATGCGATAGCGCTGCGCGCTCGCAAACCCGGGGACGGCCATACGCAGAGGGATGTGTTCGCGGTCGTACCAGTCGTTGAACTCGTCCTCCCAGGACGGGCCGGGGGTCATCTCGGAAAAAAGGATGGCTCCTGGTTGTGTTGCTTCGACCGTCAAGATGTATGACAATCCTAGAGTCTGAACACAGCGAAAGTCAAAAATGGAACTTCCCATTCGACGGCTCTACACTTTCATCGAGCAACATCCGGGCGAAGGCGAACCGCTGCGCAAGGTGGCGGCCGCCGCGATCGTGGAAAATCCGTACGCGGGCCGTCACGTGAAGGATCTGCAGCCGCTGATCGACGCGAGCGAGGCCCTCGGCAGAGAATTGAGTAAGATCGTCGTGGAAGGGCTGGCTCCGTTCCAGGCCCAGAGCTACGGCAAAGCCGGAATCGTCGGTCTTGCGGGCGAGCAAGAACACGCCAACGCGCTCCTGACGACGGTTTTCGCCAATCCGTTCCGGCAGGCGGTGGGAGGCGGAAGGGCCTGGATCTCTTCCTTCACGAAGCGAGGCGGGCCGGGCACTTCCATCGACATCCCGCTCGCCTCGAAAGACGCGCTCTACGTGCGATCCCACTATGACGGAATCACGATCACCCTGCACGATGCTCCGCTTCCGGACGAAGTCGCCGTGATCCTCGGTGTCGCCAACCGCGGCCGCTTGAACGCGCGTGTCGGTGGGCTCAGGCTGGAAGAGGTGAAGGGGCAGGACGGTTTGGTCTAGTGCATGAGGACGGCTCTGGTCAACCTCGGCACGATCGTCACCGGCGATTGGCGCGACCCCGTCGCAACCGGCGATTCGATCGTGATGGCGGACGGCACGATCACTTCGGTCGGGCCGGCGAGCGCGAGCGAAGTGGCGGCGTGCGACGTCGTCATCGATGCAGCCGGTGCGACCGCGATTCCCGGGCTGATCGATTCGCACGTACATGTCACGTTCGGCGATTACACGCCCCGGCAAAACACAGTCGGGTTCCTCGAGAGTTATCTGCATGGCGGCACCACGACAGCGGTCAGCGCAAGCGAGGTTCACGTCCCGGGGCGGCCCAAAGATCCGGCCGGCGTTAAAGCGCTGGCAGTGGCGGCCTGCAAATGCTTCGAGCATTACCGCCCAGGGGGGATGCGTGTGCATGCAGGATCCATCATCCTCGAGCCGGGGCTGATCGAATCGGATTTTGAAGACGTTGCGAAGCAAGGCGTCTGGCTCGCCAAGGCCGGATTCGGCGCCGTGAAAACGCCCTTCGATTACGTGGAAATGATCGCTTGGGCGAAACGGCTCGGGATGATCACGACCGTGCACACCGGCGGCGCTTCGATTCCGGGATCTTCAGGCATTTGGGCCGAACATCTCCTGGCCATGCAGCCGCATGTTTCGTTTCACGTGAACGGCGGACCCGTCGCCATGCCTGACGAAGATTTTCCGCGGCTGGTCCACGAAAGCGAAATCGCGTTGCAGGCCTGCACGGCCGGAAACCTCAGGACCCTGCTGATGGTCGGCTGCCTTATACGCCAAGCCGGTCAGTTCGACCGTTTCCTGATCGCGACGGACACGCCGACCGGCAGCGGGATCATGCCGCTCGGCATGATGTATACGATCACGCACCTGGCGAGCCTTTCCGATATGCCGGTGGAGTGGGCGATCGCGGCCGCCACGGGGAACAACGCTCGCGTGTATCGGCTGAATAGCGGATTCCTGCGGCCTGGCCGCGACGCGGACGTGGTTGTTCTCGATGCGTGCGAGGGGGGATCGAAGAGCAACGCGCTCGACGCGTTGCGCAATGGCGACATCGCGGCCGTGGCGGCGGTGATCAGCGGAGGCGTGCCGCGATTCGTCGGGCGGAGCCGGAACACGCCCCCACCGATTCGAAAAGTTCGCGTCGCCGAATGCCGCCTCCCGCGGGATTTCAGCGGTGCCTGAAACGCCGCGGATTCTCGTCGTCGGAGCGGGACCCGTCGGCGTGGTCGCCGCTCTTGCATGCGTGCAAAAAGGCTTCGCCGTCACCCTGCTCGAAGCCCAAGATGCGATCGACGACAGCCCCCGCGCCGCCACTACCCATCCCGCTACGCTGGAGATGATCGCGCGGCTCGGGTTGATCGACGATTACATCGCCCAAGGCCTGGTCGCGCGCTACGTCCAGTTCTGGGATCGCCCGACGCTCACTAAAGTCGTCGAGTTCGATCACGCTATTCTGCAAGGCGAAACCGACTTTCCTTTCGTCGTCCAGACGGAGCAGCACAAGCTTGCCCGGATGGGCGTAGCGCGCCTGCGCGCATGCGGCGCGGGCGTTCACTTTTCAGCAGGCGTAACCGAAGTGCGCGAGGACGCAGCGGGCGTAATCGCGATCGCGGACGGCTCCGAGTTCCGCGCCGATTATCTCATTGCCGCCGACGGCGGCCGCAGCACAATTCGCGCGGCGTTGAACATCGAATTTGAAGGATACACCTGGCCCGAGCGATTCCTGGTTGTCACCACCAGCCACGATTTCGCAAAGACGCTCGGTTGCTGCTACCGCAACTACGTCGCGGATCCCGCCGAATGGGCCAACATTTTCAAGATCGCCGGCGACGACGGAAAGGGCAGGTGGCGCGTCGTTTTTCCCGCTCCGGCCGATGAATCGGAGGAAGAAGCGCTCAGCCACGGGTCTGCCCGGGCGCGCTTGCAACGGCTCGTGTCCCTCGCCGAGCCCTACGAGATCCTTCACACGAACATCTACAAGGTCCACCAACGCGTCGCGGCGCGATTCCGCTGCGGGCGAATCTTCCTCGCCGGCGATTCGGCTCACATCAACAACTCGATCGGAGGACTCGGGTTGAATTCCGGGATTCACGATGCCGTGGAGATCGTGGAAACGCTGGATCAGGTGATCTCGAAACGCGCGGATGAGTCGCTGCTCGACCGCTACCAACGGCGCCGCCGCGCTATGAACATCGAGTTTGTTCAGCAGGCAACGATCATCAACAAAAAGCGGCTGGAGGAGCGCGATCCGGCGGCTCGCCAGGCGCGGTTCGATGAGCTACGCGCCACCGCGGCCGATCCGAAGCGCCACAAGGAATTCCTGATGCGCTCCTCGCTGATCGAAAGCGTCCGAAAGGCGAGACTCATAGAGTGAGGGCAGGATGCAAAACGGTGGGCAACACAGCGTCTTCTGTGTATTTATTGAACCGCAAAAATGTAGACGGCGCCGGCGCCCGGGGCGGACTTGTCGTTCATGTTCCCGTTGACTCCCTTGGCGGCACTAGGCTCGCCGCGCGCGCCGATGGCGAGAGTCTTGCCGTCCCTGCTCAGCGCCATGGCGCTTCCAAACTCGTCGTAGGCGGCCGGTGCGGGTAAGCAGGTACAGGGCGCCCAGGTCCCTGAAATTTGCCGCTAGCGAGGTCGACGCGACGCCGCCGGGCCCGGCTAGAGGGTGATGTCGCCTAGGGACGCAACCGAAGCCATACGCCGCTCCCGGCTCTCACGGATTTGCCGGCGCAGATCTACGCCCAGCTCGGTCAGTTGGACCGGCTCCGGTTCGGGTAAGCTCGTTCCAACTGCAAGCGGCTCCTGGATCACCCGGTACGCCTTCACACCTTCGCCGTGAAGTTCAAGTGCTTCGAGTGTGACCTTGCCAAAAGTCATCGTTTTCATCTCTTCTTTATCCTACACCAGGGTGCAAGCCCGCGGCAACCAAGAGAAAAGTGCGCGGCTCGTTTTGAATTTCGGCCGTGATGTGACCGAGTGCCGCCTCATCCAGTGCTCGCATCCGGTGGGCATCATTCGGATCCGTAGTGCCCACACTGAGGACGCCCATCGGAAAAGGATCCTTCAACCAGGGATCGAGCAACGGGAATGACAGTAGGAATTCGTGCATAGGGCCGCTTGCGTCGTGCTTATAGGTATGGGACTTTGGATCGTTCTTGGCAGCTTCCCTGTCGTAGGCCCGTACGGTACCGGCCTTATAAGCGCGGCCGGCATTGCCCTCGCCCACCGACAGCCGAAACTTGAGAAAGAACTCGGGGTAGGCGGATTCCTGATTGCTGAAGACCATCCGCAACTTGTGAGGCTTTTGGGACCGGTCGCAGACGATGAAGCTCAGGTCCACCCTCGCGCGGTCGAGTTGGGAGTCATTGGCCTTCATTGCGGCCCGGACGCGGAGATCCAATTCGCGGAACAGGCGATCGAGCGCTCGCGCGATGGCGTCTTCTCGGTTATCGGCAAGTTCGGCGGCGGGAGGGGGAATCCTCAATAGCTGAAGGTACGCATCTTCAAATCGGTGGCGCCGGGCTTCCGCCGCCAGAAGCTCCTTGGGTATTATCTGAGGGGCGGGCGGGATATCCCAGCTTAAGCGGTACCGGAAGTTCGCTGGTGGCTCGGCGAGTGAAGCCGTAAGGACGTTGCCCACATGTTGGAAGGCGCCGCCGAACTTGCTCTGAAGCCGCTGGTGAACCGCATCGGGCTCCTGGACGAGCTCGAGAACTTCCATTTGAACGTGGGCCAGTGGAAACTTCTGGGGAAACTTCACGCTTAGGCAAAGTACGTCTACGGCCTCGCTAAGGTAATACTCGATCGAGTCTCGAGTGGTGTTTTGGAACCCTCGCTCTTCCGCTTCCCGCTGGTCCATGACGTAGTTGTTGAGGTCGTAATTCCACACCCTGGCCGTGGCCGCTCTGTCTTCGGTCGGCCGAGTTGTAAAGGTGACATGAGCGCGATCTCCGCCGCCCAGATTCTTCGCAGCCAGCTTTCCTCCGAGCTCGGCCGGCAGGAATTGTTCGCCTTGGTAAGGGAGCGCCTCCGCCCCTTCTTCCAGTTCGTCCTCCGGTAGCAGAACGTCGTATGTGTCTGGTTGGCTTCGGTTGAACACCAACCCCTCAAGAACCAACCGATTGTATCCGTCACCCTCTTCGTCGATGTCCAACTCCCAGGAGATCTTCCGCATCCGGTACAGCACGCGGAAATGAGACTGAACCAGGTCTCCGACCTGCCGCTCGGCTTCGGAGGGCGTAGATTCCTCGAAGTGCCCGGCACCGGCTTCCTTGAAGAACTGGCGGACACTCCGCACGCCATTCGGCGCGATGTCAATCAGGTTGAAGTTGTGGCCGCGACAATCGTAGTCATTGGATTTCATAGCGGCCCCAGCGCCGATGACCTCGATGAAGAAGGGCTGCGTTGTGCTGCCGCCCAGACGAAGGTTGGACCACGTGGCGCGATGCTTGTGGCCGTGCAGTACCAGATCAATGTGGTGCTCGGCCAGAAACCGTAGCAATAGATCGGAGCGGCGGGTGTGCAGCAGCAGGTCCGGCCCCTGGAAAGGCGCGGGAAGCGGATGGTGGTGCATGAGAAGGATTTTCGTGGCGGTCTGAATCTCCGCGGCTTGAGGGGAAGCCAGAGCCTTTTTCAACCTCCTCAATCGCCAGCGCAAGACCTTGCCTTGGGCCCCCTGGTACAACGCTAGCCTGGGATTCGTGTCCAGTGTCAAGAGAGCTACTCTGGCTTTCGGGTCGTAATAGATCTCGCGGCGGTACCATTCCGCAAAAACATGCCGGAAGGATCGAACGGCGGGCCAACACCATCCAAACACGCCCCGGACCAATGCATCGTGGTTTCCGGGCAGGACAAACACTTTCGTATCCGGGATCTGCTTCAGGATATCTCGCAGCCAACCGTTGACATCGATCCAGTGTCCTTTGCCAAGAGGCCAGCGCCAGGAAGGGTTGTTGACGAGATCTCCGCTTACGACCAGGATATTCGGGCGCTTGTTTACGATCGCCTTCGCCAGCATGCGCGCGACATCTGCGTCTCTGCTTGGAAAATGAAGATCGGAAATGTGGAGAATTCGCGTGACCACGGTTCGATATACTGGCCAATTGTATCAAAAGGAAACGGGATCAGAATAGTAAGCGAGGGGGAGGCAGTCTATCGATTTTCGAAAATATAGACGGCGCCGGCGCCCGGGGCGGATTTGTCGTTCATGTTCCCGTTGACACCCTTGGCGGCGCTGGGCTCGCCGCGCGCGCCGATGGCGATGGTCTTGCCGTCCCGGCTCAGCGCCATGGCGCTTCCAAACTCGTCGTAGGCCTTGGCATTGGAGGCCTTGACGTATGCCTTCTGGGTCCACGTGGAGCCGGTTCGGGTAAACAGGTACAGAGCGCCCGAGTCCTCGGCCGACAGGTCGTCCTGCTTGCCGTTGATGCCCTGGGAGCCCCCGTTTTCGAGCTGCGCGCCCACGGCCAGCGTGTTGCCGTCGCCGCTGAGATTGAGGCGCGACCCGAACCAGTCTTCCTTACTCGGGTGCGAGGACTTGATGAACGCCTGCTCGGTCCAGGTGTTCCCGTTGCGCGCAAAAACGTAAACCGCGCCGGTGGAGCTGTCGAGCTTAAGGTCGTTGTCGCAGCCGGGAGGATTGATGCCCGGGCTGAAGCAG
Source organism: Bryobacteraceae bacterium (assembly GCA_041486445.1). Lineage (GTDB taxonomy): Bacteria > Acidobacteriota > Terriglobia > Bryobacterales > Bryobacteraceae > Palsa-187. Next base: position 23,650 of record JBGPLI010000005.1, read on the forward strand.
TCCTCGTCGCCGGCCCCGCCCACGACGGTGTTGCCGTCCTGGCTGATGGCGATATCGTAGCCCAGGGAATCGCCCGCTTCCGCGTTGTGAGCTTTCAAGTACGCCGTCTGCGCCCACTTGTCCCCGGTTCGCGTGAAGACGTAGATCGCACCGGAGCCGCGGCGGTTCTTGTCCATCACGCCGTTGATCTCCCGCGCGGAGCTGTCTTCATCGTAGGAGCTGGCTGCGAGCGTGTTGCCGTCGGCGCTCAATCCCACCGCGTAGCCGAACAGGTCGTTGGCGTCGGTGTTAGAAGGCTTGATATAGGCCTGTTGGGACCAACTGGCGCCGCTCCGGGTGAAGATGTAAACCGCGCCCGCGCCCTGCTGCGAGTTGTCGTTCTGATCGCCGTTGATGCCCTTGGCGCCGCTGTCCTCGCCGATGGCTCCCACCGCCAGCGTGTTGCCGTCGGCGCTCAAGCCGAGGGAGAAGCCGAACTGGTCTCCGTCGCCGAGCTGGTCGCCCACCGCGGCCTCGCCCGTGTTGGAGGCTTTGATGTATGCCTGCTGGCTCCAGGCGGCGCCGGTGCGCGTGAAGACGTAGACGGCTCCGGCCTGCGGGATGGACTTATCGTTCTGGTTGCCGTTGATCCCCTTGGCCGCGCTGGCCTCGAAATACGCCGACACTGCCAGCGTATTGCCGTCCTGGCTCAACGACACGAAGTACCCGAACTTGTAGCCCTGTCCGGGATTGGACGCTTTGATGTAGGCTTGCTGGCTCCAACCCTCGCCGCTGCGGATGAAAACGTACACCGCGCCGGAACTGTAGACCGAGGTGTCGTTCTGGTTGCCGTTGACGCCCCTGGCGCCGCTCGACTCATAGGGAGCGCCCACTGCCAGCGTGTTGCCATCGCCGCTCAAGGCGACTCCGTGTCCTTCGAGCGTGCCGCCGTTGCCGAAACGGTCGTTGGCTCTGGCGTTGGAGGCCTTGAGGTAGGCCGTCTGCTTCAACTGCGCGTGAGCGGCCGTCGCCGCCAGAAATGCGACCAGGAGAGCCGAGAGTTTCATCAGGGCTGGGGAGTGGGTTGCGGGTTGTCCAGATTCGCCGCGGGACGCTTGCGCTGCTCGGTGCCGTAGTTAGGGGTGCGGAAGATTTCTTTGCCGGTGTCGGCCATCACCACGTTGGCCCGATCGGTGAGATTCATGTACGGCGCGCCGCTCTTCACGCGCCGGCCGGTAAGCGTGATCTTGTCGCCGGGCTTCAGGGTGGTCCTGGTCCAGCCGTAGTTCTTGGCGAGGCCGTTCTTACCGTTCAGCTCGGCCTGCCATCGCACGGTCTGGCCGTTCTGATCGGTGACGTCGAAAACGATAGTCGAGTGCGGATCGATCAACTGGAGATCGACCACAGTCCCGGTGAGGACGATCAAGCTGTCCTCGTACCGGCCTGCGTCGCCGTGGTGCGCAAAAACCGGGATCGCGGATAGCAACATTATCAGTGCGTTAGCTCTCGTCATAAGATTTGGGAAACCTCCTCCCATCGGTAATGTCTCATGATCTTCCGCGCCCTGTCAACACGGAACCGCGAACGTCAGGGAGCGGACAGACGCGAGAAGAGTCCGTCCGTGGCCACTTACTTTCGATGGCTGCGTACCTGATCTCACCTTCACCTGCTATGGCGCGCACACGCAACGTGCGTTCCGCATCCCCGGCCAGCAAGGCGCGATCGACCGCGATCACAACGTGCCCAGCAGCCGCCTGCCCGTCCCTCGCCCGAAGCTGCGCCAACACGTGGACGCGTCGCTCAAGCAGGCGCCCTACGAGATGGACCACAGCCAACGCGACATTGTCCTCAAAGCCATCGGCGAGGTGTGCCGCTACCGGTGCTGGCACCTGCTTGCCGCCCACGTCCGCTCCAATCACGTACACATTGTGGTGGATTCGGACGTCGCGCCCGAAGCCATAATGAACGCCTTCAAGAGTTACGCCAGCCGGGCGTTAAATCTTGACGCACCGGGCCACTCCGGGCGCCTTCGCTGGGCGCGGCATGGGAGTACCCGATACCTTTGGTCTCCGGAGAGAGTCGCGGCTGCCGTGCGCTACGTTCTGGACCAGCAGGGGGACCCGATGGCTTGCTACCAGGCGCCTGAGCGTCTGTCCGCTCCCTGACGGTCGCGGTTCGGGCGTTTTGGTATTATTTATCCAGATGCGAGTCCTGCGCCCTGCTTTGGCCAGCGTGCTCTGCGCAAGCGCGCTGCTGGCCGCGATCACGGCCGTGAACGCCCGCAAGCCCGCTCCCGGCTTCACGCTGAAGGACGCCAAGGGGGCCACCGTCCGCTTGTCCGATTACAAGGGCAAGATTGTGTTGCTCAATTTCTGGGCCACCTGGTGCGGGCCGTGCAAGACCGAGATTCCCTGGTTTATGGAGTTCGCCAACACTTACAAGGCCCGCGGGCTGGCCGTGCTCGGCGTCTCGATGGATGAAGACGGCTGGAAGGCCGTGACCCCTTACGTCGAGGAGAGAAAGATCAACTACCCGATCGTTGTCGGCGACGAGCCTTTGGCGCAGCTTTACGGCGGGCTCGACTCTCTGCCGACCACCTTGCTGATCGACCGGGACGGCAAAATCGCCGCCGCGCACGTCGGGCTGGTGGCCAAAAACGATTACGAGAGCGAGATCAAGATTCTTCTGGATTCTAAGTGATCAGGCGGCTGCCGGTTTCAGCTCCCGGATCTCTTGAACGCGCGAGGTGAGAACCACGCCGTGGGTAGGGTGTCCGAACTCCATCTTCATCCCGCGTCCGATGAACCGCACTTTGATCATCGGGGTGCCCCAGGTGGAGCCGTGCAGGTTCACCAGCACAGGCTCCGGGCAATACTCGGGGTGACCTGAGATCATCACCACGCCGTCGCCGCGGTTCTCGATGTGATACACGTGATGCCTGGTTTCCACTTCCAGCACTGCGCTCCCCGGCAACTCGGCCAGATGCACGCCGCCATCGATCTCGGACTGGCAAATGGCGCGGTTGATGGCGTCGTCGAAGTTCGGATGCGGTCTGAAGAGATCGTTGCTGGGGAGCGTGTTCATTGCCTTTCGCGTCTCCTGCACGGATATAGTGCACGGCAGTCGCCATTTTGACGGTTCTTTCTTCCCAATCACTTGTGCCCGGCGAGTCGGAACAACTGACCGACCGGTGTCAAATTCCTGACACGGCTGTATACTCGCACTATGCCCCCGGAGCCCGGCACCGGCCTGGATCGCGAGCAAGCCCTTCTAGACGTGGTCGCGTCCATCATGTCCCAGGCGAGCCTGGGCGACCTGGTTCGGGACCTGACCGAAAAGCTGAGCCGCTTTGTCGCGTTCGATCGAATGGGGCTGCTGCTCTACGACGAGGCCCGTCAGGTGGTTGTGCTGGGGGGCTCCTACTCTGCTTCGCCGCCCCCGCTGCCTCTGCACTACATGTCGCCGGTCGATCGGACCCCGGCCGGCGAGGTCATTCGCGAGCAGAAACGATTCTACATTCCGGACGCGAGCGTGGAGACCCGCTACCCGCACCTGATCAATCTGCTTCGCGAATTGCGGATTCATGCGCTGTGCTATTTGCCGCTGACCAGTCCCTCCCGCCGCATCGGCGCGCTCGCCTTCGGGACCGTCAGCAAGGTTCAATACTCGGAGCAGGATCTGGCGTTCATGGAGGACGTCCTCAAACCGGTGGCGATTGCGGTCGAGAATATCCTGAACCGCGAACGCGTGGAGACCGAGCGGGATCGCCTCAAGCTGCTGCTGGAGGTGAACAACGAGCTGATCACCAAGAGGGACACGCAGGAGCTGTTCGATCAGGTTTCCCGGCATCTTCAAAAATTCGTTCCCCACGACTATTTCTCGCTCGCAGTCTGGGACCCCGAGGACCAGAAGTTGCGTCTCCGCATCGAAACCACTCCCGACGGAGTGCCCTCCCCGTTCCTCGACCAGCCGCTTCCTCTGGAGAACTCGCCCAGCGGGGAGGCTTTCCTCTCCGGGAAGCCACAGATCTACGATTTCGAGCGTCTCTCGAAGACGGCGGAAGTCGTCAGGGATCTGGTAACGCAGCGGAAGATTCGGTGCCTGTGCCGCATCCCTTTGAAGACGGTCCACGGCAGGATCGGCGTCATCGGCGTCGGGAGCCGGCAGGACGGCGCCTATACGCCGGAAATCGTCGAGCCGCTGGAGGAGATCGCCGGACAGCTTGCCATCGCTGTCGAGAACGCACTGACTTTCACAAAGCTCGAGGAAGCGAACCGCCGCCTGAACGAGGCCAAGCTGTATCTGGAGGAGGAACTGGCGGAGACCTCCTCGGAGGAGATCCTGGGCAGCACGCCCGCCATCCGCAAGGTGTTGCAGCAGATTGAGACGGTGGCGCCCACTGACGCCACGGTGCTGATCTTCGGAGAGACCGGGAGCGGCAAGGAACTGGTGGCCCGGGCGCTGCATCAGAAGAGCCCGCGAGCGCGCCACACCTTCGTAAAACTCAACTGCGCCGCCATTCCCTTGGGACTGCTGGAAAGCGAGCTGTTCGGGCATGAGAGGGGAGCGTTCACCGGCGCGATCGCCCAGAAGGTGGGACGATTCGAGATCGCCCATCAGGGCACGCTGTTCCTGGACGAAATCGGCGAGGTTCCGCTGGAACTCCAGCCGAAGCTCCTGCGCGTGCTTCAGGACAAGGAATTCGAGCGCCTGGGCGGGAACCGCACCATCCGCAGCGACGCCCGGCTCATCGCGGCCACCACCCGCGCCTTGAAGAAGCGGGCGGAGACCAATCCGTTTCGCAGCGCCCTCTACTCCCGGCTCACCGTTTGTCCGATCGTCGTGCCGCCGCTGCGCGAGCGGAAAGAGGACATCGCCACCCTGGCGATGCATTTCACCCAGGAATGCTCACGGCGTTTCGGCAAAAAGATTATCGCGATTCCGTCCGAGGCGGTCGAACGCCTGGTGGCCTATCCCTGGCCGGGCAACATTCGCGAGCTCCAGAATCTGATCGAGCGCTCCGTCATCCTCAGCAGCGGCGATACGTTGCGGATCCCGCTTCAGGAGCTTGAGATCCCGGGCGCTCCCTCGCCATCGGGGGGGACCCTCGAAGCAGTCGAGCGGCAGGCGATTCTGGATGCCTTGCGAGAGACCGGAGGAGTGATCGGCGGGCCCAAGGGCGCGGCCGTCAAGCTTGGCATGAAGCGAACCACGCTGCTCTACCGGATGGAGAAGCTCGGTATCCGGGACGCAAGGTAGCGCGTCAGAAGACCGGTACCGCGCGAAATGCCTCTTTTTTCTCCCAAACGCAAATCCTGATATAGAATCGTTTTATGAAGCACATCCCGCTTTCCGTCGCCGTTTTGCATCTGGTTTTTCGAGGCGCGGCTGCGGCGCAGCAGACGCCAGCCCCCGAGATCACCGATATTCAAGTCAAAATAAACCTGGTGAAAGCGGCCCTCCCGCACCTCAAGGTGCTTGAGCCCTGGCTGCTGGGATTCCTACTAGCGACCATCGCTTTAGCCTTGGCCAGCTCGATCATTCAATCCTTCGAAAAGACCTGGGTGAAGCGGGCCACGGTCATTCTAGGCGCTATCATTGCGGCGATCGGCGGACTGAAATCGACGATTTACGTGATCGATTATCGCACCTGCGACCAGGTGGTGAGGGATATGGAAGGGGTCATCGGGCTTCTGGAAAGCGAAATCAAGGAATACGAAAAGGATGGGCTCCCCGATGCAGCTCGGGAGCAGTTTTTCAAGTTGATAGTGGGTAACGTAGGGACTTTGCAAAAGCTCGATGGCTTGTTGCGTGCTTCGGGCCAAGGGGTCCTGCCGCCGCCGGGGTTCGTCGTTGTCGCGCTCGCGCAAAGCCAAAGTCCGAAACAGGCGGCGCCTTATTACACCATTCGCCATACAGGCAATGTAGTTGCTTCGACCAAGACGGCGGGATACGAATACGCCAGGTACCAGGCCCTGGAACAGATCGCTCTGCGAGAACTAAATTCGAGCCCTGTGAAGGTGGACGCCGCGATCCAGTATCTCGAGAGGTTCGCGGAGCCGGCGAGCTCGGACTGCCGGCCTGAAGGGAAGATGTTCAATTGTACGGTCGAGATGACCCTCACCTCGGTCTATTTGAGTCCAAGGGTGATTCAGCGCTTTCGCGGGGATGTAGGCGCTCGTCCGAAGGCGGAGATCCGAGGCCAAGGCGCGTTCCCATCAGCGGCCCGGAGCATCTCGGTAAGCGTTGGTAAAACGGGAAAGGGCAAGATGGGCGGCTTCGAATTTACGCTGGTTCATGAAGCGCGCGCGTCTCCCCTGTCTTTGGATTCTGACCTGGAACTAAGCGAAATCAAGAGCTTTGAGGCCGGCCGCTGGGCCTTCGAGATCATCTCCGCCGACGGCTTCCTCGGCTCGCTCCCGTTGAATCACTACGATGACGGCGGCCAGCCCACCCTCTATCGACTCACGCCTCCTAAACATGTGCTCCGCCAATTCCAGGGGGGCCAAGTGACAATCATCGGATACCAACCCGGACCGCCAGCGTCGGCTCAGTAGTGGGACTCCGCGACGCGAGGTAGCGCGTCAGGCCTCCGACTCGTGTCGGCCCGCCGCCACCGCTCCCTGGCTGTCGCGGCTCTGCAAATTGATGAAACAGGTAGCGGGTTTGTTTGGCCGCTCATATGCCTGTAAGTCGGCATGCTGAGGATCACTACCCAAAACATGGCCGAAGGAGTCGGCCTCGTGCTCGAAGGGAAACTGAGCGGGCCGTGGGTTCCGGAGCTGGCGCGGGCCTTCGGCGAGGCGGTTTCCGGAGGCAAGCCGGTTGTGGTGGATCTGAGCGGATTGACCGGGGCGGATGCGGCCGGACGGAATCTGCTCGCGCGAATCCTAAGCGAGGGTGGCGCCCTGCGGAATCCGAGTCCTCTTTCGAGGGCGTTGTTCCAGGCGCAAATTAAAAATAATGATCGGCCCGGTAACGAATTTCAATTGGACCAACCCGGGTATTTGACGTAAGCTGTTGATGTCGGCGCTTCGAGCGCCCCTCCGTTGTTTTCTCGGACCCCGGATGTCCCAGATCCCCAAAACCCAGGAGCAGACGAGTGTACCTGCACGAACATCGCGACCTTCCCCACCTGGTGGTGGTGGGCAACGGCCTGTCCGCGGTGGCGTGCATCGAGCAGATTCTGAAGCGCGAGCCAGAATTGCGCATCACGGTGTTTGGCGACGAACCCTGCGGCTGCTACGACCGGACTTTGTTGCCACAGGTGCTGGCCGGCGAGAAATCGTTCGACCAGATCGTGCTCTGGCCGCTGGATTGGTACAACGACATGGGGATCACGCTGCGGTTGGGAGTACGGATTGTGGACGCCGACGCGGACGCCAAGACGGTCAGCGGCGACGACGGCAGCGTGACGAGTTTCGATAAGTTGCTGCTTGCCACGGGCAGCTCCCCGGTGATTCCCCCCATCGAGGGAGTAAAACAAGACGGTGTGTTCGTGTTTCGAAACATCGCGGATGCGCGTGGCCTGCTCGATCGTGCGCGGCCCGGCCGGAAGGCCGTCGTCATCGGAGGAGGGCGGCTGGGCCTGGAGGCCGCGCACGGGCTGCGGGCGCGGGGCTGCGATGTAACCGTGGTCCACCTGGCGGACCGCTTGATGGAGAGCCGGCTTGACGCAGCCGGCGCAGGCAGCCTCAAGCGCGAGGTGGAGTCGCTCGGAATGCGCGTGTTGTTGAGCCGCCGCACTCGCGCGCTGCTGGGCGACGGACAGGTGGAGGGGGTCGAGTTCTTCGGAGGCGAGCGGATCGGCGCGGATGTGGTGGTGATCGCTACGGGCACTCGCCCGAACACAGACCTGGGCCTGTGCGCCGATCTCACGGTGAACCGCGGTATCGTCGTAGACGATCACATGCAGACGTCCCATCCGGATATTTTCGCCGTCGGCGAATGCGCGGAGCATCGGGGCAAGGAACTACCGCATAATTGTTTCTTACATGCGGATCGGATTGGCGGTGCTATTGGCGCTGGCAGCCGTTGGGCGCGCGCAGACCTCGCCGGTTTCCGTGAGTGGCAATATTCGGGCGCGTCTCAATAGCTGGGATTGGTTCCAGGCTCCTCCCGCCGATAACGACTACGCGTACTCGGGCAACATCCTGCGCCTCGGCCTTTCCCAGAATCGCGGCACATGGGATTGGAACGCGGAATTCGCCGTGCCGTTCCTGCTGGGGCTTCCCGCGGACGCGAACGGCGCCGGACCGCAGCAGGGCGCGCTCGGATTCGGCGCAAATTATTTCGCGGCCAACCACGCAAGCCAGAACGCGGCTATGATCTTCCCCAAGCAGTTATATGTGCGCCTAGACCGCCTGGGCGGCGACAAACGGCAGACGCTGCAAATCGGAAGACTCGAATTCCTCGACGGCACCGAGGTCGCGCCCAGAAACGCGACGCTCGCCGCGGTGAAGCGCGACCGGGTGAACGCACGGCTGCTCGGCAACTTCGGATTCACGGAAGTGCAGCGGAGCTTCGACGGCGTGCATTACGCCTACGCGCTGCCGTCGGACAACTTCACCTTCGTCGCCGCCGTGGCGACCCGCGGCGTGTTCCAGGTGGACGGCTGGGGGTGGAACCGGACCGGGTTCGGCTACGCCTCCTACACGCATGAGTGGGGCAAGGGGCGGCACGCCGCCGACACGCGCTTGTTCCTGCTGGAGTACGACGACTGGCGGCACGTCTTGAAGTCGGACAACCGTCCGCTGGCCGCCCGGAGCGCGGACCTGGGCAACATCCGCATCGATACGTTCGGAGGCCACACCGTCGACGCTTTCGAGACCGGCGCCGGGACGTTCGAGGTGGTGCTGTGGGGCGCCGTGCAGACCGGCCGATGGGGAGCCCAGCAGCAGCGCGCCGGATCGGTCGACGCCGAGGGCGGCATCCAGCCGCGGATTCTGCCGAAAATCAAGCCGTGGCTGCGCGGAGGCTATACCTGGGGCTCGGGCGATGGGAATCCGAACGATCGCACGCACGGGACCTTTTTCCAGGTTCTGCCGACGCCGCGGCCCTTCGCGCGGTTTCCGTTCTTCAACATGATGAACACCGAGGATGCGTTCGGGGCGCTGATCCTGCGTCCGCACGCGAAGGTGTCCCTATCGAGCGAATTCCACTCCCTGCGCCTGAGCGATCGAAACGACCTGTGGTACATCGGAGGCGGCGTGTTTCAGCCGTGGACGTTCGGCTACAGCGGGCGCGCGGCGTCGGGACAGCGGTCGATGGCGAACCTCTACGATACGAACGTCGAGTACCGTGCCAGCCCGAAACTCACGCTGACCGCCTACTTCGGTTATGCGCAGGGCCTCGCCGTGATGGAGCAGATCTACCCGCAAGGCAAGGACGCACGATTGGGGTATCTGGAGTTGCTGTACCGGTTCTGACCAGCGAGCCGTGCTAGCCTGTAGGCGGGAATCATGACTGAGCACACGATCCTGGAAACGAACTCAAGCGGTGAACTCGAGATCCCCGCTCGTGTCCTGGGCGCCGGTCCCCATGCCCGGTTCCGGCTGGAACATGAAGGGCAGATCCTGCGCCTGATTCCCGAAGCTCACGCCCTCCGGGGAGCCCTATCGCCGGGGGAGCGGGCTCGCATTTTCCGTGATTGGGTGGCCCGGTTGCCCAAGCGTAGAGGACCTGCCATCCCGGTCGAAGCGCTGCACCGGGAAAACCTCTACGATTGATGAGCTGGCTCCTCGATACCAACTTGCTCCTGCGACTGGCGGACGCACAAAGCCCTGAGCACGACGTCGCGGAGGCGGCCATCGAACAACTGATTGCGCGCGAGGAAACTGTGTTCATCACTTTCCAGGTTCTGGTGGAGTTCTGGGCAGTTGCCACTCGTCCCGAGGAAGCCAACGGCCTGGGCTGGCCGGCTGCGGCTACGTCGGAAGCAATCCGCTGGCTGCGCGACCAGTTCCCAATGCTCAACGAGACTCCGGATGTCTTGGACCGCTGGCTCGAATTGGCCGGCCAGTTTCAAGTTTCAGGCAAGCATACCCATGATGCCAGGCTGGCGGCTCTCCATCTCGTCCACGGAATTGGTCATTTGCTGACGTTCAACACGTCCGACTTCCCCCGCGCTTGGGGCGTCGAGGCGATGAGTCCGTTCCGCTTTCAACAAGCCTGACTCAGGGACGGCGGTTCTGACGTTCGAGCATTAACGAAATCCACGTCCGCCGCCGATGGAAGAAAGCAGCATGATTCTTCCTCTCATCGCGGCGGTTTGGCTGGGCGTTTTTGCCACGCTGGTGCTGTTCCAGATCTACCGTCCGGCGGCGAAGCAGCCGAGGTGGATCACGGCGTTCGAGCTGCCTCCCGAGTCGATCGACGGCTCGTCGCGGCAACTGCTGCTGGTCAGCATCCTGGGCCTGTTCCTGGAGCTGCTCATGATCCGGTGGATTTCCTCCGAGCTGACGATTTTCGCGTACTTCAAGAACTTCGTCCTCATCGCCTGTTTCCTCGGCTTCGGCCTGGGCGCGCACCTGTGCCGCCAGCCCGTGAACCTGGGGGCGCTGCTGGCGCCGCTGGTGTATTTTGTGCTGCTGATCAAGACCCCGTGGCCGGAACTGCAGACGCTGGTTCGCAACCTGACCGCGATGCTCGGATCGAGCACGGAAGTGGACGTGTGGGGCGTCCCGAATGTGACCTGGAATCTGGAAGCACTGGGCGGGCTGGCTACGACTCTCGCGGTCGCCATTCCGCTGTTCTCGTTGCTGTCGCTGATGTTCATCCCCCTGGGCCAGGCCACGGCGCGCCTGCTCGAGCAATCGCGCGACGGGATTAAAGCGTATTCGATCAATATCGTCGGGAGCCTGGTGGGCGTCCTGCTCTACACCGGCCTGTCGCTGCTGTATCAGCCGCCGGCGATCTGGTTCGTGGCCGGGGGAGCGATGTTGCTCGTTGCATTTCCCGCCCGCTGGCAAGTTCGCGCCGCCGCGGTTGCGACCACCGCGATCTGCGCCGTGATGGTGAGCCTGCCGGACTCGAACACGTCGGTGCGCGAGATCCTCATCGATACGATGGACGTCGGAGCCGGAAGGACGGAATGGTCGCCGTACCAGAAGCTGCACTGGGCCGCGACTACTTACAAGGGCGAAACCGTCGCGTATCAGCTGATGACCAACGACAGCTGGTATCAATACGTGGTCAACCTGTCGGACAGCTTCATTGGGAACCATCAGGAGATGTTCGGGCGAATTCCTCCGCAAGCGAACGCGTATAACATGCCGTACGCTTTCTATCCTCATCCGGCTTCCGTGCTGGTGCTCGGCTCGGGCATGGGCAACGACGTGGCGGCGGCCTTGCGCAACGGGGCGCGAAGCGTCACGGCGGTCGAGATCGATCCGCTCATCATCAAGCTGGGCCGCCAGCTCCACCCCGAGCGGCCCTACGCCGACCCCAGGGTCTCGATCGTCAACGACGACGCCCGCAGCTACATGCAGAACGCTCACGACCGGTTCCATCTGATCACGTTCTCACTGCTCGACTCGCACACCACCAGCTCGCATTTTTCCAACATCCGCATCGACAATTACGTGTACACGCGCGAGGCCTTGACCGCGGCCAGAAAACTTCTGACCCCGGACGGCGTCATGGTGGTGAAGTTCCAGGTGGATAAGCCGTTCATCGCGGGCCGGCTCAAGGACACGCTGACGGAGGTGTTCGGCGCGCCCCCGGTTCAATTCAGCGTGGATCAGTCCTTCAACCCCTCGCCCGGAACGTTTTTCGTCTCCGGCAGTCCGGAGACGATTGGGGCGGCCATGCGCGAGCCGTTTCTGAGGAACCACGTCGCCAGCCACGGCGCGGTGAAACTCGACAAGGCCCAGATCACCACCGACGACTGGCCTTTCTTCTATCAGCACGCACCCGGCCTTCCGAGCTGCGTGATTCTGATCTCCGGCGTGCTGATCGTGGTGTGCTGGCAGGTGATGAAGAAGACGGCGGTGCCCATCACGCGGATCTCCTGGCCATTTTTCCTGCTGGGCGCGGGCTTCATGCTCATGGAGTCGCAGATCGTCAGCCGCATGGCGCTTCTGTTCGGCACCACGTGGCTGGTGAACGCCATCACGATTTCGGGACTGCTGCTGCTGATCGTGGCGGCCAATACGCTTGAGCGAGCTGGCGTTTGCCTTCCTACGCCGGTGGCCTACGGCGGTCTGCTCGCTACGCTTCTGATGGCCTACTTCGTGCCCACCGAAGCGCTGTTCTCCAACTCCATGGCGGCCAAGATCGGGGCCGCGATTCTGGTGTGGTGCAGTCCGGTGTTCTTTGCCAGCATCATCTTCATCCGCTCGTTCGCGGCGGTGGGCTTCGCGGGCAGCGCTTTGGGGTCGAATCTACTGGGAGCGCTGGTGGGCGGGCTGATGGAGTCGCTGTCGCTGTGGATGGGCCTGCGAGCGCTGCTGCTGCTGGCGCTGGTGGTGTACTCGCTGGCCTATTTCTCGCGGCGCAGTATCGGAGTGCCAGCGCCGGGCGTCGAGGCGCCGGCGTAAGAGCGGACAGGACGCACCGACGTCCTCGCTGGCATCAGAAAGTGCCGCCTCCGATATCAGTGCTATCATTGAGGTCATGGCCAGCATTCTGATCCGGCGGCTGGATGATTCCACCAAGGCACGGCTGCGGGTCCGCGCGGCGCGCCATGGACGTTCGATGGAGGCGGAGGCGCGGGAGATCCTGAAGGCCGGGCTCTCACGCCCTTCCGGGCACGGTAAAGACCTGTTCGAGAGGATTCATTCCCGCTTTGCGGCTCTGGGGGGATTTGAACTTCCAGAGATTCCACGTGACCCTATGCGCGAGCCTCCCACGTTTGAATGATCGTCCTGGATACCAACGTGGTGTCGGAGCTGATGAAGACTTCGCCATCGCAACAGGTTATGGATTGGCGGAAGGCGCATCCGGTAGTGGAACTGTTCATCACCACCATCACCCAGGCGGAGATCCTGTTGGGAATCGAAGTATTACCGAAAGGAAAGCGCCGCGCAGCGCTGGAACATGCGGCGGACGCAATGTTCTCGGACGATTTTGATGCACACATTCTGCCGTTTGACACCGCAGCGGCTCGCGAGTTTGCGAGGATCGCGGCCGCCCGGCGCAAACTGGGCCGTCCCATCAGCCATGCGGATGCGCAGATCGCCGCGATTGCCCGCGCTCACGGTGCGGCCGTGGCAACGCGTAACGCGGGCGATTTCGAACATTGCGGGATCACGGTGTTGAACCCCTGGCGCTGACCCGCGGCGAATTTCCCTTCGGGTATGATAGGCGCTATGCGGTTTCTGCCTGTCCTGCTCTTCCTCGCCGCCGCGCTCGCCCAGAACGGACCTTCCGATGGCGCCACGCGCGCCGACTGGCCCCACTACGGCGGCACCCAATTTTCGTGGCGCTACAGCGCGCTCGATCAGATCAACACCGCCAACGTCAAGAACCTCGCGCCGGCCTGGATCTTTCAGACAGGGGACTACGCCGAGGGTCTCCAGTCGACGCCCATCGTCGTCGACGGCGTTATGTACGTCATCACGGCGCGCGACCGCGTGTTCGCCCTCGACGCGGCGACAGGGCGTGTGATCTGGAGCTACCGCTATCCCACACCACAGCCAGTGCGACCGGGCAGTATCGCCGAGAATTTCAGCGTCCGCGGCCTCGCGGTGGGCGGCGGCATGGTCCTGTTCGGCACCAAGGACAACTACATGGTCGCTCTCGACCAGAAGAGCGGGCGCGAAGTGTGGAAGGTCGGCGTCGACGATCCCAAGCAATGCGGCTGCAACATCACGGCCGCGCCGCTGGTGGTCAAGGACAAGGTGATCGTCGGCGGAAACGGCGGTGACGCCGCGCACCGCGGCTACCTCACCGCCTTCTATCTCAAGACCGGGCGGCTGGCGTGGCGCTGGTACGTCGTCCCGGGACCCGGAGAGAAGGGACACGAGACATGGAAAGGCGAGAGCTGGAAGTTCGGCGGCGGCGCGCCGTGGATGACCGGCTCTTTCGACCCGCAACTCAACCTGTTGTACTGGGGCACCGGCAACGCGGCCGCCGATTTCTACGATGGCGACCGCGTGAACGGCCCCGACAAGAGCAAGGACGTGAATCTCTACACGGCGAGCGTGGTCGCGCTCGACCCCGATTCGGGCAAGCTGCGCTGGTATTACCAGGAAGTGCCCGACGACATCTGGGATTTCGATTCGGCCTACGAGGTGGTCCTGATGGATCGCCAAGTGCGCGGGCGGATGCGAAAGCTGCTCGCGCACATGAACAAGAGCGGTTTGACGTTCCTGCTCGATCGCGAGACCGGCGAATTTCTGGGCGTGTTCTCCGTGCCGGAGGTACAGACCTGGATCACGGGCGTCACCGAGGACGGCAGGCTGGTGGGGCGCAGGGAACCCGAAGTCGGCAAGACGGCCAGCTTCTGCCCGGGCGCGGCCGGCGCCAAGAGCTGGAACTCGATGGCCTACTCGCCGCGCACTGGATTTCTCTACACGCCGATAAACGAGCTTTGCAACGACGTCACCGCGAACGCCCAGGGCGCCGAAGAAGGACGCGGATACATGAACGCCGAGTTTTCCATCAAGCTCGCTCCCAATCGCACTACCTACAGTCATGTGGACGCCTGGGACCCGGTCACGGGAAAGCGGATATGGAGCTATCCCTACAAGTACGTTCTGCTCGCCTCGGTGCTGGCGACCGCGGGCGACTTGGTGTTCACGGGCAACCCGGAGGGCGAATTCTTCGCTCTCGACGCGCGCACCGGCGCGAGGGTGTGGAGCTATCAGACCGGCGCGGGCCATCGCGGATCGGCGATCTCCTACGCGGTGAACGGACGCCAGTATGTCGCCACGCCGACGGGCTGGCAGGCGTCCGTAGTCGGAGCCGCCGCGGCCTCGCTGTTCCCCGATCAGAACTGGCGCCAGGGCTCGACGCTGGTCGTGTTCGCGTTGCCGGAGGGATCGAGATGACACGCCTGTTGCTGTTTGCCGCGCTCGCCCCAGCGTGGGCCCAAAACGTTCAGGAAATCGTCGCGCAAGGGGAAAAAATCTTCAACCAGACCTGCGCTAACGGCTACTGCCACGGGGCCAAGGGCACGGCAGGCGGCGCTCCCCGGCTGGCCGCGCGCGGATTCGACCAGGCGTTCCTCAACGCCACCGTCAGCCGCGGGGTTCCGGGCACGGCCATGGCGGCGTTTGCCGGCACGTTGTCGCGGCCGGAGCTGGCGGCGGTGGTGGCTTACGTCGCGACTCTGAACGGAATAGCCAGCCCCGCGGTGAATCTCGGGCCCGGTGGCGGGGCCTCCCCGGGAACGGCGCTTGCGGGAGAAGCCGCCCGCGGCCGCGAGCTGTTTTCGGACTCGGTGCGTGGCTTCGCCAGGTGCTCGACCTGTCATGAGGCGAATGGGCTGGGTATCGCCGTGGCCACGCCGATGGAAAGAGTCCCCGCCGATGTGCGAGCGCTGCGTGGGCTGGCGACGCCACAGGTGCGGACCGCGACCCTGGACGGAGAGTCCATGCCGGCGTTGGTGCTCAGCCAGGGAAAGCAGCGGACGGTTTTCTACGACCTGACTTCATCGCCGCCGGTGTTGCGCACGGCGGATCCGGCCGCCGTGAAGATCGCCGAGGGCAGCGGGTGGAGGCATGCGTCCGCGATAGGCGCGTATGACGACGCCGAACTCGGCTCGATTCTCGCATTCCTGCGGGCCGTGGTCCGCTGAGGCGGCCTGGCCGGCAGCCTGTCAACGCCAAAATCGAAATTTCCTATCACCGCGCCGCTTGCTAGTCGAAGCCAGGCAATGTTAGAGTTTGTGCCATGTACAGGCAAGTCCCTTCACGCTTTCTGGTCGTTGCCGCGCTCGCCTACGCGGCATTCGGCCAGACCAAACCGTCCGCCACTGTTTCGAGGATCAGCCTGGCGCCAGACTCAACTGCGTCACACGACACGGCTGCGGAAGTGCTGGCATTCGAGCGCGCGATGGAAGCGGCCGTGGTGCGCGGCGACGTGGCCTACGTCGATCGGGTCAGCGCACCGGACCTGACGTTCACCCACGGCGACGGCTGGACCACGGGCGGGAAGCCGCTGGGCGTCGATGATCGCGCCGCCTTTCTGAAGCGTGTCGAAAACAAACAGTACAACGTGCGCGATCTCGATTCCGTCAGGGTTGAAATGCACGGAGACGTCGCCATTACTTACGGACGTTACGTGGCCCAGAACAGAATCGGCAATGCCGATCAGCCGTGGTTCTCGGTGTGGTTTGAGCGGGTCTATGCCAAACGCGGCGGCCGCTGGTTGTATGTATCTCATCGAACGGTCCACGGACCGACGTACGGAGCGGACCGGCAGTCGGTCAGCGATCGATAGGCCGCACGAATTACAAAAAAGAAGTGCGGGCCGTGGTTCGCTGACAGTGATCCGCTGACGCCTTGCGCTTCGAGCAAACGATCCGATACAATGACCACGCAGTGTAACATCGCCCGAGGAGGGTTTATGCTCCGCATGTTCGCCGCCGGTTTTCTGGTGGGGATGGTGGCCGTGGCCGCCCCGAACGCTTCCACCGTGACCTTCAACAAGGACGTGCTTCCGATCCTGCAGAAAAACTGCCAGAGCTGCCATCGTCCGGGCGAAGTAGCGCCGATGTCGCTGCTGAACTACGCCGACGCGCGGCCCTGGGCCAAGGCGATGAAGGCCGCGGTGGCCACGCAGAAGATGCCGCCGTGGTTCGCCGATCCGAAAATCGGCCATTTTTCGAACGAGCGCAAACTCACCCAGGACCAGATCAACACCATCGTGGCCTGGGCGGACAACGGAGCGCCGGAAGGCGACGCGAAGGACCGGCCCGCGCCCGCCCAATTCGTGGACGGCTGGAATATCAAGCCCGACATGATCGTGGAGATGCCCACCGATTTCCACGTGCAGGCGACCGGCGCGATCGAATACCAGTACATGCTGGTGAAGGGCAATTTCTTCCCCGAGGACATCTGGGTGAGCGCCGCGGAGATGCGTCCGGGCAATTCGAAGGTGGTGCATCACGGCGAGGTGTGGGTGGTGCCGCCCGGGTCGAAGTGGATGTCGGACGCGGTGCCGGGCGTAGCCTATCCCCAAACCGAGATGAAGAAACAGCCGGAGGACAACATCGATATTCTCGGCAAGTTCAACCCGGGAGTCGGCGCGCAGGATTTCGTCCTGGGCGACTCGGCGAAGTTCGTGCCGAAGGGATCGCAACTGGTGTTCGAGATCCACTACACCGCGATCGGCCAGGAGACCACCGACCGGACCAAGGTCGGGATCGTGTTCGCCAAGGGTCCTCACACCACGCGCTACTTCACCTCGTATGGGCCGACGGCCGGCAACCTGGTGATTCCGGCGGGCGACAATAACGCGGAAGTGGTGAGCGAGATGACCATGCTGGCCGAGAGCAGACTGATCTACGTGCAGCCGCACATGCATCTGCGCGGCAAGGACTACGAGCTGCGCGTGATCTATCCGTCCGGCGAATCGCAAACCGTGTTCAAGGGGAAATTCGATTTCAATTGGCAGCTCGGCTACTATCTCGATAAGCCGCTGCTGCTGCCCAAGGGCACGCGCATGGTGGGGATTTCTCACTTCGACAACTCTCCCAATAACCTGTTCAACCCGGATCCGGCCAAGCGGATCGTGTGGGGGCTTCAAAATTGGGACGAGATGAGCAACGCTTTCATCGGCCTGGTATTCGACAAGAACATCGACCCGAAGAAGCTGCACCGCGCCTCCGGGCCGAGCCTGCTCAAGCGCGGCGATTCCGGGCCGACGCTGGCCGCGCTGGAGACGACCGGACAGCAGTAGAGCAACTAATTCGTGGCGGCCTGATGGGTCAGTTGACGTCCGCCGATCCACACCGAGTGGATCTGCCGCGTATTCTTGATGTCCGTCAGCGGATTCGCATTCAGCACCAGCAGGTCGGCCTGCCTGCCGGGCTGGATCGAGCCTAGCTGCTGGTCCACCTTCCAGAGGCGGGCGGCTCCGCCGGTCGAGGCCACCAGGACCTGCATCGGTGTCAGGCCGGCCTTGACCATCATCTCCATCTCGACGTGCTCGAAGTAACCCTGCCACTGGCCCAGGTTGGCGCCGGTGTCGGTTCCCATGGCGATCAGAACGCCCGCATCCGACAGCGTCTTCAAGTTGCGATTGGCCTGCAGCAATGCCTTCTTGATGGTCTTGGCTTCCTCGCTGTTGCGCGTCTTCTCCTGCAGGGCCGGATCGCTGAGCTGCTTCATCTCATCGCGGTAGGCGTCGACATGCCGGAGGAAGAACGGGTCGGTGAAGTAAGGCGGCGTGGTCTCGTACACGAAGACCGCCAGGTCGCGCGTCAAGGTGGGGATGTAGCCGACGTTGCGCTTCTTGATGTCCGCGATCAACGCGGCATCGACGTCCTGGTCCCGCACGCTGTGCGCGATGACATCGACCCCGGCGTCGAGCAGCCCGCGCGCATCCTTGTAATAGTACAGGTGCGCCGCGACCCTTAGGCCCCGCTTGTGCGCTTCCTCTATGAGGGCCTTGTAGACAGCGGGTGGCGTGTCTTTAGGGTTGCCGAGAATGTGGATCTTGATGAGGTCGGCCTTCTGGTCCGCGTAGGCGTCGACTTTGGCGCGGGCCTCCTCGGCCGTGGTCAGGTACCGCAGGCTCGTGCCAGCGGCATACACACGCGCGCGATCCGGGGTTGCGCGTTCCTGTTCCTCGCGCAGCTTGACGGCGTCGGGAAGCTCGCCCTCGCCGGTGCCCAGCACGAACACCGTGGTCACGCCGTAATCCGCGTACACGCGGAGCTGCCCGGACAATCTGTCGTGAGCGGGCCGTTTGGACTTATCGGCGCCCAGGTGACCGTGCGCGTTGATGATCCCCGGCATGATGGTCTTGCCCGACATGTCTACGCGCGTTGCGCCGGCCGGGACCTGGGCCCCTGCGCCCACGGCGCTGATCCGCCCGTTGGCGATCACGACGGTGGCCTGCTCGAGCGGTGCGCGTCCGGTGCCGTCGATGACGCGCGCACCCGTCAGCGCGACGGTTTGCGCCTGCGATGAGGGAAACGAGAGTGCGACCAGAATCAGCAACGCGGCCAGACGCCACGAGAGTCGAGTCATGTGAACCTC
Source organism: Bryobacteraceae bacterium (assembly GCA_041486445.1). Taxonomy (GTDB): domain Bacteria; phylum Acidobacteriota; class Terriglobia; order Bryobacterales; family Bryobacteraceae; genus Palsa-187. The sequence goes on from JBGPLI010000005.1 coordinate 42,780, forward strand.
CTTGAGACAGTGGGGCAGTTCTGAGCTTATCGCATTTGCAAGGATCTGCGGCGAACCACCCCGCTGCCCGCGTGCCTGAAGCTGGTCTAATTCGTAATATCGTGCGTCGCGCTCTCCTCGCGGATCGGCAGGTACAGGTCTTACCACCACTTCTGCGCCGGGCTGTTCTCATACTTGCGCAGCGCGTCCGAGCTCTCGAACTCCATCACGATGGCCTGCTTCATCCCCTCCTGGCCCTGATACTTGAGGTTCCGGGTCCAGACGCGCTTGATGCCGGCAAACCTCGCCGGGAGCTGGTGGGCGGCCTCGACGGCGGTCTTGATCTGCTCGGGCGTGGCGTCGGGCTTCCACTTCACATTGATGACGTGGATCACGGTCGAAGGCGACTGCGCCAGCGCGGCGCTCGCCGCTAGGCACAACCCGATCACTACAGCGAGTAGGTGTCTCATCGGTTGCAATTATACCGGCCGCCTCGGGCATGGACAACCACCGAATTTACCGGACTTTGGTGAGGAGGTTTCCCCCGCCGTGTGGCGCATCATTTGCTTTCTATCGATTACGTTTTGGCAAACGCCTTGCTCTATCAATGCAGGAGGGATGAGACAGGTGAAAACAAAATTGCTTGCCTTGCTGCTCGTGGCGGGAGGGACCCTGTTCGGTGAGGTTTCTATCGGAATCAGAATCGGCCCACCGCCTCCGCCGCGGGTGATGGTTGTCCCACGGAGTCCCGGTCCGGAATTTTTCTGGGTGGAGGGCTACTGGTATCCCGCGGGACACCGCTACAAGTGGCATGACGGATACTGGACCCGCCCGCCCTACCCGGACGCCCGCTGGATCCGGCCTCACCATGATGGAGAGCGCTTCTTTGAAGGGTATTGGGAAGGCGGGCGAGGCCGGCGGGAGCACGACCATCACTGGGATCGCGATCATGACCGCGATTTCCGGGACCACGACCGCGGCCGCGATTTTCGAGAACACTACCGCCGCTAGGGATCACGCCAAAGCCCGGCCGCCATCCACGGTGATGACCGCGCCGGTGGTAAAGGTCAGGTCCCGGATGGCGGCGATCACAGCCACCGCGATCTCTTCGGGAGCGGCCAGGCGGCCCAGAGGCGTTCGCGCGGCCTGCTGATCCCGCCAGGTGGGATCGAGCGACCCGATGAACGCGGTATCGACCAGGCCGGGCGAAACCGACACCACGCGAATCTGCGGCGCCAGCGCGCGCGCCAGCGACCTGGTCATGTTGTCGAGCGCCGCCTTGGAGGCGCAATACATCACGTTGCTGCCCATCGCCATGGTGGCCGCGACCGAGGAAATGTTGATCACCACGCCGCCGCCCGGTTGCGCACTCTTCTCTAACATCGGGCGCAGCGCCCGCACCGCGGCGAAGGGACCGCGCACGTTGGTGGCGAGGATTCTGTCGATAAGCGCGTCGTCCAGGCCGTCGAGATCGCCGTGCGGAACAAAGCGGGTGATGCCCGCGCAGTTGACCAACGCGTCACAACGCCCGTAGCACGCGCCGATCTCCGCAGCCAGCACGGCCAGCGCGGCGCTATCGGTAACCGGGGCGGCGAGCGCCGCATGCCCTTCTCCGGCAAGACTCGCGAGCACCGCTTCCGCCGCATCCGCGGACCGGTGGTAGCCGACCACCACGCGCATCCCGGCCTGCGCCAGCGCGCCGCAGATTCGCGAACCGATGCCTCCGGTGCCGCCCGTGACCACTGCCACGGGCTGCTGGCGAGAATCCATAAAACCGCAAGTGTAGTACATCTGGCGTTCCGGCGGCGTTTTCCGCAATGCTAACGTTAGTATCTGAATCTTATGAAAAAGGCCCTCTTCCTTCTCCTATGTCTGGCTCGGTTTGCACCAGCCCAGTTCTACAACATCTCAACCATCGCCGGAGTCGGCCGGACGCAATTTGCGGGCGCCGGCGGCGCCGCGACCAGCGCTCGCCTGATCCAGCCAGGCGGAGTCGCGGCCGATTCCGCGGGCAACATCTACATCAGCGACGGCTATTACCAGCAGGTCTTCCAAGTCTCGCCGGGTGGCGCGATTTCCGTGTATGCGGGCAACGGCGTGCCCGGCTTCAGTGGCGACGGAGGGCCCGCAGCCTCGGCGCAGCTCTTCAATCCCGGGGATATGGCCGTGGATGCGGGCGGGAATCTGTACATCTGCGATTTCTCGAATTCGCGTGTCCGCAAGGTGACGCCCGGGGGAACGATTTCCACGGTCTACGCGGGAGCTCGCGGCAGCGCTTACAGTGTGGCCCTGGATGCGGCGGGCGATCTGTACATGAGCCTGGTGGATCAGCATGTCATCCTGATGATGGACCCGGTGGGCGCGATCACAACCATCGCGGGCAACGGCAAGCCGGGCTTTTCCGGAGACAACGGTCCCGCGGTCTCCGCCATGCTTTCCCATCCGCTGGGAATCAAGCTGGACAACGCCGGCAATCTCTACGTTGCCGACAACTACAATCACCGGATTCGCAAGATCACGCCGCAAGGAACGATTACCACTTTCGCCGGAAACGGAAGGACGGCCTTCGCCGGAGACGGAGGTCCGGCCACCTCGGCAACGCTCTTTTATCCCACCGACGTCGCGACTTCCGCCAATGGCAACGTGTACATCGCCGATGCCACGCATGAGCGCATCCGGCTGGTGAATGCCGCCGGCACCATCACCACATTTGCCGGGGGCGGCGCCTCGATGCAAAACGGTCCCGCTCTTCAGGCGCTGCTGCAAGTCCCGAGCGCTCTCGCCATCGATAGCCAGGGGAACATCGTTTTCCCGCTGAGCTACCTCGGCGTGGTGCGCCACGTCACGCCGCAGCAGGCGATCGTCACCGTGGCCGGCGCGCCCACGACCCGAGGCGCGGGCGATGGCGGCCCCGCCGCCGCGGCAGCTTTCCTCGACCCCCATGGAATCGCTTCCGACAGTGCCGGCAACCTCTACGTGGCCGATCAAGTCGACAACCGCATCCGGAAGATTTCCGCCTCCCGGATCATCACGACGATCGCCGGTACTGGCGTGTTCGGCAGCTCGGGAGACGGCGGCCCGGCCATCAACGCTCAGATCGGGAATCCGCGGGCGCTGGGCCTGGATCCTTTCGGCAACGTGTACTTTACTACGCCCACCGGCGCGCTGGTCCGCCGGGTTACGCCGGGCGGCACCATCAGCAGGTTCGCCGGCGGGGGCGGAATCGGTTTTGCCGGCGATGGCGGCCCTGCCAACGCGGCTCAATTGAGCATTCCGCTTGGCGTGGTGGGAGACGCGCAGGGGAACGTCTACATTAGCGACGCAGGTTCGGCCCACCTTCGGCGCGTCGACAGCGCGGGGATCATCACCACCCTTGCCGGCACCGGAGTGGAAGGTTTTTCCGGGGATAACGGGCCGGCCGTGTCGGCGCAGGTGTACCAGCCCCGGCAACTGGTGGCGGACAAGCAGGGAAATCTCTACTTCGCCGATCAATTCAACCACCGCGTTCGAAAGATCGCGCCGGGCGGGATCATCACCACGGTCGCGGGAAACGGCTTCCCCGGGTTTACAGGCGACGGGGGCCCCGCAACCGCGGCGCAAGTGGGCCTGCCCGACGGAGTCGCCTTGGATGCGGCGGGAAACTTATACATCACCACCGGCTCGCGGATTCGAAAGGTGGATGGATCCACGGGCATGATCTCGACCATCGCCGGAACCGGATCCGGCGGCTTTAGCGGCGATGGCGGGCTGGCCACGCTCGCTGCGATGAATCTGCCGGGGCACCTTGCGGTCGACGGCGCCGGCAACGTTTACGTCGTGGATCGGGACAATCAGCGGCTGCGGCAGCTCACGCCCTTGGAGATCGTTCGCGAGGGAGTCGCCAACGGTGCGACGCACCTGGCCGGAGGGGTGGCGCCCGGCGAGATCGTGACGATCTTCAGCGGCCCTGGCATCGCTCTCGGGCCGGCTGCGGGAGCCGGGCTCCAGCTTGACGCCTCGGGCAAGGTCGCGACACAGATCGCCGGAATCCAGGCGCTATTCGACGGAATCGCGGCGCCGCTGATCTATGTCAACGGCGGCCAGGTCAGCGCCATCGTGCCCTACGAGGTTGCCGGAAAGGCGACCACGCAGTTGCAGGTGATCATCCAGGGCAAGCCGACCAACACCGTCACGTTGCCGGTGGTGGATGCTTCTCCCGGAGTGTTTGCGATCACCAACTCGGACGGAACTCCGAACACAGTTGCGACTGCGGCGCCGCCCAGCGACGTCCTGGTGATCGTGGGGACCGGCGAGGGACTGACCAACCCCGCCGTGCCGGATGGCACGGTGAACGCTTCGGTATTTCCCGCGCCGGTGTTGCCGGTCTCGGTTCAAATCGCCGGGCAGGAAGCCGCGATCATCTACGCGGGCGCGGCGCCGGGATACGTGGCGGGTGTGTTGCAGATCAACGCGCAGATCCCCGCGGGGGTCAGCGGTACCGTGCCGATCGTAGTGCAGATTGGCGGCGCGAAGACGCCGCCGGGTCTGATGGTTTCGGTGCGCGCGCAATGACGGCGTTCTAGGCCTTCCCGATGGCGACTTTTTTCCCGTACCGGCGAACGCGCAGGTCGGCTTGTTCCTGGTGCGCGGCGAATCCTTCAAGCGCGCACAGCCGCGAGCAGTATTCTCCCACCAGTGCCGACGCTTCATCGGTCAGCACGCGCTGATAGGTGCAGGTCTTGATGAACTTGCCCACCCACAGGCCGCCGGTGTAGCGCGCTGCCTTCATGGTAGGCAGCGTGTGGTTGGTGCCGATCACCTTGTCGCCGAAAGCGACGTTGGTGCGATGGCCCAGAAACAGCGAGCCGAAGTTGGTCAGCCGCTCCAGGAAGTAATCCGGCTCGCGCGTCAAAACCTGAACGTGCTCGGAAGCGATGCGGTCGGCTTCCTCGACCATTTCGTGGAGCGTATCGCAGACGATGATCTCGCCGCAGTTTTCCCAGGCCTGCCGCGCCACCGCCGCCGTCGGCAGCACGGCGAGAAGCTTCTCGATCGCCGCCGGCGTCTCCGCGGCAAGCCGGGCGGAATTGGTCAGCAGCACGGCCGGACTTCCCGGGCCATGCTCGGCCTGGCCGATCAGATCGACGGCGGCCATCTCGGCGTCGCAGGAGTCGTCCGCGATAATGAGCGTCTCGGTGGGGCCGGCGAGCAGGTCGATCCCCACGCGGCCGAACAACTGGCGCTTCGCTTCGGCCACGTAAGCGTTGCCGGGTCCCACCAGCATATCGACCGGCGCGATGTTTTCGGTTCCGAGCGCCATAGCGGCCACCGCCTGCACGCCTCCGAACACGTAGATTTCGTCGGCGCCGCCCAGATGCATCGCCGCCACCGTCGCCGGATGCGGCTTGCCTCCGAAGGGCGGGGCGCTGGCGATAATGCGCTTGACGCCCGCCACCTGCGCCGTGACCACGCTCATGTGCGCGGAGGCGACCATCGGATAGCGGCCGCCCGGCACGTAACAGCCGACGCTCGCGACCGGGATGTTCTTGTGGCCGAGCACCACGCCGGGAATCGTCTCGACCTCGACATCCTGAAGCGCGGCCCTCTGCAACTGCGCGAACCTGCGGATCTGGGTCTGGGCGAACCGGATGTCCTCGATCACGCGATCGGGCAGGGAGCGGATGCAATCGGCGATTTCGGTCTCCGAGAGGCGGAAAGTGGGCGGCGACCATTGGTCGAACTTCTCCGAGTATTCCCGCACCGCCCGTTCGCCGCGCGCGGAGACATCGGCGAGGATCGCCTCGACGGTGGCGCGAACCTGGGCGCTGCTCTCTTCCTTGACTTGCGTGGTCTGGCCGGTCTTGAGGTGGCGGATCATGATTGCGTGAGCGCCTTCACGTGCGCGGCCGCAGCCGAAGCCAGGCCGCTGAGATTGTACCCACCCTCGAGAACCGAGACCAGCCGTCCGCCGGCATGCTTGGCGGCGATCTCCATGATGAAGGTGGTCAGCTCCGCGAAGTCCTGATCGGCGAGCGTGAACCGGCCCAGAGGATCGTCGATGCGGGAATCGAAGCCCGCCGAGATCATCACCAGGTCCGGTTTGAACTGGTCGGCGGCCGGCCCGAGGCGCTGACGAAACGCCGCCAGGATCTCGCTGCGTCCGGTTCCCGCGGGAAACGGACAGTTCATCGTGCAGCCTTTTCCTTTGCCCTCGCCGGTCTCGCCGGCCGCGCCGGTGCCGGGATACCACGGCGACTGGTGAATGCTGAAGAAGAAGACTGAGCCGTCGGCGTAAAAAATGTCCTGCGTTCCGTTGCCGTGGTGCACGTCCCAATCCGCGATCAGCACCTTGCCGATGCCGTGTTTCCGCTGCGCATATCGCGCGGCGATGGCGACGTTATTGAAGATGCAGAAGCCCATGCCCTGCTCGGGGCGCGCGTGATGGCCCGGCGGGCGCAGGACGCAGAAGGCGTTTCCGGCCTTGCGGCCGACCACCGCATCCACGGCATTCAGCACGCCGCCGGAGGCCTGGAGCGCGACATCGAAGGATCGCGAGCCGACGTTGGTGTCGCCGGTGCTCAGCTCATGCGCGCCGGCCGCGATTTCCCGTCTGACTTTCTGAATGTAGGCGTGGCTGTGGCAGGCCGCGATCTCCTCTTCGCTCGCGGCGCGGGGTTCGATGCGGGCGAGCGATTTCATGAACCCCGCCTGGGTCAGCGCCTGCGCCACGGCGTCGTAGCGTTCCGGCCGCTCCGGGTGGCCGCCGCCGGGGTCGTGCTGCTTGTAGACGGGGTCGGCCAGGAGAGCGGTACCGGGTTTTGCGGCAGCGCCGGTGGAGGGTCCGGCTTCGGTCATGAGCAGGCTGGCCACGGAGCCTTTCAATACGTCGCGTCGTGAAGCGGGAGGTTTCATCGGTCGATCCTCGCCTCCTGACTTTCTATCATAGCGTCGCGTGCAGGGAGACCTATCCGGCCTTACGGTCGCGTTCCAGCGCCCGATGCAGCAGCCCCTTGACGTAGGTCTGGTACGGTAACCCACGCTTCTCCGCGATCTCCTGCGCCGTCTCGATGTCGGCGATGGGCATGCGGATCGTCACCGACCGCGTTGCGCCGCGGACCACGGGCAAGCGTTTGATCTTGCCTTCCTTCTTCGCTCTCAGAAACAGCGCCGTGATGACTTCTGGATGCGCGTCCCACCACGCGGCTTCTTCCTTCTCGCTTTTGAACTTCGGAATCGGGATCTTGGTTGCCGTCATTCGTCTCCTCTGTAGATTTCACGCTGCCGCGGGTGCATCGGGTACGCAGTGATGAACCGGATCTTACCGCGCCGCTCGGTGACCACGGACGCGAGCAGCCTGCTTCTGGCGGTTTCGCCGAGGCACAGCCGGCGCCGCTCACGCTTCCGCCTCTGATGTTCGATCACCATCGGCCCGTTCCGGTACGCTTCCTCGCACTCCTGGATCGTGACGTCATGCCGGGCGATGTGCTCCGTGTTCATGGCGTCCCAGTCAAATTCCATTCGTTATTACAGTGTACATACGACTGGGGGTGTCATGCAAGAAATTTCCGTCTGATCACGTTCGCGTGGTTGATGCATGACCAGCAGGTCGCCTGTGCGAGGCGTTGAGCCGGTCACTTCGGCCGAAGCTCGGTCACGGCATCGCCACGGGCCACCACCACCACGCTCGCCATGTCGATAAACAGCCCATGCTCGACCACGCCCGGCAGCCGGTCCAGCTCGCGCGCGAGTGCGGCCGGATCGGGGATCTGGCTGAAGCGGCAGTCCAGGATGTAGCCGCTGTCGTCGGTGACGAAGGGCTCCCGGCGGTCATCCAGGCGAAATTCCGCCGCCGCGCCCATTTCAGTAATCCGCCTCGCGACGAATGCAGCGGCAAACGGCGCCACCACCACCGGCAGCGGAAAAGCGCCCAGCACGGACACCTGCTTGGTATGGTCGGCGATGATGATCAGGCGGCGGGAAGCCGAGGCCACCACTTTCTCCCGCAGCAGCGCGCCGCCGCCGCCCTTGATCAGTTGCAGGTTCGGATCGAGCTCGTCGGCTCCGTCGATGGTCAGGTCGAGATTGGGCGCCTGCGACAAGTCGATCAACGGGATTCCCTCGCGGACCGCCAGCCGTTCGGTGCGGGAAGAGGTGGGCACGGCGCGGATGCCGAGGCCGGCGCGCACGCGCTCGCCCAGGAATTCGATCGCGAAGGCCGAGGTCGAGCCGGAGCCCAAGCCGATGGTCATGCCGTGCTCGATGTAGGTGACGCCGCGTTCGGCCGCGGCTCGCTTTTCCTGGTCCCGCAGGTCGCTAGCGTGCATCTATCTAATATCGCGCACAACACCCGTGCTGGATGCTATACGTGTGGACCCAAATTCCCAGAATTCCCCGCATCCCTGATACGATCGAGGTCAGAGGCCAGAATTGAGCGCATCGGCGCGAACGCCATCCGCCGCACGCGCTGGGCCGAAGTAGATCATGTTGAAGGACATCGTTGCCGCAAAAGCACTCGGTGATTATCCCTTACAGCTTCTGTTCGAGGACGGCGTTGAGGGCGTGGTCGATCTCGCGCCCCATCTCAGCTTCCGGGGAGTCTTCGAGCCGCTGCGTGACCCCGCCTATTTCGCACTGGTCCGCGTCGACCCGGAGCTGGGCACTGTGGTTTGGCCGAACGGAGCGGACCTTGATCCCGACGTTCTCTACGGACGCATCACCGGGACGCCCATCTTGCAGGAGCACGACGTGCATTTGGCGCATTAGCCGCAAGACTCATGCCGCATCTTTTCGATCAACTCAAGCTTCGCGGAGTCACGCTCCCGAACCGGATCGCCGTTTCGCCCATGTGCCAGTACTCCTACCAGGGCGGCTTTTCGAACGAATGGCACCTGGTGCACCTGGGAAGCCGCGCGGTGGGCGGCGCGGGCTTGGTGATGGTGGAAGCCACGGCCGTCTCGCCAGAGGCTCGCATCACGCCGCTCGACCTGGGCATATGGAGCGAGCAGCACATCGAACCGCTGGCGCGCGTGGCGCGCTTCATCCTCAGCCAGGGAAGCCTCGCCGGAATCCAGCTTGCTCACGCCGGGCGCAAGGGCAGCGTCGCCGTGCCGTGGGAAGGCGGGCATGAGATTCCGGAGACGGCGGGAGGATGGAGGCCAGCCGCCCCCAGCCCGCTCGTGTTCGACGAAGGATACGCCGATCCGGTCGCGATCACCGAGGACGGCATCCGAGCGGTGGTACGAGATTTCGCCGAAGCGGCGCGCCGGGCGCTGGAAGCGGGCTTCCGCCTGATCGAGCTTCACGCCGCGCACGGTTATCTGGCTCATGAATTCCTGAGCCCGCTCAGCAATCGGCGCACGGACCGCTACGGCGGCTCGTTCGACAATCGCACGCGGTTCCTTTGCGAAATCGTATGCGGGCTTCGCGGGGTGTGGCCCGAAGCCTCACCGCTGCTGGTGCGGATTTCGGCGACCGACTGGATGGAGGGTGGCTGGAGCGTGGACGAGTCGGTTGAGCTGGCGCGGCGGCTGCGCTCGCTGGGGGTGGACCTGGTGGATTGCTCGTCGGGCGGAACGTCGCTGCGCGCTCAGATTCCCATGGGGCCGGGCTATCAGACGCCCTTCGCGGAGCGCATCCGGCGGGAGGCGGGCGTCCCGACCGGAGCCGTGGGGATGATCACGTCGCCGGCCCAGGCCGACCACATTATCCGCTCCGGGCAGGCGGACCTGGTGCTGCTGGCGCGCGAGATGCTGCGCGATCCGTACTGGCCGATGCACGCCGCGCGCGAGCTGGGTCATGCGCTGCCGTGGCCTGTGCAGTACTCGCGCATCGCGCCGAAGGATTCACCCATGCGATCACCCGTGTATGAGTGATTTCACCCAATGGAGCCGACTTGGCCCGCGGCTAAGTACAGTAATAACAATAGATTGGGATTGCACGAGACTTTTGGGCCAATTCGTGCACTCATTAAGAAGGAGGGCTAAGTGAGAATGCGTTTGTTGGTTCTAGCGATCAGTGTGGCTATCCTGAGTAGCGCACCGGGTCCGGTCTTTACGGCTCGCGACAAGGCTTTCTATAAGGACGCAGCGATTATCAACTTCGTGCGGCCCGGACTGGTTCTAAAAATTCAGTCCGCCACCATCGCCAGTGATGGCACGATTCAGGCTCAATTCACGGTGACCGACCCCCAGGGCTTGGCGCTGGACCGCCTCGGGATCACGACGCCGGGCGCGGTCGCGGTGAGTTTCATCGCGGCGACGATTCCGGCAGGTCAGACGCAGTACACCGCGTATACCACGCGCGTCCAAACCAGCCCGATCACCAAGGTCTCCGCGGTGCAGGCAGGCACGGATGCAAATGGGGTGTTCACCGCGAACGCCGACGGCAGCTACACGTATCGGTTTGCGACCAAGGCGCCGGCGAGCATCGATCGCACCGCCACCCACAGCATCGGCGCGTACGCCTCGCGAAATCTGACCGATTTCGACATGGGCACCCAGTACTCGAACGACGTGTTTACCTTCCTGCCGAGTGGCGGCACAGTGACCGTGATCCGGGACGTGGTACGCACGGAGAGCTGCAACCAGTGCCACAATCCGCTGGCTCTGCACGGGGGAGCGCGGCAACAGACGCAGTTGTGCGTGTTGTGCCATCAGCCTCAGACGAGGGATCCGGATACGGGAAACACGGTCGATTTCAAGGTAATGATCCACAAGATTCACCGCGGCGCCGGCCTTCCCAGCGTGGCGGCAGGCACACCCTATCAGATCATCGGCTTCAACCAGTCGGTGAACGACTATTCTACGGTGGGGTTCCCTTCCGACGTTCGCAACTGCACGATCTGCCATACGCCCACGGCGGCGCAGAGCAAGAATTACATCACCAGCGCGACCCGGGCTGCCTGCGGTTCCTGCCATGACGACGTCGATTTCGCCAGCGGCGTGAATCACCCGGGCGGTCCGCAGTTCGACGACAACCAGTGCACCATTTGCCACACCCCGCAGGGGGAGACGGAGTTTGACGCCTCGATTCTGGGAGGCCACACCGTCCCTCTGTTCTCCCGGGATCTGCCCGGCACCACCTTCGGGCTGGTGAAAGTGGACAACGGCACAGCGGGCAAGCAGCCCACCGTGACGTTCACGCTGAAGGACAAGGCCGGCAATCCCATCGCGCCATCGTCGATGAACCGCCTGGCGCTGGTGATCGCCGGGCCCACCAGCGACTATGTCACCAATGTGACCGAGAACGTGACCAACCCGACTGGCGCGAACGGAACTTATCAGTACACGTTTCAGTACAAGATTCCCGACGACGCGGCGGGCACCTATACGGTCGGCATCGAGGGTTACAAGAACATCACGCTGCTGCCGAATACGACGAAACAGCAGGTGGTTCGCGACGCGGGCCTGAATAAGACCCTCGACGTCTCGGTCGATGGATCGCCGGTGACGTCTCGCCGCAAGGTGGTGGACATCGCCAACTGCAATAAATGCCATACTTTCCTGAGTCCACACGGAAACAACCGCAACCGGATCGAGGAGTGCGTGCTGTGCCACAGCCCCACGCAGACGGACGCGGCCCAGCGACCGGCCTCGGCGGCTCCCAACCAGGCCATCAACCTTGCCCAGATGATCCACAAGATTCACACGGGCGAAGAGCTCACCAGCGACTTCACGATTTACGGGTTCGGCGGCTCGAAGAACAACTTCAACGAAGTCCGCTTCCCGGGCGACCGGCGCGACTGCGCCAAGTGCCACGTCAACAACTCGGAACAACTTCCGATTGCGGCAAAGCTGAACGTGACCGACCCGAGGGGTCCAATCAATCCCATCGGGCCGATCGCTTCGGCGTGCACGGGGTGCCACACCGAGATCGCCGTGGCGTCGCACGCGCTCGCCATGACGACCGCGTTAGGGGAAAGCTGCGAAGTTTGTCACGGACAGGACGCCGAGTTCTCCGTCAGCAAGGTGCATGCTCGCTAGCGTCTTACTGCTGCTGGCCTCGCGGCTGGCCGCACAAACGCCTGCGCCCTCCGGCCCGGCGACCTACGCCGGATCGGACGCCTGCAAGGTGTGCCACGAGGAAATCGTGGGCAAGTTCGCGGCAAATCCGCACCACCTGATCGAAACCAGCAAGAAGCGCGGCCGGGAGGGTCCCAAGGAGGGGTGGGCGGGGAAGACGTGCGAAGCCTGCCATGGACCCGCGAGCAATCACACCGAATCCGCCGAAGCTAAGGACATCCGCAATCCCGCGAAGCTTGCACCGGCCGCAACCGACCAGTTGTGTCTCGGCTGCCATCTGAACCAGCCGGCGCAGGCCGGGCGCATCCAAAGCGGCCACGCCCGGAGTCAGGTGGCCTGCGTGAGCTGCCACTCGATTCACAAGACGCCGGAAGAGCTGAAGCCGACCAAGGCGGCGGCCGTCAACGAGAAATGCGCGAGCTGCCACGTCTCGGTGTGGGCGCAGTTCCAGCGTCCCTATACGCACAAGCTGCCTCAGAATGCGATGTCGTGCGTGGACTGCCACAATCCGCACGGGCGGAACATGACCAGCACGGTGCGCATGACCGCGGCTTCGGGGGAACCGGCTTGCCTGAACTGCCACGGCGACAAGCGCGGCCCGTTCGTATTCGAGCATGAGCCGATGCGGACCGACGGCTGCACGGCCTGCCATGAGCCGCACGGCTCATCCCATCCGCGGATGCTCACCCGCAATGACGCTCGCGTCACGTGCCTGGAATGCCACTCCAACATCGGCATTCCGAAGCCGGGTCAAAACGGCGTTTTGGGTGGAGCGCCGCCGGCGTTTCACAACCTGCAATCGCAGCGCTTCCAGGCATGCGTCACCTGCCATGTGAAGGTCCACGGATCGAACGTGGACAGGACGTTCCTCCGATGAAAGCCGTTCTGCCGTTTCTGTGCGCGTACGCAGTGCTGGCGCAGGACGCGCCGCCCGTCCCGGCCCCGGCCGCGACGGAGTGGCTGACGGGCACCGCCGATTTCGGCTATCGCTGGCGCACGGACGTCGCCGGAAGCTTCGACACCTATCGCAGCGTCGTCAACCTGGGAGAAGGTCCCAAGCTGTTCGGCGCGGACTTCACCATCGTCGATCCGTCCAAACGATTTTTCGACCGCCTGGCGGTGAATGGCATCGGCTGGGGCGGCGATCCCTACACGACCGCGCACGCGGCCGCGGACAAGGAGAGGATCTACCGCTTCACGTTCGACTATCGCAACATCGCCTACTTCGACGCGACGCCGTCGTTCGCCAACCCGCTGCTCGGCAACGGCGTTTTTCTGAACCAGCAGTCCTTCGATACGCGCCGGCGAATGGCTGGTTTCGAGCTGGAGCTGCGTCCGGGATCCCGCCTGGTCCCGTATCTCCACTACACACGCGATTCCGATCACGGAACCGGTGTGACGGACTTCGTCTCGAACAGCAGCAATTCGTATCCAGTCGCGAACTTCCTGCGCAGCCACACCGACAACTATCGCGGTGGCGTTCGGATCGAGCTCAACCGTTTCCACGCCACGCTCGAGCAGGGCGGCACGGTGTTCAAAGACGACGAGCGCGTTACCGAGGCCACGCGCAACAACGGAAATGCTTCGAGGCCGTTTCTGGGAGAGACGCTGCACCTGGATACGTTGCTTCAGGCCTACGGAATCCGCGGCGCGGGCCCCTATACCAAGGCACAGGTGACCGCCAGCCCGCTTTCATGGATCGACTTCTACGGCCAGTTCCTGTACAGCATGCAGCACACCGACGTGAACTACACGCAGAGCAACACCGGCGAGTTCGTGAACTTGAGCTCGCTCCTGTTCTATAGCGCCGAGCAGAACCTGCTCGCAGGCGCGGCCAGGCAGCCGCACACCTCCGGCAGCATGGGCGTGGAGGTGCGGCCCTTGCGGCGGCTGCGGATCGTCGAGAACTGGACCACGGACCGGCTGCACACGGCCTCTTCGCTACAGGTCGCCGGTTCCACCCAGCGGCTGGTGGACAACTACAATCAGCAGTCGGTGGATGTAATTTTCGATCTCACCTCGAAGATCACGCTGCGCGGCGGCGATCGCTACGTGTGGGGAGACACGACGGCGCCCGCTTTCTACGGGCTGGCGCCCGAATTCGGCACGCTGAAGCGGCACGCCGGCGTCGCCGGGATCGCTTTCCGTCCAGCGGCGAGGCTTTCGGCGAATTTCGATTTTGAGGGCGGATCGGCGGACCGTTTCTACTACCGCACCAGCTTGCAGGATTACCGGAAGTATCGCGCCCGCGCCCGCTACCAGGCGCTCCCGTCGCTTTCGGTGACGTGGAATCTGACAATCCTCAGCAACGATAATCCGATCCCGAGCGTCCTTTACACGTTTTCAAGCCACGACGATGGGCTTTCGCTGCTGTGGACGCCCAAAGGAGGAAAGCGCTTGAGCCTGCTCGGGGAATATTCGCGGACCAGCGTCGAGTCCAATATTCTCTACGTCCTCCCTCAGACGTTCACCTCCGCGCGGTCCTTCTACCGCGAGAACGCGCACCAGGCCAGCGGGTTGCTCGACTTCGTGCTGCCGAACATTCGTTCGCGCGCTGCTCATGTGTCGGTCGGAGGCGCGCTGTACACCGCCGCCGGCACGCGGCCCACTAGCTTCTATCAGCCCTTAGCTAAACTTTCTCTGCCGGTCGCCAAACACGCCGACTGGGTGAGCGAGTGGCGCTGGTACGGCTTCGCCGAACCGGTGTTCTCGCTCGAAGGGTTCCGCACCACGCAGCTCTCGACGGGGTTGCGGGTGACGCGCTGATCAGATCCCGCCGCCGAGCACCCGCAAGGTCTGCTCCGCCGCCCGTTCCCATGTAAACCCGCGCGCCTGCTCGGGACCCGCGGCGGACAGCCGCGCGCGCAAATCCGTGTCGCTCACGATGCGTCCGAGCGATGCGTCGAGGGCGTCCTCATCGAGCGGATCGAAGAACAGAGCCGCGTCGCCGGCGACCTCGCGCACCGGCGGAATATCGGAGCAGGCGAGCGGCACTCCCGCCGCCAGCGCCTCCAACACCGGCATGCCGAAGCCTTCGAAGGTCGATGGGAAAATGGACGCTAGCGCCCGCTCGTAGAGCCGGTACATCTGCTCACGCGGGAGCCAGCCGGTGAGCTTGACCGAATCCCCTACGCCCAACTCCGCGATCAGCGCTTCGATCACTTGCGTGTGGAAGCCGCGGATGCCCGGGATCACCAGCCGGTACTCGCGCTTCCGGCGCGCCCAGGCGCGGATCAGCCGTTCGAAATTCTTGTGCGGATGCAGTGTGGAAACGCAGAGCACGTACGGGTCGAGATGGCTGCGGTCGAGATCGAAGAACGCGGCTTCGACGCCGTAAGGGATCACGGCGACGCGCGCGGCGGGCAGAGAGTAGAAATGCAGAACGTCGACGCGGGTGGCCTCCGACACCGCGATCAGGCTCCGCGAGCGATGCGCGGCCAGCCACAGCAACAGCCGCCAGAACGGCAAATCGAACCAGCGGAAGTATTCCGGGTGGCGTTTGTGCTGCATGTCGTGGAACACGGTCACGCCAGGGCACGGCGCGAGCAGCGGCGCGGTGAAGCCGGGGTTGAGCAGGACGTCCAACCGGTAGCGCGAGGCCTCCAGCGGCAGCACGGTCTGTTCCCAGAGAATGCGCGCTGGACGAACGCGCGCGTGGACCGCCTGCGGTTTCCACTGGAAATTGGCCTGGCGCGGGACCAGGTCCGCGCCGGTTTCAAGATTGGTGAAGACGAAGTACTGGTTGGCCGTGTCGATCCTCGCCAGCGCGGCGAGCAACTGGCGCAGGTAGATTTCGGTGCCGCCCACGCCGCCGGGAATCAGGTAGAGGGCGTTGACGCCGATGCGAACCATTCAGCGGCTCACGCGAGCCAGAGCGTCGCGAGCGGCTTGGCTCGAAGGATTCACAACGAGGGCGTGCTGATACTCGCGCGCCGCGGCCGCCCGGTCTCCGAGGCTGGCATAGACGTTGCCGCGATAGACGTAGGTCATCATGAAATGCGGGTTGATCTTCTCCGCCTCCGCGAGCGCTTCGAGCGCTTCCTGCGTCCGGCCGCGCTTGCCGTACACCATTCCGATTTCCGCGTAGACGTGAGCGGTGCGCTCGAAGATGGCCGCCTGGCGCAGCTTAGCGACGGCCTCGTCGGCGTTGCCCGTGCAATCGAGGGCCAGCGCCCAGTCGATCAGCAGCTCGTAGCTGGCCGGGCCCAGCCGCGACGCGGTTTCGTAGGACTGCGACGATTCCGCGCAACGATTTTCTTCGTAAAGCGCATAGGCGAGCTGGAATCGCGGACGGTACTTCTGCGGGGACTTGGCCACGGTGTCTTCCCACAGCGCCAGCGGACTGGCCCAGACCTGGCTGCGCTGGTAGGTGAGCGCTGCGCAGAGAGCGGCGGCGCCGGCGCACGCCCATGCCGCTTCCCGCAGACGGACCCGGCGCAGGACCTCCAGAACGATGAGCGCCAGACCCAGGAACGGCAAATACAAGCGGCGCTCGGCCATCACGTCGCGGATCGGGAAGATCGAAGATGTCGGCGCCAGCAGCAGCAGGAAAACGAATACGCCGAACGAAGCCAGAGGCCAGCGCTTGCGGTAGATCCAGGCGGCGCTGACCGCGGCCACCAGGGCCACCAGACCGAAGATGGCTCCGTGATCGAGCGGACTCCGCGACAGTGCGACCTCCGGGTCGGCGTTCAGGCCAAAGGGCAACACGAACATTCGAACGTAGGTCCAGATGACGCGGCACTGCGTGAAGAAATACGTCGCCGGCGGCAGATCCTTCATGGAGAAACCGGCTGTATCCGCGGCGCGCAGCAATTTCCATACGACTACGGCGCCGGCGCTGCCCGCCAGCGCCAGCAACCCGTACAGGACGCCGTTGCGGCGAAGCCCGCCCCGGCCCCAGAAGAAATCCGTCAGCAGCAGCAGCGCCGGCAGCGTGAGCGTGTGCTCCTTGGTGGAGACGGCCGCGCCGAACAGCGCAACGATCGTCAAGGCCCGCAGCAGCGTCGTCCACTCGGAGCTTCGATACAGGAATACCGCGAAGGCGGCGAAGTAGAACAGGACGCTCAAATCCTCCGAGCGACTGGCCACGTACGCCACCGCTTCGGTTTGCGCCGGATGCAGCAGGAACAGCGCCCCGGCGAACGCGGCCAGCAAAGCGCGCCGGCGTCCGGCCACGCCCGCCCATTCGAGCAGTTTCGCCGCGATCAGCGCGATCAGGCACGACGTCAGGAAGTGAAGCAGGACGTTGATTACGTGATACGAACCCGGATCGGTTTCGCTGAGGCTGTAATTGATCCAAAAGCTGAAGGCCAGCAGAGGGCGCACGCCGTCGATCCAGACAGCGAGCGGCTGGCCGGCGAACCTCGGGTTCATGAAGGGCAAGGCACGGTCGTCCAGCACGAACGGGCCGTTGAGAGCCGGACCATACACGACGAATACCAGCACCAGCGCGGCGAGCGCGCCCAGCCAGGGCCACCAGAGGGGCCACGAGGTGAACCGGCCTTGCCGGGCCGCCGCGGGCGCGGGCGTCTTACTCTCTGGTGGCCGCTTTTGCTTTTTCATCGAGAGACTCTAAATGGTACTCGAGGATCGCCACACGCTGCGCGAGCGCGATGTTGGAATCCTTGAGGCTGGAGATGCGGAGCGACAGCCGGTACAGCACCATCAGGAACAGCGTGCCGGTGACCATCATCAGCACCAGCGGCGCGGCAGCCGGACCGGTCTGGGTAACGCCGAGCACGTCCGCGATCCAGGCCAGGGCAGGCGGCCAGCGTGACAGCACCAGCAGCACCAGCGCCGCCACCAGCCAGCTCACCGAATATTCGACGCGAATGTGCGCGCGGCGGACCGAGGCGAGCACCACGCCGATGAGCAGCGCGCTGAAAATGGTCATCACGTTCAGAAGACGATCCATATTCTATTTTCTCCGACCTTCGAACTTCAGCACATTGACAAAGACGCCGAGCAGGACGTGCACCATATAGTAAAGCGACCGGACGGCTGTGATGGTGCTGCGCCCGGCGCGGCGCGGACGCATGCGGCAGGGAACTTCGGCGAAGCGAAAGCGCCGGCGCTGAAGCACGACGAGCGCCTCGATCTCGGGATACTCGAGCGGGAAGCTGCGGCTGAACACTTCCAGAGCCCTTCGATTGACGCCGACAAATCCGGAGGTGGGATCGCGCACCGGCCGGCCCAGAATCGGATGCAGCACGGCGCGGAAGAAAACGATTCCGGCCGCGCGCAGAAACCCGGTATGGCGGCCCGATCCGTCAGCGAAGCGCGAGCCGATCACCATCTCGCAGCCTTGCCGCTCGAGCGCGTCCAGGATCTTGGGGATGTCGCGCGGATCGTGCTGGCCGTCGCCATCCACGCGAATCACGTAGTCGTAGCCGAGCTCGAACGCCAGCCGGTAGCCGGCCTGCACGCATCCGCCGAGGCCCAGGTGATGGGGCAGCGGCAGCACCCGGGCGCCCGCGTCGCGCGCCACCGTAATCGTGGCGTCCGTCGAGCAATCGTCGACCACCAGGACCGGAGCGCCGGGCATGGCCGCGCGCACTTCCCCGATCACGCCGCCCACCGCGCCCTGTTCGTTGTACGCCGGGATAAGAATGAGCAGCTTCACAGCGCGGCCACCTGGCGGACGCCGATAGAGTGCGCGGTCAGCAACGCACGAAATTCGCGCGCGCTCAAGCGCCGCGTGGCGCGGATCCGCCGCCGCTCGGCCAGCAGGCGCGGGAGGTGAAGCAGGGCCGAGACGTGCGCCCGCAGAACCAGCCACGGCAGGCGCGCAGCCGAGTATCCGGCCTCGCGAAACTCGGCCGCTTTTCCGCTCCCGCCCCACAGCGACACCAGGTGCCAGAAGTAGCGCCCTAGCGACGCGAACGGAACACACGCGAGCAGCGAGGGCGGGAAGTTCCGGATCGCCAGGTACAGGCGGTTGCGCTCCACGTAGTAGGCCTTGAGCGGAGTGGCGCGGCCCGCCGAATGAGAATACCGATGCTCGACCACCGCCGCGGCGACATAGACGCACTCCCACGCGGCCCAGCGTGCGCGCAATCCGAGATCGGTGTCCTCGCAATACAGGAAGAAGCTCTCCTCGAACAGGCCGATCTGGTCGAGCATCGCGCGGCGATAGAGTGCGGCTGAGCCGCTCGGCAGGAGCGCGTCGCACACATGAGCGAATCGCTCAAGAGGCTCGCCATGCCCGCGCTGCTTGCTTGAACCGTCGGCCGCGATCAGCATGCCCGCCGAATCGAGCGCATCTGTTCCGGCCATGCGCACCTGGGAGGCGAACATGCCGGCGCGCGGGTGGGATTCGGCGGCCGCGACCAGAGCTTCGAGCCAGCCGGCGTGAGCCACGGCGTCGTCGTTGAGGGTGGCGAGATACGGGGCTTCGGAATCGCGGAAGCCCTGGTTCACCGCGGCGCCGAAGCCGGCGTTGCGGGGGTTGGCGATCACGCGCATACGCGGCCCCTGGGCGTGGGCCCGGCGAACTCCGCTGTTGTCGACGACCACCACTTCAAACCGGTCGAGCGTTTGGGATTCGAGTGAGCGCAAGCAATCCGCCAGGGCGTCATCGGCGGCCAAAGTAGGCACGACGACGGTGACCAGAGGAGATGACAAGAGACGATTCTAACGCAGGGGATCGACGGAACGGAAAACCGGGTTAAGTTACGCAATTCTACGCAATATTGGCCGGGTTTCCTGGCGCGACCAGGGGGGCGCGCGCGGGTCAGGGAACCCGCCCCACCGGTAGCCCGGGGCCACAGCGGCTTGGGTTCGTTTTGTTGTGGCGAATTCATGAGCTGTGTTCCCAAATGGTTCCCTTGCCGGACTGCGGGTTCCACTACCAGGGATCGCACGGGAAGAAGAGTGACAGCGCGGGGAATAGAGGTAAGCGCCTGAACGGCTGGGGAAAGAACGCGCTGGGACACGTGACTGGGCCGGCCGCGCGGCTTACAGACGGAATACGGCCGGTCCACGCGCCAGTCGCGGGGTTGACGTGTGTCAAAGATCAGGGTCAGAATGTTGCAAGAGCCTATCAAGTGAAGCCGCTCTTCACCATCCACGCAGGCGAGTTCGTCGCGGGAGATCACATCGAGCGCACGTATCGGCGGGTGAATATCTGGGTCCCAGCTAAAGACACCGGCATCGATCTTTTGGTCTCCGACAGCAAAAACAAGAAGGTAGTGTCCCTCCAGGTCAAATTCTCACGGGACTTCCTATTCACTCATATGGCCGATGTGTTTCAGAAGCCGTTGCGTGCCTGCGGGTGGTGGAAGCTTGACCGACAGAAGATCGCGGCCTCTCTTGCCGACTATTGGATCTTCGTCCTCGTCGGGTTCGAGCGCCGCAGCGCCGACTTCGTAATCATCACGCCCGCCGAACTATTGAGGCGGCTTGACGCTATTCATCATGGAACCCCGAAAGTTTTTCAAAGCTATCTCTGGGTCACGAAAAAACGCGAGTGCTGGGAAGCGCGGGGGCTTGCGCGCCCGGATCAGCTGCTTATTGCACAAGGCCAGTTCAAGAATGATGAGCGCAGCTTCAGCGCTTATCTCAACAACTGGGGACCCATCGAAGAACTCAACAGGTGATGAACCTCAAACCTCTGTTCTTCAATAACCGCGAGGCGGTTTGCGCCGTCGCGCCGCCCGTCCAGATCGGGGAAGCGTGGTCCGGCAGGCGCATGGTCGGCGGGAACGAGCGCGCGCAGGGCACTCATCGTTCGTACACCTCGCTTCGGTGACGGATTCGCGTCACTTCCACCAGCAGTTTTGCGTCGTCGATGGTGTACACCACGCGGTAGTCGCCGGCGCGAATGCGCCACTCGAGATCACCGCCCTTGAGCTTCTTGCATCCAGGCGGACGAGGATTGCAGGCAAGATTTTCCAGGCGAGGAACCAGGCGTGCGATCAATTGGCCGGGGAGCTTCTTGAGTTCCTTCTCGGCACTTGACGCGAATACGACGGAGTACTTAGCCACGCAGCTTTCCGCTTGCGATCAGGCCGGCCTTCACCTTTTCGAACGGAATGCGTCTTTCATGCCGCCGCGACCGGGAAACCAGCACGTCTTCGATATCCTCCCACAGCGCACTATGTTTCTTCAGGTCGATCACCGCTGCCGTCTTGCGGCCTTTCGCGTCGGTAATGAAATGAATTCCTGTCATGGGCGCTGTCTCCTTCTCTATTCTTCAATAACAGCGAGCGGGTTTGTTTCCGCAGGCCGCCCGTCCAGATCGAGGAAGCGGGGATCGAGCAGCCGCCCGGTCTCGATATGTCCCATCGCGGAGAGCATGGTTTCCTTCAGGTGCGGGTAATCCTTCTCGATGCCGCCGAGCAAATCGCGCAGCGTACGGCGCACCGTTCCGGTGCGTTGGGAGCAGCCGCAGGGAATCACCGGCGCACCGAGCGATTCGGCGAAACGCGCGGTCAGGTCTTCGGTGACGTAGACCAGTGGCCGGATCAGGCGAAAATCGCGCTCGCGCGACCAGGTGACCGGCGGGAGCGCGCTGATCCGCCCGGTGAACAGCGCGTTGCGCAGGAACGATTCGCAAAAATCGTCGGCGGTGTGGCCGAAGGCGATCACGTTGGCGCCCAGACCGCGCACGATCTGGTACACCGCGCGGCGGCGGTAGCGGCTGCACAGGTCGCAGCCGTGATCGGGCTGCTCGTCGAGCAGGCGGAACGACGGGTTGTCGCGATGGTAGGTCCAGTCGACCCCGCGCGCCTTCAGGTATTCGCCCATCGGCTCGAAGGGCCGCAGGAACTTGCCCTGCTCCACCGTAAACGCGCATACGCTGAAGGCGACCGGGGCGCGCTGCTCCAGCCGCAGGAGAACCTCCAGCATGGTGAGCGAATCCTTGCCGCCGGAGAGCGCCACGGCGACGCGATCGCCGTCGCGGATCATCTTGAAGCGCGCGACGGCCTCGCCGACCTTGCGCAGAAGTGTTTTTTCCAGGTCCAAAGTTTTTATCTCGCGAACAGGTCTTTCCAGGATTCGTCGAACACGGTCCAGCGGTCCGGATCGTGCATGGCGTCGGACACCGCCAGCGTGCCGTGCCCGTTGGGGCAGACGTACTCGGTCACCGGCGGATCGATGAGCAGGCTGCCCCAGTTTCCGATCGCGACCGGCATCTGGAGCCGCGCCAGACATTGCGGGCAGCGGCTGTGGTGGTCGCGGAGAATCAGGTATACCGCGGCCGCGCACAGACCCAGAAACAGCCACAGTTGAATCACCGACAGCGGCACGAACAGACGGTTCACCGCGCGCGCAGTCGAGGCATTCAGCACCGTGATGGCGAGAAGCGTGACGGCGATTCGAGCGACGGCGTACGCCTTCATCCAGCGCCTTTGCCTGCACAGGTACGCCAGCGGCAGCGCGAGCAAGAGCGCGGTCACCAGGACCAGGGCAACCGCCACGCGCGACACGAGAGGCTGAAGGCGGATTCCTTCACTGCCCTTCTTGGGATTGAGTTGGCGCGCGATTTGCAGCAGGGAAGCTTCCGCGCGGTCGGGTGTGACGCCGGGCTGGAGCAGCGCCAGCGCCTCCGGAGCGGGGCCAAAACCGAGCGGAGCGAAAAACAGCGCGCGGTGGAATCCGAAGCCAGGGCCGAGGATGCCCGTTACGACATAGCTCCGGTTGCCGACGCTGAAAGACGCGCCGATGGCCCGGGGATCGGAGCGAAAGTGGTCGCGCCAGAAGGCGAACGTGATCACGGCGTGGTTCGGCGGATCGTCCGCCGTGAGCAGGCTGCCGCTCCAGGCCCTCACGCCCAGCGCGTCGAAAAACTTCGGCGAGACGCGCACATAAGCGAAGCGGCCAGCTCCCGAGCCATAAGACAAGGTCCGGTACGGCGCAATCGTCTCGATGCCCGGCGAGGCCTGCCAGCGTGCGAGCAGTGGGGCATCGATCGGACCGAGAAAAATCTTGGAGCGTTCCAGGCGAAGCAGCCGGTCGAGGTTCGCATAGCCGGGCCGCACGGGAACCAGCGCCCCGAACCATACCGCCGCCGCCACAGCCAGCGCCGACAGGATGGATTCCACGCGCAAAGGCGCCATCAGGAACGTGTAGTCGAACGGCGTTCGCGAGCGCACCCAGGCGGCGTCGCGCATACACCCGCCCGCGGCCCGGACGAAATCGCGAAGCCACGAGCCTGACGACGGCCGGTATCCAAGCTCGACTTCCCATTCCGCGCGCCATTCTCGCCGGAGCCTCCGCGGCACCACGGCCGAGGCGAGCGCGATCGCGACGCGCAGGGAGGACCGCATGATTTCATTGTAGATTAGAACTTGCAAGAAACTATGCTGCCGCGCAGACTTTTTCTTTGGCTGCTCCTCCCCCTGGCGCCGCTCGCGGCCCAGGACGCGACCCGGCATCTCACCATCCTGCATTCGAACGACCTCCACGCTCACCTGCTTCCGAACGACAGGGGCATGGGCGGCTTCGCGCAACTCGCGGCGGCGGTGCGGCGGGAGCGGTCGCACTGCGACGCGTGCCTGTACCTCAACGCCGGCGACCTGGTGCAAGGGACTCCGGTTTCGACTCTCTTCCAGGGCGTGCCGGTTTACCAGATCGCGAACCTGCTCGGGTTCGATGCCGCCACCATCGGCAATCACGAGTTCGACTACGGCTGGCAAAAAACTCAGGAGTTCGGCCGGATCGCTCGCTTTCCGCTGCTTTCAGCGAACGTCACCGGCGAGGGCGGCGCCGCGCTCACCGGCAAACCCTACGTGATCCCGACGGTGGGCGGAATCCGCGTGGCGATCATCGGCGTGGTGCTGGGAGACATGGTCGGAACCATGGTGACCGCCGAAGCGGTCGGTCCGTGGCATGTGCTGCCGGTGGTCGAAACGGTGCGGCGCTACGCGCGCGAGGTGCGGGATCGCGCGGATCTCATCGTGGTGCTCGGCCACATCCATGACGAGCAGGAGGCGGATGCCATTCTTCGCGATGTGCCGGAGGTTTCGGTGGTGGTCGTTGGACACAACCACGACGGATATAAAGGACTCCGGAGAGTCAACGGCGGTTTCGCGGTTTTGCTCCGCAGCTACGGCGTCGAACTGGGCCGCCTTGACCTGGAAGTGGACCTGGCGGCCAAGAAAGTCAGCTCGGCGGAGTGGAAGAAAATTCCCATTAATTCAAGGACGATCGCTCCCGCACCTGACGTAGCACAGGCCGTTGCGGAATGGGAAGCCAAAGTCTCGAAGATCGTCGACGTTCCGGTCGGAGAGTCGAAGCGGCGGCTCGGCTCGCTCGAGCTGGAGCGGTTGGTCGAACGTGCGATGGCCGAGGAAACCGGCTCCGATTTTGCCTTTGTCAATCGCGGCAATATCCGCGACACGCTGCCCGCCGGGCCCATCCTGGCCCGCGCCATCTGGAACATCCTGCCGTTCGACAACCGGCTGGTGGTCGGCACGTTCAAGGGCAGCCGCTTGCCGCCGATGGTCAGAGCCGGCCGCACCATCGATCCCGATCGCGAGTACACGCTGGTGACCACCGATTTCACCGCCGCGAATCAGGCTGCTCCCGGCCAGCTCGGCTCCCGCGGGCTTGAGTTTCCCAAGACCGCGGCTCTGCAACGCGACGCGGTGATCGACTGGATCAAGAAAAAGAAGGTGATCGAATGACGTCCCGTTCGCGCGAAAAGTTGACCTCCGCCAGTTAACCCACAACACGCCGTTCGATGAAAGATCATTGTACGGCGAAACGGACTGCGTGCAAAATGGTGATCGGTTGGTGAAGCGGCGGCCGGCTCTGCGGGAGCGCAACCGGCCAAGGAATAGCCAGCCGGAAACTCATCCAGACGATGAGCGGGGGTGTTGGCCGCGAGGTTGGCGCCCCCATCGGATGGAAAG
>JBGPLI010000006.1:0-67183 GCA_041486445.1 Bryobacteraceae bacterium
GAAAGCCAGCATGCCGTCGTCAGTAAGGTGCGTCAGATAATCGTGAAAGGCGTCGGTGGTGTACAGATTGTTTTCCGAGAGCGCGAAGGCGCCCGCGGCGGTGGAGGCCCAGGTATCGACGAGCGTGGCCTGCACCACCTGGTACTTCTCCGCGCTTCGCCGCACGAACGACCGGCCGTCTTCAATCACCAGGTGAACCTCCGGCCGAAAGTACAAGCGGTGGCTTTCCGCGGCCATTTCCTCACGCATCACCGTGTTCGCGATGATCGGATTGATCTCGACCGCGGTGATGTCGCGGCTGCCCGAGGCGAGAGCGCGAGCCACGTCATAGCCGCCGCCCGCGCCGATGATCAGGGCCTTGGCGCCCGGTCGCAGGAAGTAGGGAAAGCCGGGCCCCTGGAGCAGCAGCCGGGAGCGATCCTCCGCGGTCAGGCCTCGATCCCAATCGAATTGGGAAATGCCGGAGCCCGCGTCGGCGTCGATAATGATGGTCCAATAGACGCCCGCCTCCCAGCCCACGTCGAGGCGCGTGACTCCGATCCTCGAGAAGCTGTTCCAGGCCGAGAAGCGCTCCGGCGGCAGCTTGTGGCCCTTGGCGATGTGAACGTCCAGCACGTGGCTGGTGCCGTTCACCACCATCAGCGTCACCAGCAGCAGCGCCACCAGGACGGCCATGGCGCGCCGGCGCACAAAGCCCGCCTGGTTGAACCAGAGCGCGGCCGAGATGCCGTAGAACACACCCGCTGAGAGGATCGTGTTGGGGCCTCCGAAGACATTCAGAAACGGGATCAGCAGCAGACAGCCCGTCGCGGCGCCGGCGAGGTCGAAGAAGTAGGCGCGATCGATCCGCTCGATCGCTTCCGAGATCGCGATCGAAACCACCGCGCCGGCCAGGACAAAAGGGAGCGCGCTCGCCAGGTACACCGCCGCGAGAGTGACATTGCCCGGAGTCCTCGACCGCGACAGAATGAACCACAGCGAAGCCACCACCATGAGGCTGTTGGCGAGCCCGAGCCAGCCCAGCTTCTCATACAGGCTCCCCGGCCATTGCGCCACCATGTAGGAAAACACGCCGCCCGCGCCCAATCCGAATAGCGCGATGGAGATCGCCAGAAACGCGAAGTGGTAATAGAAGACGACGGAAAAAACGCGCGTCAACGATAATTCGAGCACCAGCGTGGCGAGCGTGGTGAAGCCGAGCCCGAGATACAACTGGGTCCAGCGGACATTGTCAGGAGCGCTAGCGAAGGAGCTGATGCGCGACAAGCCTCTACTGTAGCAGCGATTCCGGCGGGCTCACATCATGGCTACGGGCGGCGCGGGATCTTCCGGCCTCCCGGCTTTGGCCAGCGGCAGGCGGATCATGATCAGCGCGAGCGCAACCATCACGGCGAAGCCCGCCAGATAGGAAGGTTCCTTGAAAAACTCGGGGACGTGCAGGTCTTTGAAACGGAATGTGGCGAAGACGAGACCTGTGAGCGCCTCGCCGGCGATCAGTCCGCTGGCCACCAGAATCCCCACGTTCTCGACGCGCGCGCGCTGCGCTTCGTTGTTCCCGGCGGCGCGGCTGCCGGTGTCGGTCAGCCACCGCAGCATTCCTCCCACGAAGATGGCGAAGGTGGTCGGGAACGGCAGATACATTCCGACCGAGACCAGCATCGGGCTGCGCACGCGGAACAGGATCAGCGCGACGCCAAACAGCATCCCCGCGATGACCAGAGGCCACGGCATGTCGCCGCCGACGATTCCCTGCGCCAGCGCGGCCATCAGGCCCGCCTGCGGCGCGGCCAGCTTGGGATCGCCGAAGCCCGTCCCGCCGCTCTTGATATTGCCCGCCTGCAAAATGTAAAGAGGGTAGTACATGACCAGGCTGGCCACCACCACCGCGATCAGTTCGACGATCTGGATGCTGCGTGGCGTGCCACCCAGGATGTAGCCGGCCTTGAAGTCCTGGAGCAGCTCGCCCGCCACGGCCGAGGACACGCACACCACCGCCGCGACGCCCAACACCACCGCTACGCCGCTCGCTCCGGAGACGCCCAGCGCCACCATCAGCAGCGCCGCAATGATGAGCGTCGAGAGAGTCAGCCCGGAGATCGGGTTGTTGGAGGAACCGATCACGCCCACCAGGTTTCCCGAGACCGTCGCGAAAAAGAATCCGACCAGCAGCATCACCACCGCCGCCACCACGCCCGCCAGCACCTGCCCCGAGAAGTAGATATACAACGCGATCATCAGCACGAACACGATGCCGATGAGTCCGAACACGGTCTTCGATGCCATGTAGCGCTCGGTACGAGCCATCGATTCCATCGGCGGCGCGCCGTGGCGCACTTCGCTGAGCGCGCGGCCGAGGCTCGACGTCAGATTCTTGCGCATCTTGAACAGCGTGTACGCCGCGCCGACCATCATCCCGCCCACGGCCACGGGACGAATGATGTAACGCCACACGGCCGCCGCCAGCGCGCCCCATCCCTCGTCGCCCGCGCCGGCCGGCAGATATTGCTGGAGCTGCGGACCCAGGAAAAACATGAACAGCGGCACCAGAACGCCCCACGCCAGCAAGCCTCCGGAGAAATTCAGCGCCGCCAGCTCCGGTCCGATCACGTACCCGACGCCCAGCAGAGCCGGGCTCACCGTTGGCGCCGAGACCGTCGAGACGGCGCCGGTCTGGAGAACGTTCGTGCTGCCGATGGGGCCCAGGCGCACGGCGCTCCGGCCGAGTTGTCCGATGCGAAACAGAAAATCCTTGTCGACCGCGTAGAGGTGCAGCTCGCCCAGACTCTGCACCAACGCGCCGAGTCCGATGCTCCAGAACAGGTACCGGGCGGCTTCGGCGCCGCGCTGCCCGGCCTTGTGAATTTCCGACGCGGCGACCGATTCCGGGAACGGAAGCGTGGGGTCTTCCACCAGCGCGCGCCGCACCAGCGAGACGAACAGCACGCCGAGCACGCCGCCGACGATCATCAGCGCCGTCGATTTCCAGTAGGCCTGCGCCGGATCGAAGGAGCTCCACGAGCCCGAGATCACGAAGGCGGGCAGTGTGAAGATCGCGCCCGCGGCAACCGATTCGCCAATGGAGCCGGCTGTGCGCGCGATGTTTTCTTCGAGCACCGAGCCCTGGAACGCCCGCAACACCGCCATGCCGATCACCGCGGCGGGATAGGTGGCCGCGATGGTCATGCCGGCGTGCAGGCCCAGGTAGGCGTTGGCGGCGCCCAGAATCACGGTCATCACCAGGCCGAGCAGAACGGCGCGCAGCGTGAGTTCCTTCATGCTGACGCTTTCGGGAACGAAGGGACGATGTGCGCTCATGAAGGGACGATGATATCAACTGAGAGTCGGGCCGTGCTTTCGGAACTATAAGACTAGGCCGCGAATGGACGCAAATGAACGCGAATCTCTGAACGCTCTACTGGAAAACGTAGTTGGAGCCGCTTACGAGGTAGCGAATGTGCTCGGATGCGGGTTTCTTGAGAAAATTTATGCTAAAGCCCTGTTGCGTGAACTTACCTTGCGCGGACTGGCTGTCAAAGCGCAGGCCGCCCTGATTGTGTCCTACAAGGGGCAGCCGTTAGGCGAGTATTTCGCGGACTTGTTGGTGGAAGACCGACTCGTTGTGGAGCTAAAGTGCGCGGAGCATTTCTCCAATGAACACATTGCCCAATGCATCAATTACCTCAAAGCCTCCGACCTTCGTCTTGCGCTTCTTGTCAATTTTCAGCGCACGAAGGTCGAGTGGCGGCGGATTGTAAACGATTTCTGATTTGCGTGCATCGGCGTGCATTTGCGGCTACATTCGCGCTTACAATGAAGCGTGAAAGCCGTCTGCCTGTTGAGCGGCGGACTCGATTCCGCCACCTGCCTGGGCCTGGCCCGCCGCGACGGCTTCGCATGCCACGCGCTCTCGTTCGACTACAGCCAGCGCCACCGCGCCGAATTGGAGGCGGCGACCCGCGTGGCGGCGCACCTCGGGGCGTGTGAACATCGGGTGGTCCGAATCGACCTGCGCGCCTTCGGGGCGAGCGCCCTCACTGACGATCGTCTCTCCATCCCCAAGCGCCGCCCGGCGGCGGAGATGGCGCACGGCATCCCCATCACTTACGTCCCGGCGCGTAACACCATTTTTCTCGCGTTCGCACTGGCCTGGGCGGAGGTGCTCGGCTGCTCGGACATTTTCATCGGCGTGAACGCGATCGATTACTCCGGCTACCCGGATTGCCGCCCGGAGTTCATCGCCGCCTTCGAGCGCATGGCCGATCTGGCCACCAAGGCCGGCGTCGAAGGACGAACGCACATTCACATTCACACGCCTCTGATCCGGCTCAGCAAGGCGCAGATCGTGAAGCTGGGCGCGGACGTGGGCGTCGACTTCGCGCTCACGCATAGCTGCTATGATCCCGATCAGGAAGGGCGACCTTGCGGCCAGTGCGACTCCTGCCTTCTCCGGCGAAAAGGTTTTGAGGAGGCGGGCCTCACCGATCCGCTGCCGTATCCGGCGTGAAGATCTCGGAAATTTTCTACTCGATTCAGGGCGAGGGGATGCTGGCTGGCGTTCCGAGCGTGTTCGTGCGCACCTCCGGCTGCAACCTCCGATGCACCTGGTGCGACACGCCGTACACTTCGTGGAATCCCGAGGGGCAGGAGCAAACCCTCGATGCGATCCTCACCGAGGTGCGCCGCCATAGGGCGATGCACGCGGTGGTCACCGGAGGAGAGCCGATGATCGCGCCCGATATCGTCGAGATCACCCGTGCGATCCAATCGCTCGGTCTGCACGTCACCATCGAAACCGCGGGCACGGTCGCTGCGCCGGTGGCGTGCGACCTGATGAGCATCAGCCCGAAGCTCGCCAACTCCACGCCGCGCGACCGCGAGGGCGGGCGGTGGGCCGCTCAGCATGACCGCCTTCGATACCAGCCGGAGGTCCTAAAAATGCTGATGGCCGAGTACGCGTATCAGCTCAAATTCGTGGTGGCCGCGCCGGAGGACCTGGGCGAGATCGAAACGATTCTCGAGGAAACGCGCGCCGACCGCAGCCGCGTGGTTCTGATGCCCGAGGGGACGGACGCCGAGACTCTCTCCGCGCGGGCGCGCTGGCTGGTGGAGATCTGCAAACGCGAGCGGTTCCGTTACGGACCGCGCCTGCACATCGATCTCTACGGAAACCGTCGCGGCGTCTAGCGATGCACCGTCAAAAATAACGTCTGGGGAACCGTCACGCCGCCCACGGTCACGTTGATCTGGTGGTCGCCGTCGGGAACGTCGGGCACAACGATGTTGAACTGGTAAAAGCTGGTGTTGCCCGGCGCGATGCCGAAATACTGCACCGTGGCCGGGGTCTGGTCGAACAGAATCGCTAGCGAGTTGACCAGCGAATTCGCGGCCGTTGCGGTGACGCCGGGCGGGAACGAAGGCGTAACGTCGCCGAAGCCGATGCCGTAGGCCGTGATCACCTCGCCAGGTTTGGCCGGACGGAAGTTGGCGCCCGGAAGCAATCCGGTGTTGCCCACAAAGGTGACGTTGTCCTGGAACAGCGCGACCAGGTATTGCTTGCCGCCGACCTTGAATTTCTCGGGTGCGAGCATTCCCGGAACCAGCGCAGCCTTCGTGACACTGGTCGGACTGCTGGTGGCGTTGCAGTTTGTCACGGTGATCGGTACGGGACCAACGGCCGAATCGGCGGGCGCCAGCACGTCGATTTGCGTCGGGCTGATGAAGTAGACGAAGGCGTCCTTTCCGTTGATCTTGGCGCTGATGCCGTCGAGTTTGGTCGGAGCATTGGGGCCGTTGAAGTCGGCCGCATGCCAGATTCCGTCCCCGCCGTTTTGCAGGAGGCGTGGATCGGAAGGATCGGCAAGGTTGACGCCCTTGATCTCCAGCCACGATCCGGCCGCGAACGTGGAAAATCCGCCTTCATCGGTCAAGGAATTGACCGACGTGATCACCGGGATCGACGTGTTCGTGCACACGAAGACGACCAGAGGCGCGAGCACGTAGCTGTTGGTGTAGACGCGGTCGCCCACATCCGAAATATAGTTGTTGTTTACGGCGTTCCCGGCGACGTAGAAATGAACGGGGCCGGCGTTGGTTGCCGGCGGCGTCCAGGTGAAGGTGAACGCGGTCGCGGCTGCCAGGAAGGCGTCATTGGTGTGTTCGATGAACTGGACCGGCGCGCTCGCCGGACAACCATTGCCTCCCTTGGGGACCCCGTTATCGCAGAGCACGATCTGATTCGGCCCAGGCGTAAAATCGCCCGCCTGGCCGTTGGCCTGGTCGCTGTCCAGGCGCGCCGTCATCTGAAATCCGTAATGCTTATTCACCGGATCGGAAACTGTCACCGTGATGGTGATGGGGCTGCCACCAGGTGCGTACGTGTTGCCGCTCGAGAATGTGGCTGTGACGCTTCCGCCGGCGGGGTTGATCGGGCCGCCTCTGGGCGAGCCGGTATGACAGCCCGACGTGGCGCAGGCCAGCGGATCGTCGCCGGGCGCGGCCGTATGACGCGGGTCCGGGCCGGCGACGTAAGCGTACAGGATCATCGGAACCGCCGCCGCACACAAACCCCAAGTAATCTTTCGTGCCGTTGTCATGCCGAACTAACCCCCCTGCTCATATCTATCTAAACACCGAAGCGCCTTCTTTGCCGTGGTACTTAAGAGGATTTCATGTAAATTCTTCGACGGGAACCAGGCACAAGTGTTTACAATTCGCCGCGCGATCCCCTCGCGCACGGCGAACCTGTATTGGCGGTGTGTAATCGTATGGGTGAACTCTCCCAGTCTTTCCGCGACGCGCACGCCGTCAAATGGCTCCGGAAGATCCCAGAATCCGCGTACGCGCGAACTGGGCGTGAGTAGAATGCGGCCGCGGCTTCGGATCACCAGCAGCGTTCGGCGGAGATGAATCGCGGAGGGCTTGGCGCGTCTGGCGGGCAGATCGTTCTGGGCGCCGTGCATCCGGGCTTGGCAATGCGCTGCAAGCGGGCATTCGCGGCAACGCGGCTTCCGCGGCAGGCAGACCAACGCGCCCAGCTCCATCAGCGCCTGGTTCCATCGCCCAGGATCGCGGCGATCGAGCAGGAGGCTGGCGTGTTTCTCGACGTCCGCGGCATCGTCGTTCGTAAGACGCACCAACACGCGTTGAACGTTTCCATCAACCGCGGCGTGAGGGAGTCCGAAAGCAATGCTCGCGACGGCGGCGGCCGTGTAGTCGCCCACGCCGGCCAGCTCCCGGATCGAGTCGTAGTCGCGCGGAAATTCTCCCCGCTCCACGATCTGCCTGGCGGCCTTGTGCAGACTGCGGGCGCGCGAATAGTAGCCGAGGCCGGCCCACATACGCAGCAGCTCGGATTCCGGCACATCGGCCAGTGCGGCGGCGTCGGGGAATCGCGTGAGAAACCGCTCGTAGTAAGGGATCACCGCCGCGACGCGCGTCTGTTGCAGCATGATCTCGGAGATCCAGATGGCGTAGGGATCGCGCGTGCGCCGCCACGGCAGATCGCGCTTGGCGCGCCGATACCAGCGGATCAGCTTGCGGCGGATGAGTGCGATGTCCATTCTCTATACTAGATATCGTAGCCGTACCTACCTTGAACGACTCCATCCGCATAAGGGGCGCGCGCGTCCATAACCTGAAGAACGTTTCGCTCGATATCCCGCACGACCGTCTGACCGTGGTCACGGGCGTCTCGGGCTCGGGTAAGTCTTCGCTCGCCTTCGACACCATCTACGCTGAAGGGCAGCGGCGCTACGTCGAGTCGCTTTCGGCCTATGCGCGGCAGTTCCTGGAGCGCATGGAGAAGCCCGAGGTGGATGAAATCGACGGCATCGCTCCGCCGGTGGCGATCCGGCAGAAGAACACCACGCGTAATCCGCGCTCGACGGTGGCGACTTCGACCGAGTTGTACGACTTTCTGCGTCTGTTGTGGGCCCGCGCTGGCCGCACGTTTTGCCCCAACGACGGTATTCAGGTGGAGCGCGATACGGTCGATCGCGTCGCCGAGAAAATGCTGGCGCTGCCGGAAGGCTCGCGCTGGTACGCGCTCTTCCCGGTGCCGCGTGAAAAGTCCACCGACGCGCTCCGCGACCGCCTGTTCGATCTCCGCAAGAAGGGTTTCAATCGCTTATTTCAAGACGGACGCGTGTTCGAGTTCTCGACGCCCGAATCGCTTCTCGACATCGATTTCTCAAAGCCGTTGTTCGCTCTGGTCGACCGCCTGGCGATCTCCCGCGACATCCGCCAGCGGCTGGTGGACACCGTCGAGATCTGCTATCGCGAAGCCGGAGAAGTGATCTTCGAGCCCGGCGGCGGAGGAGACACACTGCGCTTCAACGAAAAGTTTCAATGCAAGCGCTGCGGCAAGGAGTT
The DNA here is from genome assembly GCA_041486445.1 of Bryobacteraceae bacterium. Lineage (GTDB taxonomy): Bacteria > Acidobacteriota > Terriglobia > Bryobacterales > Bryobacteraceae > Palsa-187. Next base: position 8,371 of record JBGPLI010000006.1, read on the forward strand.
TGTCGATCCCGAGCCGAGCCTGTTCAGCTTCAACAGCCCCTACGGCGCGTGCAAGCGCTGCCAGGGCTTCGGCAACACCATCGACTACGACCTGGAGCTGGTGATCCCGGACCGCTCGCTCTCCTTGCAGCAGGGCGCCGTCGATCCCTGGACCAAGCCGCAATACTCCTGGTATTTCGCCGAATTCAAGCAGGCCGTCAAGGGCAAAGTGCGGACCAGCGTCCCTTACTACGAGCTGCGAGAGGACGAGCGCGCGCTGGTCCAGGAGCATGTCCGCCTCTTCTTCCGCGAGGTGGAGGCGAAGAAATACAAAGTGCACGTGCGCGTGTTCATGAGCCGCTACCGCGGCTACACGATTTGTCCGGATTGCGGAGGCTCGCGGCTGCGTCCGGAAGCGCTGGCGATCCGGGTGGGCGGCAAAACGCTTGCCGAACTCGCGCGCATGAACATCGCCGAAGCGCAGACGTTCTTCAAAGAGCTCGAACTCCCGCCCGAAGAGACCGCCATCGCCGACAAGGTGCTGGTGGAGATCCGGCAGCGGCTGAAATTCCTCAACGACGTTGGCCTCGAATACCTTACGCTGGATCGTCTGTCGGCGACGCTCTCGGGCGGGGAGGCGCAGCGGATCCAGCTCGCTACGTGCCTGGGCTCGCGGCTGGTGGGCGCCTGCTACGTGCTCGATGAGCCGTCCATCGGCTTGCACAGCCGAGACACAGGACGCCTGATCGGCATTCTGCACGAGTTGCGCGACCTGGGCAACACCATCCTGGTCGTAGAGCACGATCCCGACATCATGCGCTCGGCCGACCATATCGTCGACCTGGGGCCGGGAGCGGGCGAGAGCGGCGGCCGCATCATCTTCGAAGGTTCGTTCGGCAAGTTAATGGCGGACGGCGCGGCCTCCCTCACATCACGATATTTGCGCGGCGAGCTGAAGACCTCGCGTCACGATCTCCGGCGCCCGCCCAATCCCAAGCGCGTGATCCGTTTTCTCGGCGCGCAGGCGCACAACCTGAAAGGCATCGACGTCTCGATTCCCCTGAACCTGATGGTGGCCGTGACGGGCGTATCGGGCTCGGGAAAATCGACGCTGGTGCACGAGGTGATCTACCAGGCGCTCATGCGGCGCCTGAACCGCGAGAGACCGATGCGGAGTCCGGAAGAGGCGGAGGCGTGGGGCGTCGCGCCGGAGAAGCTGACCTGCCGCAAGGTGGAAAAGGCCGAACTGCTGACGCAGGTGGTGCTGGTGGACCAATCGCCGATCGGGCGCACGCCGCGGTCGAATCCCGTCACCTACATCAAGGCCTTCGACCTCATCCGCGAGCTGTTCGCCTCGACCACAGAAGCCGACCGCCGCGGCTACACCGCCGGTCACTTCTCCTTCAATGTTCCCGGCGGCCGTTGCGAAACCTGCCAGGGCGACGGCACCGTGACCGTGGAGATGCAGTTTCTGGCCGACGTCGAGCTGGTCTGCGAGGACTGCAAGGGCACGCGCTTCAAGCCGGCCGTGCTGGACGTACGCTACCGCGGGCTCAACGTTCACGAAGTCTTGCAGCTCACCGTTAAAGAGGCGATTTCCTTCTTCTCCGGAACGCCGCGCCTGGTGCAGCGGTTGAGCGTGCTGAACGATGTCGGCCTCGGCTACCTGCGGCTGGGGCAATCCGCGACCACGCTTTCAGGAGGCGAAGCCCAACGCGTGAAGCTGGCCTCGCATCTGACGCAGGCGACCAGCGAAGGTACGCTCTACATCTTCGACGAGCCGACCACCGGGCTGCACTTCGACGACATCGCCCAGTTGCTCGATGCCTTCGAGCGGCTGTTGCGCTCGGGCGGCAGCATCCTGATCATTGAGCACAACCTCGAAGTGATCCGCCGCGCGGATTGGGTGATCGACCTGGGTCCCGAAGGCGGCGACCGGGGCGGCCGAATCGTCGCCGAAGGGACGCCGGAGCAGATTGCCCAAGTCGCGGAGTCTTATACTGGCAAATATCTGCGCGCCGCCATGCAGGCTTGATCATTTATGCCCACCATTCCTCACGTAGAAACTCATTTTGGATCGTCGGCGACCGTGCGCGACGTGGTCATCGGCATGGCCGACGGCTTGACGGTGCCCTTCGCGCTGGCCGCGGGCCTGACCGGCGCGGTGGATGCGTCTCGGCTCATTGTCATCGCCGGGCTGGCCGAGATCGCGGCGGGCTCGATCGCCATGGGCCTGGGCGGGTACCTCGCGGCGCGCGGCGACGCCGAGCACTACGCCAGCGAGCGAGCGCGCGAGGAGATGGAGATCGTCGAGAGAGCCGACGACGAGCGCCACGAGGTGCTCCAGATCCTGGGGTCGTATGGCCTGGCGCGCGAGCAGAGCGCGTCCATCCTAGCGGCGTTCGAGGCCAAACCCAAGGTGTGGGTGGATTGGATGATGCGCTTCGAGCTGGGCCTGGAGGAACCGGACCCCAAGCGCGCTCTCCATAGCGCGGCGACCATCGCGGCGTCCTATGTCGCCGGGGGCCTGATCCCGCTGGGGCCATACATGCTGATCCCGCGCGCGCTCGCCGCGCTTCAATATTCGGTGGCGGCGACGATCCTCGCGCTGGCCGTGTTCGGCTACGTGAAGGGCCGCTTCACGGGAGCCCCGCCTCTGCTGAGCGCCGGGCGGACCACGGTGATCGGCGGGCTGGCGGCGGCGGCGGCGTACGGGATCGCCAAGCTGATCAGTTGACCTTCATCCCAATCATGTCCTCCATCGCGGAAGAAGTGCCGCAGCATTCCCGCGCTCAATGCCCTGCTGCACATCAGGCGGCAACCTGAGGGCAGCGAGTCCCCGGGCCGGTTGAGCCGGAAGGAAAAACGGATAATCGCTTCCGAACAGGATGTGCGAGGGTGGCACTAGTTGTTGCAGGGCGTGGATGTTCAACGGAGCAAACCCTTGGGCGATCTCGAAGTAGCATTTCTCAAGTTCGCTCTTGATCCCGTTCGGGAATAGGGCGTTGACAGTTTCGGGCCCGAAATCGTCGTCGCCCGCCATGCCCATAATACGGTCGACCAACAGCGGCATCACGCCGCCGGAATGAGCAAAGATGAACCGGATGTCCGGCAGTTGCCGGAGGACCCCGTTGGACATGAGGCTGAAGATCGTCCGTGCGGTATTCATCGGCCATTCCAGCCAGGAACCGTTCATGGGCGGTTTTATATAAGTCATGCTGGCGGGGCGGCAACAGGGAGCGTCCGTCGGATGCACGAAAACCACGGCTTTGCGGCGGTTCAGCTCCTCGAAGACCGGACGGAATTTCAGGTCTCCCAGCCACGCATCGCCATAGCTGGTCAGGACTCCGAATCCATCGGCTTTGAGGACGCTGGCCGCATATTCGATTTCCTTCAGACTCGCGTCAGGGGCGGCCATGTCCAGCGCGGCGAAGAGCCCGAAGCGGCCTGGATAGTCTCTGGCAAGTTGAGCCGCATTTTCACTCCAAACCCGCGGCTGAGGTAGGCCCCCGCCGGCGGCCGATGAAAGGATCCCGACGGCGACGCCAGCGCGGTCCATTTCCTCGATGGCGCTTTCGGGCGTCCAGTTCAATCGCCGCACGGTGGCCCGGGCCTTGCCTGCATCGCTCCCCGGGCGCTGGCCCATGTGATAGTGAACATCGATCTTTCCCTTTTGGACCTGCGCACGCGCCGGAAACAGGGCGCTGACCCCAAGCGTTGCGAATGCACCCAGGACCTCGCGGCGCGAGCAGCGATCCAGATTCGACCGGATTGTGTTGGTAGCCTGCAACGATGTCTTATCGCTGGGCCTGGACTCGCGCCGCCGGGGGCTTCTCAAAGAGCTGCCGTGGATCAAGGCTCGGGTCGCTCACAATCACGCCGAGATACCCCGTCATCATTTCTTCCCAGGTCTGTTCGCCAAAAAAAACATCCCGGTTGGGGTTGGGATTGAACTTGTTGTTGGCGGAATTGTCGTAGTGCGCGTCCACCCGCAGTTTGGTGCCCTTGGGCGCCTTTATGGATGTGTCGTATTCCAGCTGCCAGTTGAAATCGTAATGCGGCACGTGAAGAATCGTCTCCACTTTCCCATCGGGATAGGTCAGTGTATAGGTCATCGTCTTTCCGCGAACGTGCATATGTGGCATCATCGAGACAATTTCCACATCGTGCGCGAAGGTCGCTTCTCCGGGCAAAGCCGCCCAATCCCCATCGTGGGCGGGAATTCGGAAATGCTCCCGATCGGCGGGTCCGGAAACCATGGCCATTAAGACTCTTCGTTGGGGCGGCTGTTTCGCCACCGTGAAACCGACTCGGACATGGGTTCGCACCGGTGTGCCGTTCGGAGTGTAGTGCAGGTTAAGGTAGATGTCGGTGTTCGCTGGAATCAGCCTGGCTGCGTTGTAAGGTCTGTAATCGGAGAGAGTGTGGCCGGGCACGTAGGTATCCTGTTCGCGGCCGCCGATGGCGTTCAGGCTTACCACGGTAGAAGTTCGTGGCTGTCCCGGAATCGTAATCAGGTCCGCGTCGCGTTGCACTCTTTCCCAGATAGGCTCGCCATATTTGACTTCGGCCGAATGAGGCACGAACGCAATGCCGGTGTGATGCACCACCGCAGGATCCAAGGGTTGAAATTCAATGGACGTGATCCAGGTGTCTTTGGCGAAGTTGCTGGGAATCGCTACCCAAAACCAGTCGATCAAGCCGGTGGCGGGAACATCAAACTCAGGCCCGTCGAGAACGATGTCCGGCGTGACTTCCCAACCGCCTCCCGGCCACTGCTTGGGAGCAGGCGCGTCCTTCGCGCTGCCTTCGGGCGCTCCGCGATCCGCCCAGGCGGCCAGCGTATCGATCTCGCTTTGCTTCAAAGAACGATCGTTTGAAAAGTGTCCGTACTTTTGATCCGCGAACCAGGGTGGCATCTTGCGCGCGACCACCGCGAACTTAATCGCTTTGGCCCACGGGCGCACGTCCTGATACGTCAGGAACGACATGGGTGCGACCTGGCCGGGACGATGACAACTCTGACAGTTGTTTTGCAAGATCGGAAGCACGTCTTTGTGAAATGTGACAGGGGAGGGAGCCGAAACTTCGGCGGCCATGGCTGCCACCGTGATCATCAATGCTGCGGGCCAGAGTCGTACCATGTAATACGCTCCTTTTTCGAAACCGCTGCGAGTTTAACATTTGCGGATATGGCAGTCAAGCGAAAGACAGGGCCTCCTACAGGGCCGGGCGCGTCAGGCGGTACAGCAGCGGGCCCGGAATCCAGCGCGCCAGACCCTCGGCCAGGCCCGCGTCCAGCGCAGCCCGCACCGCGAACGCGAAGCCATAATGGCGTTGCAGCGTCCGCCGGCATTCTGTGTTGTAGCATTCGAGCGAAGTTCGGCGGGCAGCGTGTTGGCCGGCGAGTCTACCGGTCAGCAGGGCCGACAGGATTCCCGATCCGGTGAACGGATCGACGAAGCCCATGGCGTCTCCCGCGAGGTACCCGCGAGCGTGATTGTGGAACTCGCGGTGGAATACTAACGGGCCGGTGATCAACCAGTCAAAGCTGCGCTCCAGCGCGCGCAATCTCGCTCGCAGGTCTTCCGGGAACAGCGCCTCCGGTTGGAAGCCGCACTCGTGCAGCAATTGCTCGGGCGCGAGTCCGCACACATTGACGGCGCCGTCTTCCACCGGACTGAGGCCGGCGTAGCCCCCACGGAAAAAGAACATCTCGACGGCCTGATCCACCGCGCCGCGGAAGTGGGCCTTGAATCCGAACAGCCTCTGGCCTTTCGGGGCCGGCGTCTGGCGCCCGTGCGCGACTACGGTGGGCTGGGATGGCGCGTCCGGAAGTTTGATCGTTTCGGTCCTCAGCTCCGCGCCGCGCTGCGCCGTTTCCTGGCGCAAAAGCCGGTCCAGCGAAAGGCGGCTAAGGCTGTACGCGGGTTCCGGCAGGCGGAAGGATTTCTCACTGCGGCCGAAATGCAGCACGACTCTTGCCAGGCGCAGCGGGCGGGCGGCAAAAAACGCCGGACCCAGATGCAGCGCCTCGAGGATAGAAACAATCTCGGGCGACAGGAACTCGCCGCACACTTTGTGGCACGGAAATCGCGATTTCTCGTACAGCGTCACGGCAGCGCCTTCGGCCAGCGCCGCCAGCGCCGCCGCGCAGCCGGCGGGTCCGCCGCCAATCACCGTTACTGGATGCGGCTCCATCGGCTACCACCAGATGTCGATCACCTGGCGGATGTAAAAGGGCGCGACGGTGTGGCGCACGCGCGCGCCGGTTCCCTCAACGGCTGTATCCACGAGCTTCCTCAACTCGCCTGGAGTATAGGAGCGCCGGATCGAGGTGATCCCGTCGGCGGCGTTGATCCGTCGCAGAAACGGACAGACGAAGATCCGGAACAGCCACAGCGGCAGCCAGTGCCGCACCAGATCCAGAACAATCAGGCGGCCGCAAGAGCGGGACACGTTGCGGATGAGCCGGACAATGTCGGCTGGCGAAAGATGATGTACCAGGCAGACCGCCACCGCCGCGTCCGCGCGCGGCAGGGGATCGATCACCGCGTCGCCCGTCAGAATGGGGACGGGGCAAGATGCCGGAGCAGGCCGCAAATCCAAACCCGTGACCTCCACGCCCAGCTTGCGGCGGATCTCCAGGAGCAGGGCGCCTTGCCCGCATCCGAGGTCAAGGACGCTGCCCGCCTGGCCCTCCCGAAGCCGATGGAGGACCGCCGCCGTGTTTCCCAGCCAGCGGTGCGACCGCGCCAGGTCGCGGTAGGCATCCGCCACCACCTGATCGGGCAGAGACGGATCTTCCAAGAGCTCGGTCACATCGGCAGCGCGCTCCATCACCGTCGCGCCTTACTGCGGGTCCGCAACATTCGGCTTCGTGTAGACTCTCCGCAGATCCTCCAGATACTCGCTGAAGAGCGCCTTAATCGAGTCGAACTCCTTCTTCACCGTGGTCCGGTAGTCGGGCCGCGTGAGGAAGTCGTAGAGCAGCGCGGTCATCGCCTGAGCGTCCACCAGGAAGCCGCGGTGGCCGACCTCGGTCAGCGCGTCGGCTTCCATTTCGTAAGTGTGATTCGGCGAATCCGAGGTGTGGGCGCTAAACCCGATGCCGGGGATCGCGCGCGACACGCTGCCGGTCTCCTCGTAGCCCTGCGGCTTGCCGGGTTCCTCGGTGAGTCGGTCCGCACCATAACGCTTCATGTAGGCGTAAGCGACTTCGGCCAGCGAGGCCACGCCCAATCCGTCGCGGTCCTTGCCGTAGTTATCGATCTTGACCTTGGTGCCGGTGGAGAGCGCGGCGGCCCGGGCGGCGTTATCGACGAACTCGCGCACCTGCGTCAGGTAGATTTCATCCGGATAGCGGATGTAGAAATCGGCCACGGCGCGGTCGGGCACCACGTTCGGAGCGGCGCCGCCCTCGGTGATGACTCCCTGGATGCGCGCCTCCGGCCGGATGCTGATGCGCGAAGCGTCGATATTGTTGAACAGTTGGATCACCGCCTGGAGCGCGTTGCGCCCGGCCCACGGCGTCATCTGGTGGGACGGCGCGCCGCTGAAAGTGTACTTGACGCCGTCGATGTTCAGGCAGCAGGTGCCGAAGCCCGGCGCCGGGCGATTGGTGGTGCTGGAGGAATGGCTGCGCACCAGCACGTCCATTCCGTTGAACACACCCGCCTGGAACATGTCGGTCTTGGCGTTGGGCGGCATCATCTCCTCGCCCGGCGTGCCGAAGACGGTGATGCTGCCTGGCGTCTTGCTTTTCTCGAGGAATTCCGCGATGGCGATGGCGGCGGCGATGCCGACGGGTCCCTGGGCGCTGTGCTGGTCCCCGTGGAACGCGCGCGTGGTGCCGCGCAGGGCGTCGTACTCGACGATCACGCCGAGGTTGGGCGCGCCGCGATTATTCTTGTATTTCGCCACGAAGGCGGTCTTGAGCTCCGCCGCGCCCACTTCCACGTTGAAGCCGTGCTGTTTCAAATAGGGGATGAGCTTGCCGATGGAGCGCTCCTCCTCGAAGCCGATCTCGGGGTGCTGCGTGATATCGTCGGCCAGGCTCAGCAGCTCTCTGTCCATCAGCTCCTTGGCACGGCCGACTACCTGCTCGCGCGCGGGATTATCGGCCGTCAGCTTTGCCACCAGCGCCGGTACACTCAGCGATTTTTCAAGCTCGCCCAGTTTGCGCATGACATCACGCGCCCCTTCACGCTCGGTGGGGGTTTCCTGCGCCACCAGGACTGCCGCTGTGAACAAACAAATCCAAAATAATTTCAAAGGAGCTCCTGTTCGAGCTAAACTTGGTTGAATCACCAATATGCCACTTTCCGTCGGCGAGCGGCTCGGGCCGTACCAGATCGTCGCGCCGATCGGCGCCGGCGGCATGGGCGAGGTGTACCGCGCGCGGGACGCGCGCCTGGGGCGCGACGTCGCGATCAAGGTATCGAGAGAAAATTTCTCGGAACGCTTCGAGCGCGAAGCGCGGGCGATCGCCGCGCTGAATCACCCCAATATCTGCACGCTGTACGATGTGGGACCGAACTACCTGGTGATGGAGTTCATCGAGGGGGAATCTCCGCAAGGTCCACTGCCTCAGGAGACCGCGTTGAACTACGCCAGGCAGATCGCCGAGGCGCTGGAGGCCGCGCACGAGAGCGGCGTGGTCCATCGCGACCTGAAGCCGGCCAACATCAAGATCCGGCCCGATGGGACGGTGAAGGTGCTGGACTTCGGACTGGCGAAAATGCCCGAAACACCGCCTGAAGCCGGCGCCACGCTCACCATGGGAGCGACCGAGGTTGGCGCGATCATGGGCACGGCGGCGTACATGAGTCCGGAGCAGGCCAGCGGCAAGCGCGTGGACAAGCGCTCCGATATCTGGTCGTTCGGAGCGGTGTTATGGGAGATGCTGACCGGCAAACGTCTGTTCCAGGGCGAGACGGTGTCGCACACACTGGCCGACGTGCTGCGGAGCGAGATTGATTTCGCGAAGCTGCCTGCCTTGACGCCCGCGCCGATCCGTGAGTTGATGCGGCGGTGCCTGGACCGCGACCTGAGCACGCGGCTGCGCGATATCGGTGAGGCGCGGATTGCGATTCAGAAGTATCTTACAAGCCCTGCCGCCCCGAGGCCGGCGACAAGATCGCCGGCCCCACACGGTTGGGTAGGGTGGGGTGCGGCAGGACTGCTGCTCGCTGGACTCGCTGCACTCGCGTTTGTGCATTTCCGCGAGACACCCGAGCCCAAGCCGCTGGTGCGCCTGGACGTCGATCTCGGATCCGACGTCTCGCTTGGCTCCCAGGGTGGATCCGACGTCATCCTTTCGCCCGACGGCAACCGGCTGGTGTATATCTCACACAACCGCCTCTTCACGCGGCGGCTGGATCAGCCCAAGGCCTCCGAGCTGCCCGGAACCGATGGAGCACTTGCTCCTTTTTTCTCTCCGGACGGGCAGTGGGTGGCATTTTCTGCGGGAGGCAAGCTAAGGAAGATTTCGGTGGAAGGTGGTGCGGCGGTTGACTTATGCGGCGCTCCCGCCTTCTTCGGCGGCAGTTGGGGTGAAGACGGGAACATCATCGCGGCCCTAAATATTGTCGGCGGCCTGTCGCGGATTCCCTCCGTGGGAGGCGTTCCGACGCCGGTAACCGAGCTCAAACAAGGAGAGATCACGCATCGCTGGCCACAGATCCTGCCCGGAGGAAAGGCAGTGTTGTTCACCAGTAGCATTTCGACGGCCGGGTTCGACGGCGCCAGCATCGACGTCATCTCGCTCGCCGATCGCCGCCGGAAGACGCTCGTCGGAGGCGGGACGTTCGGGCGGTACCTGCCGAGCGGGCATCTGGTCTACATCAATAAGAGCACCCTGTTTTCCGTGCCCTTCGATCCGGACAAGCTGGAGGTGCGCGGCACGCCGGCGCCGGTGCTGGAGGAGGTCGCTTACGCACGCGGAAACGGGTCTTCGCGGTTCGACTTCTCGCGAAACGGAACGCTGGTATACCAGAGCGGAACGAACACCAGTGGACTGGTCACCGTGCAATGGCTGGACGGCGCGGGCAGTGTGCAGCCGCTTCTGGCAAAGCCCGGAGCCTACGAGCGTCCGCGCCTGTCGCCGGACGGCCAGCGGCTGGCAATCAACATGCTCGAAGGATCGAGCGAGGATATCTGGGTGTACGAATGGCAACGCGACACCATGACACGCCTGACCTTCGGTGGCGGATTCAGCATCGTGCCGATCTGGAGTCCCGACGGCCGCTATATCTTGTTTCGTTCGCCTGAGGGCATCTCCTGGACCCGGTCGGATGGTGCGGGCAAGCCGCAAATATTGATGCCGAGCAAGAATCTGCCGGCTGCCTGGTCCTTCACGCCGGACGGAAAGCGGCTGGCGTTTCAGGATGTGGCCGGAAACGGGTACGACCTCTGGACAGTGCCCGTGGAGAGCGACGGCGCGGGGTTGCGCGCGGGAAAGGCGGAGCTGTTCCTGCAAACGCCCGCCGATGAGCGCAACCCCTCCTTCTCTCCGGATGGGCGGTGGCTAGCCTACTCTTCGAATGAGTCGGGGACGTTCCAGGTAAACGTGCGGGCGTTTCCCGACAAAGGTGGTAAGTGGCAGATCTCAAACGACGGCGGCACGTACGCGGAGTGGTCGCGCAGCGGACGCGAACTGTTCTTCCGCTCCCTGGACAATCGGATCATGATGGCAACCTACACTGCCAAGGGCGATTCGTTCATCGCCGACAAGCCGCGGTTGTGGTCGGAGAAGCGACTCACGGACTTCGGCCCTGTCGGGATCTCGACCTACGCTGTCGCGCCGGACGGCAGACGCATCGTTGCGCTGATACCCGTCGATCCGCAGGAAGAGCAGACCGCGCAAAACCACGTGATCTTCCTCATGAACTTCTTCGACGAAGTGCGCCGACGGACTGCGGCGGGGGCCAAATGAGCGTCAGCGGCTGCGCGGGAACATCCGGACCATCAGAATGCGCGGCAGGTGGAGATCGTCTCCGCGTCCGTAACGGTTGAGCGCCGAGGCTGTCAGGTGCAGCGCCACCGCGACGGCAATCCAGACCTGCCAGTGCGAGAACGTTCCGGTGATCACGAACGCCCCGGCCATGCCCATGTCTGAGGCGAGCCGCCAGAATCCCAGCACGTAAGCCATCAGGGCCGCGGGCGCCAGCAGAGCCGCGCATGCCAGCGCGATGTGGCGATTTTTCCCCCGCTTCGGCGCGATCGGCCGGCCCTGCTGAAGCCTGATCCGAACGATCATATTACCAGCCTATCATCGCTCTTCGTGATACTCCATCTCCGTATTGACGGCCCAGATGTTGGATTTGTCCGTTCTCCCCGCCAGGATATTATCCACGGCCGTCATCGCCGTGAGCATGGAGTGGTCCTGGTTGTTGTATTTGTGCATTCCGTTTCGTCCCACCAGGAACAGGTTCTCGAAACGATCCAGGTAGCTTCTCAGCTCGTCGAAACGGTTGTAGGTTCCGAAGTAGGCGGGATAGGTCTTCGGCATCCGGACCACGGTGCCATCGCGGACGTCGGCTGCCGCCGCCATGCCGATCCGCGCGAGCTCCTCCACCGCCAGCGCAATCATCTCCTGATCGCTCTTGCGCCAGAGATCGTCGTTCTCGTTGCAGAAGTACTCGAGTCCGATCCACATCTTGTCCCGGTCGGCCACCAGGTAAGGACTCCAGTTGTTGAAAATTTGCAGACGGCCGACCAGGACGTCGGGCTCCTGAATATAGATCCAGGTGTCGCTGACCTCGACGAGCAGCCGGTCGAGCAGCAGTCCGACCACGACGAAATCCCGGTAGATCAGGCCATCACTGATCTCACGCACCGGGGCCGGAGCGGGAGGGTCCAGAGCCCTCACCAGATCGCGAATCGGCATCGTCGAGAAAACGTAACCGGCCTGGATGCGCCGCCTCTCGCCGCTTTGGTGAATCGCCTCGACTCCGGTCACGCGCGCGCCCTCGGTCAGGATGCGGTCGACCGTCCATCCGGTCAGGATGGTTCCGCCGGCGGCGCGCACGGAGTCGGCCACCTGCTCCCAAAGGTGTCCGGGGCCGAACTTGGGATAGAGGAAGCGCTCGATGAGCGACGTTTCCGTCCTCTTTTGCTCGATGCCACGGGTTGCGCCCACCAGGTTCCTCAGGAAGTGCGTGATGGTCTTTAACAGCGAGAGACCCTTGATCCGCTGCGCGCCCCATTCGGCGCTGATCTCGCGGCACGGCACGCCCCAGACTTTTTCGGTGTAGGACTTGAAAAAGGTTCGATAAAGCTCGGCTCCGAAGCGGTTGACGAGGAAGTCTTCAAAGGTCCGCTCGGGCCGGCGCGGGTGGATCATCGCCGCCAGGTAGCTTGCGGCGATCTTCACGGTGCGCCGGACTCCCAGCTTGCGCAGCGTATCGGGGCTCAGCTTGATGGGGTAGTCGAAGAAGCGGCGCAGAAAGTAGATCCGGGACTTGCGGCGTCGGATCAGCAGGACGCGGTCCTCGACGGAAGGGTCGGGGCCGCTGCCACTCCCCGCAATGCCCCGGCGCTGGTTGTGATACGCGATGGACAGTTCCCCTTCGACCGAGCGCTCCGGGGGAAACACGTCCATCCACCATTGCATCACCCGGTCAGACTTGGAAAAGAAACGGTGACCGCCGATGTCCATCCGGTTTCCGCGGTAGCGCACAGTCCGCGCGATGCCGCCCATGTACTCGCTCTTTTCAAGCACCACCGGCCGGATATCGGATCGCTTCAGGAACTCGTGCGCCGCGGTCAGGCCGGCCGGTCCGGCGCCGATGATGAGCGCCGTGGGTCGGAGGTCTTGCATGTTCTGTGGGAAGGCGGGCAGCCTGCGGGACAATCTTAACATTCGGAGGACCTGCCCCCATGCATCCGCGCCGAATGATACAGTAAGAAGCCAAGCGGACATGCGCGCCGCAATTGTAAAAAGGCTGTAAAACGATCGCCGCGGGCATTGTGCGCTTGCAGTGTAGCGAAGGAGACTAGAGTGATGCGGCTCTCTTGGATTCTCGTCACCTTGGGCACGGTGGTGGGGGTGTCCGCGCAGGACCTCACCGGCGAGGCCTGGCAGCTCGAAAGCAGAGGCGAAGGCCAGCAAGCGCGCGAGCGTCTGCAAAAGGCCGCCGAGGCGGCTCCGAACAACGCCCCCGCTCTGCGCGCTTACGCCGAGTTCCTGGACCGTCACCGCGATCCTGCGGCGCGCGCAGCCTACGCCCGGCTCGACCAGGCTCTGGCGCGCAACAACGCCAGCCCGAACGACCGCGCGCTCGTAAATCGGCGCTTGGCCCTGCTCGACATGGTCCAGGGGGATCGCGCGGCAGCGGATCGGCACCTCGATGCGTTTCGCACGGCGGGAGGAAGAGGTCTGACGCTGCCGCCGTCGCCCGCCGCTGCCGCGACGCAGAGCTTCGTCGAAATCCCCGGGCCGCTGCGCTCGTTCGCCCGAATGGCCGCGCTCGCGCCGGACCTGAGGCCGGAGGACCTGCTGACCGCGCTGGCGCGCAACGTCGTCACCAACGGATACCAGGCCGTCAGCGCCAATGAAGCGCTGGAGCAGACCGAATACTTGAAGCTGGTGGTGCGGTACATCTCGCAGGCGCGCGAGATCGAGCGTCTGGGCGGGGAGTCCAAGACGGTCCGCATCCAGGCCTGCGAGTCGACCGAGACGGGAGACATTCTGCGGATTTTGGGCTACCGCATGCGCGGCGGCTGTGGCTCCGACGTGGTTCTCGAGACCGTCAACGCCTCACGCGCGTTTCTCACCATCGACTCGGGCTTCCCTCTGGCCGAGTTGGAGCAGGCGCTGCGCACCAACCGCCCCTTCTCGCTCGACTATCACCCGACACGCGTTCCGGTCCTCTATACCGCCGAGTACTGGCAGTCGGCCAAGGACAAGACGCAGGGCGAGTTTATCGACTACTTCATTTCCGATCCGTCTCTTTGCCGTCTGTACCTGGGTCTTTCGAAGCTCGATCCGCAGACGGCCGAGGAACTGCGCAAGGCGATCCCGGCGCCCCGGCTGAAAATCTACGGGCACGTGCTGGGCTTCTTCGGCGCGATGTTCCAGATCCGCGACGGCAAGGCGGTGGTGCCGGGCGGCGCGCGCTCCGAGAAAATGTGGGCGGAGCTGGCGGGCATTCCTCCGGAAAGAGGCGCGGCGTTTTTTGAACGGCTGCTATTGAGGGACGACGGCTGGATGGCCAGCTACTTCGACGCGCTGGCGCGGATCAACGGCCCGGTGAAGGATTATCTCACTGAGCCCGAGCGCTTGAAGAGATTCTACGGCGCCATTCGCGGGCGCGTCACCAGCCCCGGTCCGGCGCGGCCCGTGTTCCGCTCCAACACCGACATGATGTTGCTGACCACGCGCCTGCGTCTGGACGCTTCCGGGCGGCCGCATCTGCCGGGCTCGCTCGAGATCTGGAAAAACCTGTTTGTGAATTTTCCCCAGGGCAAGTACGACGCCCGGCTCACCAAGGCCGCCCCCGGCTGGAAGGAGCCCGACGACGTGCTCGAGGCGCTGTTCGGGTTGTGCCGCAAGGCCGTGGAGAACGAGCCGTTGAAAATTTTCATGGCTCTGAGCGACGTGGAGCGCAATCGCACGCGGCCGCTGGAGGCGGCGACCGTGGACCGGCTGGCGCGCGAATACCGCGCCATGAGCGCGCAGTACCCGCTGTTTTCAGAAGCGAGCGACGTCTCCGACAAGACCGTCCTGTCGTTCCTCGACACCACCCGCGCCATCGGCCAGATCAAGGATTTCGCCCTGCGCGCCGACGCGGCCGGCACCATGCAGTCGCTGATTTCGCTGTGGCAGATTTTCGTCCGGCAGGGATCCATTCCGGCGAGGGAATCCGACGCGGCGCTGGCGGCGACGCTCGAACCGTTCGCCAAGATCCTGAGCGAGCGCGATGTGTTCGACGGCGGGCGCAACGGCGTGCGCGTTCTTCTGAAAGCGGCGCATTCCGCCGATAATGCGCAGCCGCACGACCGCATGATCGATCTGCTGGCCGGCACCGGCGCCGCCAATTCCTCCGACGCCCACCAGCAGGTGGTGGAGGACATGATCCGCGTCTTTGAGGCGCAGAGGCTAGTGCCGCTGAACACCCTGTTCGAGCTGGCCGACAACCTGGAAAGCGTCGCGCGCGGGGAGAAGCTCAACACCGCGCTGGCCGCGCGGCTGGCCTCGCGGATTTCCGAGATTCAGTTGCCGCGGAGCGCGCTGAGCAGCACCGAGAAGAGCTCGCTCGCGTTCGGCTACTGGACCGACCGGCACATCGACGCGCAGCGCAAGCTGAATTTGCGTGCGTCCATCGAAAAGGGAGCGAGCGATGCCCAGAAGCTGAGGGAGCTGCGCGGGACGCTGGCTCCGTTCCTGCGCGACACGCTGGTGGGGTTCAACTATATTCACTACGCCCCGCCGGGGGCGCAGGTGCTCCACACCAATCCGCTGTTCGTGCGCAGCCACGATTTCATCGGCATCCAGGGCGCCAACCAGACCTGGAAGCCGACCGAAGTCTACGGCACCGGATGGCCGGCCAACGCCGGCGGGCGCATGGTGGGCTCACTGGCAACGCTGCCCTACGGCTTGGCGGAGGCAGAGCAGAATTTCCTCATTCCGTCCCGCGAGCAGGCGCTCATCTGGGGCGACCTGGTACCGCAGATGATCCTGAGCGCGGTGATTCCGCGCTGGTGGGACGTGAGCCCCGCGCAGCTCCACTGGGTGGGCATGCACATGGCCTACGCCGAGACGCTGCTCGCCGAGAGCGCGCTGAGCGCCGATTACCGGAAGCAGGTGCTGGCGGTGCTCGACCGCTACGCGCCGCCGGCGCGCTTGAGCAAGCTCGACCAGTTGCTCGCCTCGGGAGATGTGCAGTTGGCCGAGGAGAACGTCGTACCGTCGGAAATGTATCTGCTGGCGCTCGAAATGGCGCCGCAGGATCGCGAATCGCCCATCGCCGCCGATATCCGCAAACTGGCGGCCGAGGCCGGGGACGCCGTCAGCCCGCGCGCGATCTCGCGGGTCTTCGGCACACCCAAGCCGACGCTCGCCAATTCCTTCCAGCCGGAGCTGCTCAATCTGCGGACGTTCCCGACGCTGATGGGATATTCGAGCCGCATCCTGGCCGAGAGCTGGGAATCCAACTTGCTTTACTACGCCGCGCTGGCCGACGAAACGCACGTCGCTCCGGCCCAGTTGAACGTGCTGATTCCGGTCTGGACGCAGCAGACCGTGGAACGCATTTTCGCCACCCACCTGGAGGATTGGCCCGCGCTGTTGCGATCGCTTAGAATGGTGGGCGAGGATGTACGGCAGAAGGCGCATAAACAGCCGGCCGCGGATTTTTGATCGGGGGATAAATCACCTTGAACCGCAAATTAGGCTTCTTCCTGGCGTTGATTGCTCTAGGCGCGATCGTTACCATCGCCGTGGCGCAGGATCGTCCGATTTTTCGCGTCAAAGTAGACATGGTGGTGCTGAGCTTCACGCTCAGCGATAACAAGGGACATTACGTCAACGGCCTCAAGCCCAAGGATTTTCGGATCCTCGAGGACGGAATTCCGCAGAAGCTCAACACCTTCGCCGAAGGCAACAAGCCTCCGGTCGAGTTCGCCGAGGACGGCACGCCCAAGCCGGTCGTGGTGTCGGACGAAGGCAAGGCCGAAGGGCGCTCGGATGCTTTCGTCGGCACCAACGTGTTCGTGCTCTACGACACCAGCAACTACATGTACCGGGGATTCGTCTACGCCTCGGACGCGATCGCCGATTTCATCCGCGGGCTGGATCGCGCCGACTCGGTGGCCGTGTACACGTACAGCCGCAACCTGTCGAGGGCCGCGGGGCTGTCGCGCGACCACAACGACGCCATCTTCGGCCTGCGCAAAGCCGTGGCTGGCGACGATTCGGCGTTGTACAACTGCCTGCTGCTCACGCTGCGGGACGCCGCGCGCGTGCCGGGGCGCAAGGTGGTGATCGTGTTTTCCAATGGCCCGGACAATGCCAGCATGGTGGCGCCCGACGACGTCCGCGCCGTGGCCGAGGACGAAGGGATTCCGATCTACGTCATCTCGACCAACGAAGTGACCAAAGATCCCATCTCGTCGAGCGTGTTTAAGCGCATCTCCACGCGCACCGGCGGCAAATCCTACTTCGCCAAGACCTGGCAGAAGCAGGTGGAGGCGTTCGAAGCGATCCGCGAGGATCTGGGTAATTCCTACACCGTCACCTACTATCCGCAGCCGAACCCCAACGAAGGGTTCCGCAAGATCACCGTCGAGGTGGTGTCGGACGTGGGCAAGAAGTATCGGGTGCAGGCGCGGCCCGGGTATCGCCCGCGCGGCGGATTCTGAGCGTCTGACACGGATAGATGGACGTCAGACAGATGCTACAATGGGGACATGAGTTCGGACCGGCTTTCCATTCGCATTCCGGCCGATCTGCGCCGAGTGATTGAAAACGAGGGACGGCGCGTGTCGGACGTCGTTCGCGAAGCCCTCAGCGAACACGTCCGGAAAGTCCGAAAGCAGGAGAGCTGCTATGACCTCGCCATGCGCCTCGGTATCATCGGAAGCATCAAGAGGGCTCCGCGCGATCTAAGCACCAACCGCAAGCATTTTCGGGGCTTCGGAGGGTGACTCTCCACCGGGTGCTCGCCGACACTGGGCCGCTGGTGGCGATCTTTTCCGCCCGTGACCTGCATCACGAGGCGTGCGTCGTGCAACTCCGCGAGATTCAGCCGCCCCTGCTCACCTGTTGGCCAGTGCTGACGGAAGCTGCCTGGCTTCTGCGGCGGTACCCTTCCCACGTTCAGCAGCTGCTGGCTGCGCTGGATAGGGGCTTCTTGTCGTTACTCCCGTTGGATGCGGCTGCGGCGGCTGAGTTGGCTCGCTTTCTCGCGCGTTACGCCAAGATGGGTGCACAACTGGCCGACGCGGCGCTTGTGCACTTGGCCGAACGGGAGAACATCCATACCGTATTCACGCTGGACCGGCGCGATTTCACAGTTTACCGAACACGGACGAATCGACGGCTGCGTGTCGTACCCGCGTAGGTTGCGCCAGGTCCGCTCGCTTCTCTACCTCTTCCTTCGGGAGTTCGGCATAATGAAAGCTGCCCGGACAGGCGGACCCCCGATTTGCCAGCCGACCGATGGAGGTATTCCTGCCGTCTACTGCTTGCCCCGACCAACTTCGACACCCAGGCGTTCCTGCAGCGCCCCGACCGCTTCCTGTAGAAGCTTTATCTGCGCCTGCTGTGCTTTGACTAAGTCGGCCAATTCATCCTTCTGTGCTTTCAATTCCTGGAGCGCACCGAGGGTCAGCAACGGTAGCGCACTGTACTTCACGGCCTTGAACCCCTGCTCGTCCTGGGTCACCAGTCCCGGCAATACTTTCTCGACCTCTTGTGCAATTAGGCCGTAGCTGCGGCCGCTACCAAAGCGGCGCTCCGGAAACTGTTCCGTGCGCCACTCGAACTCCACCGGCCGCAAGCGCGCCACGTTCTCCAGCGATGGCGCAAAAGCCTTCACGTTCTGCTTGAACCGTTCGTCGGAAGCGCAGGCCCCCGCAAAGACGGTTGTCCCATCCCAGAGACAGCCGGACACTCGTATGTTCCCAACCACGTGCAATGTGTCAAGCGGAGTGGACGTCCCGATGCCGACGTTGACGGTCCCGTCGCCCAGCACGAGCGAGTTGGGCGCGGAAACCAGCGCATTAGCGCCGATCGCCGTCGCGTTGCTGAGTCCCCCCCCTACAGTTCCAGGCCCGGAATTGGCCCCGATAAATGTATTGTAGGAGCCTCCGTTGTTGGCGTTCGCCGGGTTGGCTGTTACCCCGGCCTGCCACCCGAGTGCGGTATTGCCAATGCCTGAGACGTCGGATGCAAGAGCGTTTTGCCCGACGGCCGTGTTGTTCTGGCCGTTGTTCGCGGTTAATGCAAGCTGGCCCACAGCGGTGTTCAAGTTGCCGAAGATGCTCCCCCTGAGGGCGGCCTGACCCATCGCCGTGTTCCCGGCGCCAGAGACGTTAAACAGCAGAGCCGCCGCCCCCATGGCCGTGTTACGGTTGCCTGCGTTCGCGTTGAGGGCTCCAAAACCGGTGGCGGTGTTGCCGTTGCCAGTTGTATTGGAGAACAGGGCGCCGTTGCCCACGGCGGTGTTGCTGTTGCCAGCAGTATTGGAGGACAGGGCGCCGTTGCCCACGGCGGTTAGCCCCACGCCAGCGGTGCTAAAGTTGCCCGCCGACGCACCGAGGAACGTATTTGAATGATTCGGATAGCCGTGCAGAAAAGCAACACCGCCAAACTTGACCACGCCCGTGCTGGCATTGGCCGTGTCGGGCAGGTTGAGGTCTCCGCCGGTGACGCTCAGGTCGCCTCCGATGATTTGCGCCGTTGTGAACGTATTTGTCACACCAAGTTGGGCGTAACGGCCGTCGGTGTAGGACGTGTTTAAGCTCACGGTACCGGTGGTCGTGATTGGGCCGCCGGTCAACCCTATGCCGGTGTTCACCTGCGTCACGGTCCCGCCCACTGCCGACCACCCCGTCCGGCAATCGCCGTTCATGCACAACCCGCCCGAGGCGTTGATCTGGCCGCCTTGCACATCCAACTTCTTTCCTGGGGTGGTCGTGCCTATGCCGACTTGACCGGTGCCGTCGATCACCAGCCGGTAGATGGCGCGGCCTTGAGAGATGCTAAAACCCCCTGCGGGAGTATTGGTGCCTGTGGCTCCCGCGCGCAGGAACCAGGGTCCTGTTCCGCTGGGACTTGCTCCGCCAGGAGCGTCGTTACGCAAGATGATCGACCCGTCGACTCCGTCCATTGTGGACTCTACCCCATTAACAACGAGACGCTGTCCTGCTGTACCTGCCAGTCCGATTTGGGCAACTCCGTCACCCTCTACGACCAGTCTGGTCATGCCTGAAGCATCGTCGGCTCGAAACATGCTGGGTATAACCGTGGCCATAGCCCCGGTGGCGGGAGTGGAGAAAGCGGTCGCCACAGTGAGTGACAGGTCGGATTGTATGGACACGGCCGGAATGGAGCCCTCGCCCGGTATAACGATGACGTCGCCCACGGCGACCTCGGTCAGAAATTTCGTACCGCTTCCGGTGACCGTTGCCGAGCCGGCAGTGACCGAAACCGTGCCAGTGGCGGTGAACGACGCCTTGCCTCTTACCGTCAGACGCGCGAGGCCACTGTTGGCGCCAATGCCTACGTTGCCGTTGCCGCGAACGGTGAAGGCTTCGGCGTCGGTACTGTCGAAAGCCGAAAGGCTCGACCCGTTGGCGTTGTTGTTCTGGAAGCCGCCGCCGAAACCGCCGGGGCTGTTGTCTTGCCCGAAGACGCCGTAGGTCGTGCCGGTCGTATCCGTCTGGATGCCGGAGAGCGCCGCGGCGCTGGGAGCCGGGCTGACCGCCCGAATGGCGCCGTTCTTTAGCGTTGCAGCCGATTCCGCGACAGCGATGGGACCTGGCCCGCTCCCGGCCGTGACCTTCTGGGGTGCGGTGAAAGTGTTGGCGAGGCCGAGCTTCGGAATCACGGATGGGTCGATCGTGAGCGTCACTCCGCCAGTGGAGCCGCCTCCGGTCAAGCCGCTGCCCGGCACCACCGAAGTGATGGTTCCCACGTTGGGGAAACCGCAGTTCCAGGTTCCGTTGACCGATGTCAGCACTTGTGTATTCGGGCACGTCATCATGCTGACGGTTCCCGCTGAGGTAACGGGCCCCCCGGTCAAGCCGTTGCCGGTAGCGATATTCGTCACGGTTCCGAGGTTGCTGTTGTCGGTTCCGCAGGTCCAGAGGCCCGTTAGGCCGCCGCTCCACTTGAGCACCTGGCCGTCGGCGCAAACAGATAGGCCCGTCCCGCCGCGGGCCGGAGCCAGAGTGCCCGTTGCCACGTTGGAAGCGTTCAGACTGGTCAGCCCGGAGCCGTCGCCGGTGAACTTGCCGGCCTGGGTACCGCTAAACGTATTCCCGCCCGCGATCTTCGCGAAATCCGTGTCATGGAAGCCGTTCAAAAGGTCGACATTCAGATTCGCGACCTTGGTCTGGGAAGAGACCAGCAGAGGCGGGCCGCTGGTGGCGTTTATAAAGACCCCCGGGCCGGTCGAGTTGGTAGCTTCAAATGCCGGAGCCCTTTCAGCGTTGTTAGGAGGCGCAGCGGCTCGGATGGGGTGGGTGGAATCGGCCCGGCTTTCGGCCGCGGCGCCGGTGGCGACAGGCGCGGCTTCGGTGCGAGTTGCCACTAACGCGTACGGAACACTGGCCAGCAGGGTACGCGGTTGCTCTTCCAGAGCGTCCGCTCGCACTCCCAGCCAGTGCACCTGGCCGGAGGTGAACAAATCCAGTGAGAGCCCTCCCGGCTGCGTTGCCCCCAGCAAGACGATGAATCGACCGTCGGCATCGGCCGTGACGTTCTGCGTTTCCAGCCACAGGGGGGTATTGTCACCTTGATCCTGATAGAACGCGAAAGTCACGCCCTGCACGCCTGTGAGGGGCTTCCCCAAGCGGTCCCTGAGCAGGCCGCTGTACTGAATGAGCCGGGGCACGGCACTACTATCAGGGCGAGTCGTGACAGCTTCCTGAGGCGTCTGTCCATGAAGGATAAGAGACGCAGTGAGGCATAGCAACGCCCCCGCAAAACGGATACACGGCATGGGTTCTCCTCTAAGAGTTGAGATTCTTGCAGATTATCACTGGGGGGTAAGGTTGGCAAGAAAAATCGACATTTTTCTAGTACTGGGAGAACCATCCTCACAAGCGGATCTTTTCATCGTTGGGGCGAGTGTCCCGCCCGCCAGCGCTGGTATTCTGGCAAGTAGCCGATGGCATTGCTGACGATTTCCGGCGCTCCGGCGTCGCGCTGGGAGGAAGTGGCTCACGGCGCCGCGCAGTTGCTGCGCTTCGAGATGGTCACCGAAGCGCGCGTGGCGCAGTGGATCGGCGAGGAATTTGGCGACGCTGCTGTTCCGGACCGTGCCTGGCGCTTCGCCGTGGTCTCGATCCTGGCCCGGATGGCGAGCGAGCACCATCTGGTGGTGGCGCTGGCCGGCGCTGAGTCGCTGTTCCAGCCGATGCCGATGCTGCTGCGAGTGGGGGTCGTGGCGCCGGACGCGCGGCGCACTGGCAATCTGATGCTCGACCAACGGCTGGAGCGCCCGGAGGCCCGCAAGGCGCTCGCCGGTCTCGACGCCGAGGCCCGGCGGATCCACAAAGCCCGGTTCGGCCGCGGCGCCGCCACCCTGGACGCTTTTGACGTGACGCTCAACGCCGAATCCCTGGACGCCGCCCAGATGGCCGAAATCCTCAGCGCGGCGGCCAAGGCGCGCGGCCTGGAACAACACGGGTTCCTTTCCGCCGCGGCCGAGGCGCAGCTCCAGTTCCAGACGCGGCTCCAGTTGTCGCGGCACGGCATCGTGCCCGCCGGACGCGCCCATCTCAAGCGAGTCGCATTCGGCCACCCCAGCGAGGAACTGTTCGCCAATCTGCTCGATTTCTATCGCATTCCGTGGGAATACGAGCCGCGCAGTTTCCCGTTACAGTGGGACAAGGACGGCAGCGTGATGGAGGCGTTCACGCCCGATTTCTATTTGCCGGAATTCGATCTGTATGTCGAGCTCACGACCATGAGGCAGTCTCTGGTGACGCGAAAAAATCGCAAGGTCAAACTCCTGCGCGCGATCTATCCACACGTCAACATCCAGGTGTTCTATCAGAAGGATTTTCAGGATCTCATCTTCAAATACGGTCTGAGGGTGGCGGCCTCGTGACGCCGGAGGGCATCGAGCGCATCCTGTTCACCGAAGAGCAGGTGGCCGCGCGCATCCGCGAGGTGGCGGCCGAAATCGACGAAAAATATCGCGGCCGCGACCTGAAGCTGATCGGCGTGCTCAAAGGATCGGTATTCTTTCTCACGGCGCTGGCGCGCGCGATCGAACTTCCCGTGAAGATCGACTTCCTCTCGATCTCCAGCTTCGGCGGCTCCTCCTCCGGTCCTCCCGGCATGGTGCGCATCGCCAAGGACCTCGACGAGCCGATCCAGGACGAGGACGTGCTACTGATCGAAGACATCGTCGATACCGGCTTCACCACGCGCTACTTGCTGCAAACGCTCGCCGGCCGCAGCCCCCGTTCGCTGGGGATCTGCACGCTGCTCGACCGGACCGTGCGGCGGATCGTCCAGGTGCCCGTCGATTTCCGCTGTTTCGAGATCCCGGACCGGTTCGTGGTGGGTTGCGGTCTCGACTACAAGCAGCTCTATCGCAACCTGGGCTACATTGCGGTCATGAATCCCGAAAAAAGCTGATACTTTTCGGGGGTCTCGTGTATCCTAAACAGCATGCACCACCTTCTCGGCTTCCTGGTTCAACATGGCTACGCCGTGCTGTTTGCCGTGGTGCTGGCCGAGCAGGCGGGCATGCCCATCCCCGCGATACCATTCCTTCTCGCGATGGGGGCGCTGATCGGATCGGGAGAGTATTCTTTCGCCCTGGCCGCGGGAAGTGTGCTGGCCGCGGCGCTCACCTCCGATAGCGGCTGGTACCTGGTGGGCCGGGGAAAGGGCAGCTCCGTTCTGAAGAAGCTGTGCCGCATCTCTATGGAGCCCGACTCCTGCGTGAGCACGACCCGCTACTGGTTTCGCAGGCTGGGCGTGTGGGCGCTGGTGATCGCCAAGTTCTTTCCCGGGCTGAGCACGGTGGCGGCGCCCATGGCCGGCCTCTCGCGGATGCCGTGGTGGAAGTTTCTCGGGGCCGATACCCTGGGCGCGAGCCTGTGGGCGAGCAGCTTCATGGGCCTCGGCTTTGCCTTCCGCACGGAGCTTGAGGATGTGGCCGCGGTGGTGATGCGGACGGGCTCCGGGCTCGCGATGATCGTGGGAGGGTCGCTGGCGCTGTGGTTTGCCTGGAAATATTGGAAGCGGCGGCGCTTCATCAAGAGCCTGCTGGTGGCGCGCATCACTCCGGAGGAGCTAATGCAGCGTCTCGATGAAGTGGTGGTGATCGACCTGCGCGTGGCGGAAGAAGTCGAGGACAAGCTGCCTCGCGCGATCTGGTTCAACCGCCGCGAAATCGAGCAGCAGGCCCGCGAGATCCCGCGCGACCGCGACGTGGTGCTCTACTGCTCTTGACCAAACGAAGCCACCAGCGCCCGTGCGGCGCTGCTGTTGATAAAGCAGGGCATCACGCGCGTCCGCCCGCTCGAAGGCGGCTACGATGCCTGGCGCGAGCGCGGCTTTCCGCTGGAGCCGGCCAAGGCTACCGGGACTGCCGGAGCGCTTGATGCAGCAGTGACTTGATGTAGGTTTGGTACGGCAGACCTTTTTGAGCCGCCTGCCGGCGCGCGAGCGCGATGTCGTTCTCCGGCAGCCGGATCGAAACCACTCGCGCCCTGGAAGCGGCTAACCGGGCCTTCAGGGTTGCCTGGTTGAGGCGCTTCAGTCCGCCCATCTTCGAGGCTTCCACAAGGTCCTGGTCCAACGCTTTGCGATTTTCGTACCACCACTTCGCTTCCTCAACAGCAGTCTTGAAGGCTGGTATCACACGCTTCTGTTTCATGTGCGTTCAAGGCAATAGGATATTGCTATCGTGTATACGTTGTCAATTTTGTGGGCGAAACGGAGCAGGGCATCACGCGCGTCCGCCCGCTCGAAGGCGGCTACGACGCCTGGCGCGAGCGCGGCTATCCGCTGGAGCCGGCGGGTGAACGGGTGGAATTATAGGCGAATTTCGGATATTCTCCCCGTGATTCTAGGACTTTTCAGTGTCGAAATAGGCCATCCGGTGGATAGAAATCGCGCTCATATTGCGCGATCCTGAAGCGCTGGGAGTGCGAACAGGGCGTAGGACGGCCGGCAACGCGACCGTCCCTAGAAGCGTCTGGACCACTCCCAGCAGCCCGATCATACGCTGAGTCGCAGGGGAATTCCATATACCACCGCTTCGCGTCCCTCTACGACTCCGCCTGTAACTGCTTACCTTACAACGACATTTTGCGAGAGGCTGGCCTTGCCACCCACGCTTATCACCACCGGTACCGCCCCGGATGGGACACCGGGAGGAAGCACTGCGTTCACCTGGAAGAACCCGTCGAACGATTGTCCCACCGTCCCGGCGTAGGTAACGGCCGCTGCCGGGATGCCCCCAATCGTCACTTCAACCGAGGCGAGCGGCTTGGGAAAATTCGGACCAAATTCTAGTTGCCCGTCGACTCCCGGCGGGGAGAGCTGGCCCTCGCCCGTCGCAAAGATCTGAATGGTCGAGCCTTGCGCCGCCGGATTATTGGGGCCGTTCACGCTCCCGTCCTGGTTCCGGATGGCGCCCTGATTGTTGCCCAGCGAGTAAATGCCCGGCGCCGTGGCAACCACCAACGTATTCGGAACGTTGCTGCCCATGCCGTTGTTGATCACTTGAACGTTCACCGTGCCTCCAACCAGGCCGGCGATCCCGTACGGCGCCACGGCGTCGATGCGAGTGTCGGAAACGTGAATCAATGGCGCGGGCGTCCCGTTCACGAGCACCTGAACGCCGGCAATGGTCGTCGCGACCTTTCCATTAGGATCGAGCGCCGGGCCCTGGAGAACCGCCGGGCCGAGTCCCGTGCCACCGAGACTGAAGATCAGTCCGGGCGACAAACCCGTGGCGGTAAAGCTCGTGCTCGTGAAGACGTAGCTGTTGTCTCTCGATCCGATCAAAGGCCCGATTGTGGAGAGATCGAATCGGGCCACGTAGGCGTCGCCGTCACCACCTCTGGAGCCCCCGTACTTGCCCTGATAGCCCGTGGGCGTTACGGGTATGTCGCCGGAAAGCGTCTCGCCGGCGACAGCCACAAAATCGCCGCTGCTATCGGCGCCCACGCCGTAGAGGATATCCGTCGTGGTCCCGCCCAGCAGAGTCAGGTAGCGAACCGAAGCCGCTCCGGATAGCGACGGGTCGATGCGAGCGAGGAACCCTTTCAAGTTGCCGGTCCCGACCGGGAACGGCTGAAACGCATCGGTGGTGACCGGAAATGCGACGGAGTCGGTTCCTCCGACGACAGCGATGAGGCCGCCTCTGGTGACGGCGATGGCGGTGCCTTGATCGTCGCCGTCGGCGCCGAGATAGGTCGAATAGGCGAGTTGCGCGGCGCCTTGGGTCGAAGGGATTAGCTTGGTGACGAAAGCGTCTCCCGGCGCGTTGTTAAAGAAAAACAAATTAGGGTCTCTGGATCGAGCACCGACATATTTGTTCTGGAACGCGCCGGCGCTCACCGGAAAGTTCGGCGACGTGGTCCCGCCGGTGATATAGATACTGCCGCCTCCATCGGAGGCCACTCCGACTCCGTCCGTGTCACCGCCAGTCCCGCCCAGGTATGTGCAATAGACCAGCCCGGCCGCGCCGCTGGCCGCGGCGTTGAACTTCACCACCAGCGCCGACGAGGTTCCTGCCAGGTTCATCTGAAATGCGTTCGACGTGACTGGCGCGTGGCCCGAGTAGGTGGAACCCGCCAAGTACGCGTTGCCGGCCGAATCGAGGGAGATGCGATTGAACCAGTCGTCACTCTCCCCGCCGAAGAAGGTCGAGTAAACGAGCGTTGTTCCATCCTGCGAGATCTTGCTAAGAAACCCGTCGCTCGCGCCGCTGAGTGCGCTCTGATACGGCGACCCCCTAGTGGGGAAATCAGCCGAGAATGTCTGGCCGGCCACGTAGGCACTGCCGGAACTATCCACCGCGATCCCGAAGGGGTCGTCCGCGTTCGATCCACCTAGGAAAGAAGAATACACCAGGGTTGTTCCGTCGGCGGAAATCCTGCTGACAAATCCGTGCTCGCACACATCCCCGTCACAGTTCAACGCCTGGCTGAGAGTGTTTTGGAAGGCGTTCTTGAGAGGGAAATCGGTCGAGAAAGTGGTGCCGGCGATGTACGCGCTGCCGGAGGAGTCGACCGCGATGGCCTGCGCGTGATCCTCGTTGGTGCCGCCCAGGTACGACGAGTACACCAGCGACAAAGGGCCCACGACGCTCGGGTCGATCTTGGTGACAAACGCGACCGGGTACCTGCTCCGGTTGTTGTTGCCGAAACCCGCTTTGACCGGAAAATCGGGAGAATTGGTGCTGCCTGTGATGTAGATATTGCCCCGCGGGTCCAGAGCGAGGGCCAAAGCGTAGTCGCCCCCGGAGCCGCCAATGAAACTCCCGTAGGTCATGATCGGGTCGACGATCAGCGGGCGTGACGCGTCATAGGAATCGACCGCGAAACCCGCTCGCCGGTCGCCGAGCATAACGAATCGCCCGTTCACCGGTTTCCGGCCTTGATAGATCCGGGGCTTGTGATGGCGAATCTCCCGGCCGCCGATGTCCAGAACCAGGTCGCCCTCCGTATCGACGGTCATGCGGTCGGCGCCGTCAAACGCCAATCTGATCTTTGCGGGATCGGCGCCCGGCTGGAGGATGAAGTCGTACTCGAGCCGCTCCGGGTCCCCGTAGAACACGACATCGACCCCGGGATACACATCGCGATAGCGCACTTTGCCAAACTGCTTGACGCCGGTGCGCCAGTGGCTGGGATCGCTCCCGAGGAAATAGTTGCTGACGCCGGGCAGCGGCTCCTCGCCCGCGATCGGCGGCTCGGAAGCGGCGCCTTCGAAGCGGAGCTTGAGCACGGCCTGACCGGCCTTCCGGCTCAACCCGAGCGTCGCGCCATCGGCGGTCAGCCACAGCGTGGAGCCGGCGGCGTGCGCGATGTACTTCACACGCGAGTCCGTCTGGCCGACGTTTGGCTCAAAGGTGATGGGCTGGAGCGGAGCGGAAGCAAGCGCTACTCCGCAGAACAGGAGAAACAACGTGGTAGTCATGTCTCAATCTTAAGAGCTTCACCGGCGGCCCGGTGTTTCAGGATGGATTGTGGGGCAGGCGATCTTGTCGCCTGCCTCCGTTGGCAGGAAACGAAAATGCGCTCCCGGGGGTCTGATATATTTTGGAGAGGCGCATGCGCTGGTGGCTGGTGATCGTTCCGGCCCTCGCCCTGGCAGCGGGGCCGGAATTGCGAGTAGAACGCCGGGAGGTCGCGGGGGGAGCCGAGTTGCTCACCGTATTTGGACACCTTCCCTCCGCGCCGGAGCTCGACAGTTCGGCCGCCGGCACGGAAATTCCCTTCGTCAGCCTGCTCCGCGACCACAATCGCCTCCGCTACGTCTGGGTGCTTACCTCAGCCAGGCCAAGTTTGGCTCAGCGCGCCGCGGCTTTCCTCCCCTTTTTTTATTGGCGCGCGGATACCGGTCAGAACACCGCGCAGACGCCCGTCCCGCTGATCGACCTAAGCGCAACGTCGCGTCCGGTGTGGACCGCGCTGGCCGGATCGGTGACGCAGGTCATGGCCCTCGATTCCAACGGTGCGCTGATCCGCAGCGCCACGCGCAGCTATCGCAACAACGCGCTGGACGACCGGCGCCGGCGCCTCGTCGAAGCGCTCGCCGTGTTATCCCAGCTTGAAGACGCACCTGAAGGGAAAGCCGTGCTGAGCGAACAGGAGCTGCTCGAGATCCAGGCTCGGCTCACCCTCGCCAAAACCGCTTTGGGAGGACTGGTTTCGACAGAAAGCCTCCCGGAGGCCTACTTCAAACAGCGCGCGCGCACCGAAGAGGAGCGCGGACACAACTGGGAATTGCTGCGCCAACGCGCCGAGGCCAACGGCCTGGTGTTCGAGCCGCTGGGGTTGAATGGATCCTACACCCACGCGCTCCTGTGGATCGCCCGACAGGACTTGATGGAGCGCCATTGGGACCCGCAGTTTCTGCGGATCGCGGACCCGTATCGCGATCGGCGCCTGAAAGAGTGGACCGGCTACACCCAGACGCGTTATTTCGACGAGGAGGGCCGCCGCACCGATCCGGATGCACCCAGCGCCCGGAAAGTCGAATTGATTCCGCTGGCGCTGTACAGTCTCGACTATCCGAAAGTGCCGTTGTTGCTGGTCGACTTCCGTAATACCCACGCGCCCCGGCGCCGGGAAATGCTGCGGCGCGCGGCTACCGACACGCTGAGTGGCGTGCTCGGAGTCTCGAAGTGGGGCAACTGGCCCTACCTGGCCGGATCCTGGACGTGGAACTTCGTCACGGAGCGCCACGGCGCAGCCAACAATCGCGCGGCGCGGCTGAACGCGTACTCGCAAATGCGGGAGTGGCTGGCGATGGACCCGTCGCTCGACTCGGAGCTTCGCAAGGAATTGCAGATGCGCCTGGAAATCCTCGGCGTGAATCCGCTGGAGAACAGCGTGTTCGACGAAGCCGCCACCGCACAGCGCCAGTACGCGGCCCTGATGCGCTATGCGGACGATCCTCAGGGTCTGGCTCGCCGCTTGAACTCCCGTCGCGAGAAAGAACCGAAAACCATCGAGGCAGCCAATGCGGGCGGCGGCCAGTAGCGCGCTGGCCCTGCTGGCCGCGGTTGCGAGCGCGATGCCCGCCGTGGCGGAGGTCAACCGGGTCGTCATTCTAAAAGTGGATGGACTGCCGGAGGATTTGCTCGAACGTTTCGAAGTCGCGGACGGACTCCCCCAGCGGCTTCCATGGATCAGTCATGTCTTCGGCCGGAACGGTGCGCGCCTGGACAACTTTTACGTGCGCGGGCTGAGCCTCTCCGCGCCATCCTGGTCGCTGCTCGACACCGGGCGCCATCTGGAGATCCGCGGCAACGCCGAGTACGACCGGTACAACTTCCGTGTCTACGATTACTTGAACTTCTTCCCGTTCTATCTTGGCAGCGCCGCCAGCCGCGCAGACATGCCCGGCGTCGAATTGCTCGACCAGCGCGGCGTGCCGCTGCTGATCGACCGGTTTCCCCCGGAGCAGCGCTACCAGGGATTCCAACTGCTGCAACGCGGCGTTCGCTGGAAGACGCTCCGGGGCAGCCTCATGAGCAGGTTCACCTCGCGCTCCCTCAAGGAACTGTTCGATGAGTGGCAAACCGGCTTTTCGATGTCCAGCTCGGTCAACGAGCAGACCGAGCGCGAGCTGATCGCGGCGCTCAACAATCCCCAGGTGCGCTATCTCGACTACTTCACCGGCGAGTTCGACCACCTCGCGCACCTGACCGAGGATCGGGTGACCCAGCGGCACGCCCTCGAATCGCTGGAGGCGCTGGTGGGGCGCGTGTGGACCGCCATTTCTCAAAGCCCTCTGGCTCGCACAACTGCGCTGGTGCTGGTCTCCGATCACGGAATGAACACGCACGAGGGAATCTACAGCCAGGGCTACAATCTGGTGGACTGGTTTGCCAGCGCCGCCGGCGGCGCGCATCACGTCGTCACCAATCGCCACCCCATGACCGAGTTCAAGATCAAAGGCCTGTACCCGTTCGTCTCCGAGGTGGTGACGCCCAGCCCGGAACCGGCGTATCTGGCAGGCCAGAGCGCGCGGTATCCCACGGTGGTTCTGGACCTGGACGGCAACGAGCGCGCCAGCATCGGCCTGCGCAACAACCAGCTCAATATGCTGCATATTCTGCTCGACCAGTTGACGCGCCGGCGGCTTCCCGGCCGCGTGCGCAACGCGGCTATCGACGCCTTCTTCGAGATTCTCGACCGCAATCGCCCGGCGTGGCGGCGCGATCTGGACGAACTCGTCGGCCGGGAGTACTCCAGCTACGCGGCGGCGATGTCGCGACTGCTGGGACTGGATCCGTCGGACTTCGATCCGGGAAAGTTCAAGATCGAAGAGTTGATCCCGCCTCGGTCGCTAGGACCGTCCAATTCGATTCACGACCTCGCGCACTATGTCACCGGTCCCGGTCCAAATGGCATGGTGCTCGGGGCGGATGGCTCGCTCGATCTCGAAAAGAGTTTTCGAACGGTGGATTACTTCGCCGCCCTGAGCGCCCTGTCGGTGCGCAACAACGTGCAGAAGGAGGTTTCCTCGCACCCCGTGGATTTTATCGCGGTGCGGACGCCCACCGGAGATGGGATCTGGTTGTGGGGCGGTGCGGATCGCCAGGCTCTCATTCTCACGCGGCGTGACGAGGCCGGGCGCCTGGAACTGCATTATGCGCCGATGACGCGCTGGTCGGCGGGGCTTCCTCTGGCGCTGTTCGAGGACCCTATGCTCGACGTCCCGCCGGAGAGTCGAGAGACCTGGCTCAACCAATGGCATGACGAGCGGGAGTGGTTCCGCGCCGTGCATCGAACGCGCTACTCTAACGGAATCATCGGGCTTGCCGAGCAACTACTGGACACTGCTCCGTCCCGTCGCACCGATCTGTTGGTTTTCGCGCGCGACCATTGGAATTTCAACGTGCGCGGGTTCAATCCCGGCGGCAATCACGGCTCCTTCCTGCGCGCGTCCACGCATTCCGTGCTGCTGGCGGCGGGCGGCGATGACACGGGCATCCCTCGCGGGCTGCGTATCGCCGAGCCGTACGACAGCTTGAGTTTCGTGCCCACGATTCTTGCGCTGATGGGCCGGCCCGAGCCCGAGCTGCCCGGACCCGTGATCACGGAACTCCTGCCCAAGTAGCTATCCTTGGTAACGTATGGATCACGACCAGCTTCGCGCGCTTCTCGACCAGGTGCGCGCGGGCGCGGTGGAGGTCGACGCGGCGATCGAGCGCCTGCGGCACATGCCGTTCGAGGACCTCGGCTTCGCCAAGGTGGATCATCATCGCGCGCTCCGGCACGGCATGCCGGAGGTGGTCTTCGGGCAGGGCAAGACCGCGGATCAGGTGTCGGTGATTGCCGCGACTCTGCTGGCGCAAACCCAAAACCTGCTGGTGACGCGGATTGGCGCCGAAGTGGCCGCGCGTCTGAAGCGTGAGCACGCGGACGCGGAATATTTTCCCGTCTCTGGCGCGTTGCGCGTCTGGCGCGACCGGACGCCGCGGGGCAAGGGAAAGATCGCCGTGGTGTGCGCCGGCACCGGCGATCTGCCCGTGGCCGAGGAAGCGCAGGTCACCGCCGAAGTGATGGGCAATGAGGTGGACGCCATTCACGACGTGGGCGTGGCCGGCATCCACCGTCTGATGCAGAATCGCGAACGGTTGACGGAAGCGCGCGTGATCATCGTCTGCGCGGGAATGGAGGGCGCGCTGCCGAGCGTCGTGGGCGGGATGGTCGCGGCGCCCGTAATCGCCGTGCCCACCAGCGTAGGCTATGGCGCGAGCTTTCACGGACTGGCCGCGCTGCTCGGGATGCTGAACAGTTGCGCCAGCAACGTCACCGTCGTCAACATCGACAACGGTTTCGGCGCGGGTTACGCCGCCGGTCTGATGAACCGGCTGTAGGGTCCTATGTGCGGCAGGGCCGTGCCCTGCCGTCCCCGGTTACGCCGCTCCCGCCACCCGCGCGTGCATCTCTTCGGCGAACAGCGAAAAACCGAAGAGCGTCTCCGGGTCCCCCCGGTCCCAGCGGCCCATTTCCCACTGCACGCGCAAATAGCGAATTTCCGGATGGCGCGACAGATCCAAATACATCGAGTAGGTTCCGCAGTAGAACTTCCGCGGAAACGCGGCCAGCAACCGCCAGCTAACGTTGTCGGAGGAGCCGCAGACGGAGACGTCCAGGCTCTCCTGCTCAAGAGTCCGATGAATACCCAAGGTCAGCAGCAAAGGCTTGCCGCTGGCGTCTTCAAGCGCGATGGCTCTGCCAAAGCCATCCGCGTGGGCGACGGTTTCCGGAAGAATAAATACCGGTAACATACATCCTCCATCACCCGGCGGCGAAGCAAGTCGCCTGGATCTATGACAACTCTAGCAGTCGTCCTTCATTCGCTTTCAGTATCTCACCTTGCCGCGGACGATTCACCGGCACCAGTTGTAATACAGTGTGCTACCATGTAGTCACTATGCACCAGACCCTGACCGTCCGGATCGATTCGGAGACCCGCGAAGCCCTGGACGCCATCGCCGGTACTCTGGACCGGGACCGGAGTTACGTGGTCAAGCAGGCCTTGGCCGCATATGTGGAGATGCACCAATGGCAGGTGAAACATATTCGCGAGGGACTGCGTGAGGCCGAAACCGGGAAGTTCGTCCCGCAAGCCGAGGCTCAAAAAGTCATTCGGCGCCTGCGCCGCAAATGACGATCCGGTGGACTCCGACCGGCCTCCGCGACCTCGAATCGTTGCACGCCTATATTGCGGATGACAACCCGGGCGCCGCGGCCGGTATGGTTGACAGGATCGTCTCCGCGATCGATGAGCTACGCCGGCATCCTGGCCTCGGCCGCAAAGGGCGCGTGGCGGGAACACGCGAGTTGATCGTCGCTCCGTACGTGGTTGCTTACCGAAGCTCACAGGCCGCGATCGAAATCCTGGCGATCATTCACGGAGCCCGTCGATGGCCTGAATCATTTAGCTGACGCATACAGCCGCCGGTAGACGTCCGCGTTGCGCAGCACGGCCTGGATGTAGCCTCGCGTCTCGCTGAACGGCACGGTCTCGATGAACTCGGCCGGCTCGCGGAAATCGCCCCAGCTCAACCAGGAACGTGCCCGCGTGGGTCCCGCATTGTAACCCGCCAGGGCAGCCTCCCATCGCCCGCCCAGGCTGTCGGCGATCGATTTCAAGTAGTAGGTTCCCAGTTCCAGACTGACCACCGGCTGGAAAAGTTGCCCCGCCGAATACGTCCGCAGCTTCAAGCGGCGGCTCAATTCGCGGCCCGTAGAGGGAAGGATCTGCGTAAGCCCGCGGGCGTTGGCGCGCGACACGGCCCGGGCGTTGAACTCGGACTCCTGGCGGATCAGAGCCGCCACCAGGAACGGATCGAGTCCATTTTTCCTGGAGTAGCGCTCCAGTTCCATGCGGTAAGGCAGAGGGAACGCGAATTTCCAAAATCCCTGCGGCGCCGAATCGATGGGCAAGTAGAGGTAACCCGGCGCGTATCGCTTGATGTAGCGCATCGCCTGATCCGGACCCGTGCGTTTGCTTGAAATCGCGGCGAGCTCCATCGCGAGCACGTGCGGCTGGTCTTCGTTCTGCGCGCCGTAGCGCAGCTCGCCTTCGGCCCATTCCTCCAGGCCCGCCGAGGCCAGCATCCGCGCGCGTTCCAACCGCGCCTGCGCCGTAGCATTGGGATCGAAACTCCTGGTTCGCGCGCGAGGCGGAAACGCAATGCCGCGGAGAAACCCGCTGACTGCGGCGGAGGCTGGCGTATTGTCCACCTGCGACAGGCGCTCCCGCGCCAGGGCCGCATAGTAATAGTTCGGATACTCGCGCGCGATCTCGTCATAGTAGCCGCGCGCGACCCCGGAGACCCTCGCAGCTTCGGCGAGCCGTCCCAGAAAATACAGCGCGGCGGAGGCGTCCTCGGAATCGGGAAACAGCCGCAGGTGCGCGCGCAGCAGGTCGGCCGCATCCGCGCGCCGCCGCAGGTAGTGCCCCCACGCCACCTTCCAGTGGCACGACGCCGCCTGCGGATCTTGCGGGAACGATTCGTAGCAGGCGCGATAGAGAGGCTCGTACGCCTCCATCTGGTTTTCGTTGAGATAATGCTCCGCGTTCGCCACCAGCGCTTCCCGGCGCCACCGGGAGCCTGGATATAGGCGCCCGAGACGATCCGTGGTTTGATCGACCTCCTCCTGGTTCCTGAGCCGCCGCGCGCACAGCAGCAGGTAATACAGCCGCTCGGCGTCCGCCTCGGGTGAGGAAACTTCAAGCGCCGCCAGATACCGGTGCGCCGCATTGGTGTCTCTCAAACCGTAGTCCGCCACGCCGAGGCGCACGAGCGCGAGATCTCTGTCCGCTCCTCCAAGCTGCGGAATCAGCGATTCCAGCTCTTTCTTTGCGCGCGCGGGCTGGCCCGTCTCCAGCAGCCTGAGTGCCCTGCTGAGCATCGCGTTGGGCAGAGCCGCCGGATAGGTATCGCCCATTTGCGCCCGCAGCTTGGACGATTCCGCCTCGGCCTGCGCGGCTTCGGTCGCCAGCGGATAACCGTAGTAGACGCGCTGGTAGTACACTGCCGCGCTCACCAGGTCGCCAGCCGCGGAGAACGCCGTGGCCATCGCGAGGTCTCCTTCGGGCTGCGGCAGCGCGGTGTAATTCTTGCGGAGAAGATCGAGCGCCTCGCGTGTCTCGCCGCTCTGCCCGTAAGCCCGCGCGGCCAGCAACACGCTTCGCGGTGAAAGGGGCGAAGGCGGCGTTTGCGACCACACCGGCTCCAGGGTTTTAGGCACTGCGGCGAAATTTCCCGATCCGAATTCAGCCGAAGCCAGAAACCACGCCGCGTAATCCGCCAGCTTCGGCACGCTCGCCGCCAGCGGCTTCAGTGTGGCGATCGCCGCGGCATAGCGTTGGGCGTCGAGCGCGGCCACGCCGGACTTCAGTTCTGCGAGCGGATCGGCGGCCGCGGCGCGGCCCCACGTGGCTAACGTCGCGAGCACCGCCACGGCGGCGATTACACCGAGAACCGGATTATGCCATCGGGCCCGGATAGCCCGGACCAAGTTGTTCGGCATCGTCATTGGCCAGCGTTCTTACCAGCTCCGCATGCAGGTAATCGGCGATCTTCTCGCCCGGCGTTAGGAAGCGCTCCCGGAATGCCTCGCGCGCCGCGTCGATGTGCGTCCGCAGCGCGCCATAAACGTCATGCATCGCTCTCGCATCCTTCACCGCGGCCGCGTGATAAAGCTGAATCTCGGCGACCTTGACGCGCGCGAATCGCTGGGCCTGCAGATCGGTGGCGAGTTGCGGGCTCTTGTTGGCTGGAGCCGTCATCGCAGCCAGCGTCGAAAGAAACTCGCGGGCTGCCGGATCGTCCGTGAAGGCGTTCATAGATTCGGTCACGGCGGCGTTCCATTCCTCTTCATTCGATGCCGACCGCAGACGGCACAGCGCGCGCGTCAGCTCCTCGAGAAGCCGGCTGCGGACCTGCGCCAGCTCGTCATCGACAGCCCGGCGCAATTCGGTGAAATGTTGGTCGAGCGTGGATGGCGCGGTCCCCAAGTTAATATCTTCGCACTGAATCGTGCGCGGCTCATAGATCGGTGGGTTTGAGCCCGGTTCGTTTCGCTATCTTCGAAAGCATCGCCGACCCGATTTCTTCCGAGTCGTGGAATGAAAAGGGGTACTCGGCCCATCCTTCCTTCTCAAGTATGCGGTGAGAACCGACCGTACGGTCATGACGCCATCCGATCCGTTTGAGCGCTGCGAAGACCCGCCCGCCTTGGTCGCGGGCCAGCGGCTCACACCGCAACGGCGAAGATCGGCTTAGCCGCTTCAGCCGGCAATGTTCCGCGCTGTATCCGATCGGCAATGATTTCTATCGCGGCAGTCTCGGCTCGCCGGATCGCCTCGTCCCGAGTCCCGCCATAGAGGAGGAGGTTCAGATCGAGGATTTCTGCGATCCAGCGCCCGTCCGTTTCGCGATCGAGCTCGATCGTCAAGTTCATACCCTGAGAATATCATTCGAGGCTGATACTGCACCCAGCCACCTACCGAGCCGCGACTGTGAAGGAGCGATTACCGCCGCGATTGCTCAGCTCCACCAGCAACCGTCCATCGGCCTGCGTCGCACCCTGTCCGAGATAGGTATCCTGGCCCTCGGTCACTTCGAGGTCGGACAGCTTGACGCGCGAAGCGGCGATTTCGAAACAGCTCACGACACTGCCGAAATCCGCATCCGGCGCGAACGCGATGGAGCGCCCGCGGAGTCTTCCCGCGCCGCGAAGGCTGGCGATGAGCTCGGGGCCCGCGCCATCGGCTTCCAGGCTTCCGTCCAGATCGAGCTTCCCGCCCTTGTAGGGTACGTCCTGAAGTTTTCCATCAAACCGGTAATGCGGAATCGGTCCGGAGAGGTCTGCCTCCAGATCGCCGGCGAGCGATGCCTGATCCAGGTGCGCGCTGACGCCGGTCAGCCTGATCAGCCCGGCATCCCACAACAGCCGCGCGGTATCGACGCGGATTTTCGAGTCGCCAACGGCAAGCGATTCCACCGACAGCATGCCATCGCCCCGGCTGGCCTTGAGCCAATCGGGCAGCGGCGCCGAGCCGAGACGCAACGTGCGTGCCAGAAACCCGCGCTCGCGCCGCAGCGTGGGCGCCCACAGCCGCTCGAGCTCCGCCGCGTCGGCCTCGGGCACCACCAGGTGGAACTTGTGGGGCCGCACGGCCGCTGGCTCCCAGCGGTAGTCGCCCGTGAAGGCGATCGCGCCGGCGCTGGCGCGCAAGCGGGTGACCAACGCTCTCGTGCCGTTCAGGCTTACGGTGGCCGACTGGATTCGGATCAGATCGGCCAGACCGTCGAGCTGCACCCGCGCGTTCTGCAACGCATACTCGCCGGACCATCCGCCCGGTCCGGAAGCCGGCCGGCGATAGCGCGCCGAGCCTCGCCAGGTTCCCTGCGTCGTGTGCTCCAGCACGGGAATCGCCGCGAAGCCGAACGAGTGCATATCGGCGACATTCAGTCCGCGCGTTGTAATCTTCAGGTCGAGTCCGCCGCCGGCCGGGAGCGTGTACTTTCCTTCCACCTCCGCGCTTTCGCTCTCGCCGATGTGCACCGTGGAGGGTTCGAGCGACATGGCCTGCCGGTCGATCGCCACCACGGCGCTGCTCGTACGCAGAGGTTGTGCATCCGGCAGCGAGAGCGCGGCGTCCTGCATCTCCACGCGGCCTGAGGGCCCGTCCGTGTCACTGTAGCGAACGGAGCCGGAAACCGATCCTTCGGCCGCGAGTTTTTCCGGGAAAGCCGCGCCCATGTGTCGCGCGACTTCGAAAACCGTCGCAAGCGGGATCTGATTCAAGTCCGCCGACGCGTCCCAATGCGGCGCCGACAGAAAACCCGCCGCACGAAAACGCAACGCGAGCGGCGGATTCGGCGTTTCGGGTGTGCTGGCCAGCTCCAGCCGTTCGCCGCGAAGATCGAGCGTTCCTTTAAACACGACAGCCCAGCCGCCGCCGCGCTGCGGCAGCAGATCCCACCGGTGGATATCGTCCACGTGAAGCTGGCCGGTGACATCGAGGAGCGAAGGCGGCCCGGAAATCTGCGCTTCCAGTGCGATGACGCCGTGCAGGCCGAAGCCCCGCTGGTCCATCAGACGCGCCACCTCGTCGATGGCGCTGCGCTCCAGATCCACCTTCAAATCGAGACGCTGCGCGCTCCAGCTTCCGCGAACAAAGAAGTGTCCGAAGTTCTGCGCGGAGCGGTCGGTTCGCGCCGGCGCTCCCGAAAAGCGCAGTTCTACCGTGCCGTCCCCGGACGGCGCGACATCCAGATCGGCGTCGTTGAAGTAGAACACCGACTTGGTGTCGCCGAACTTGAAGTTAACCCGCCCCCCACGCATCTTCACGGCCGGCATCGCGTCCGCGATCGCGGGCGCTTGTCCCAACAGAAACTGGAAATTCCACGGTCCGGCGCCGGTCTTCACCAGGTTGATGATGCTGGCGTCGCCGCCCAGCCGCAAGCTCGCGAACTCTAGCCGGCGGCGAACCAGGCCCAGCAAGCGCACCCGGGCATCCAGGGATTGCACATACGCCAAAGGTTCAATTCCCGCGCGCGGGTCGTCGTGAATGATGACGTCGCCAAACGTGAAGCCGGGACCGGAGATGAGACTGAAGTAGACCTGTCCGATCTCGACTCGCCGTCCCAGCCCGCGCTCGAGCGCCCGCTCCATCTGGGCACGGAGAAAATTGATGGGCACGAAGGATCCGGCCCATCCGATCGCAGCGGCCAGGATCACAGTGATGACAGCGGTCCGCTTCACTTCAAATCCCCCACCAGCTTCCGATACGCTTCCGGATCGTCGACGTCGGCCAGAATGCCCGGGTCGTCCACATCGAGATACCGGGATTCCGGGACGTGGCGATGCACCACCGTACTCGCCTGGCCCGTTGGCGGCAGCGCGAGAAACTCCGGTATGAGAGCGGCGGCCGCGCAAACCGGATGGCCGCGGCGCCCGTTCTGTCGGGGAATCACGAATAGCGTCGCAGCATCGCGATGGTCAAACGCGTCCACCAGCCGCGCCACGGTTTCCGGCTCGACGGCCGGGCAATCGACGGGCATGAAGAGAAATCCCTCGGCATCGGGCGGCACCTCCGCCAGCGCGGTCTGGAGCGAGCTCAACTGGCCGCGCTCCGGGGCCGGATTGACGGCGAAGCGAGCGCGCCCGTCGACTTGCACGCGAATCTCATCGGCATGGTAGCCGAGAGCGACAATCACCGGGTCGGCGACGCCTCCCAGAACCCGGATCAGGCGGCCGAGGAAGGTTTCGCCGTGATAGTCGAGCAGCGCCTTCGGACTTCCCATGCGAGTGGAGGCTCCGGCCGCGAGGATAATGGCGGCGATCACTTCGACATCACTTCAAAAGGGCCCGCAGATTTTCGTGCGCAAAGATGGATTTCGACAGCGCCCGCCAATCCGCCTGGGGCGCACGCCGCACGGCGATCATCTCGGCGACCACGGAGATCGCAATCTCTTCGGGCGACTCGGCGCCGATTTCGAGTCCCATCGGCGCGAAGACCTTTTCGAACAACTCGCGCGCGAAACCTTCCTTTTCGAGCTCGTGGACCACGGAAATGGTCTTGCGCTTGCTGCCGATCATGGCGATGTAGCGCGCCGGCGTGGCCACCGCCCAGCGCAGCACGCGCATGTCGTCGCGGTGTCCGCGGGTCACGATGATTACATAGGTGGAGGAAGTGACGGTCAGTTTCCCGAACACGTCTTCGTATTCTTCGGCGTAGGTTTCCTCCGCTTCGGGAAAGCGCTCGCGGTTGGCGAACGCCTCGCGGTTATCCACGATGGTGGTGGCGAATCCGGCGATACTTGCCACTTTCGAGATGCTCTTCGATACGTGTCCGCCGCCGAAAATGTAGGCGCGCGGTTGCGGCACCACTGGCTCGACGAAGATGTTCAATTGCCCTCCGCAGATCAAGCCGTTGTCGTAGGCGGCGTCCTGGCCCAGGCTGAAGTTGAGGTGGCGCGGTTTCTCCGTCTCGATCACCTCGCGTGCGGCGTTCCACACCTCGGCTTCGACGCAGCCGCCGCCGACGGTTCCCATCATCGAACCGTCTTCCCGCACCAGCAGCTTGGCGCTCTCATAGCTCGGAATGGAGCCGTTCACCTGCACGATCGTCGCCACCGCGCACTTCTGCCCGTGCTTGCGGAGCCGCACGATTTCGTCGTAGATGTCCATTCGTTTCGATTATACCGGGGTTTCGAGCCGGTTAGCCTCCTTTGGCGCTGGCGGGTGGCGTAAGCTGATCTCTTGGCGGCCATCCTCATCTTCCTCGCCGTTTATCTGGTGCTGGCCGTCGGCCGGCTGCCCTGGTTTCACGTGGACCGGACGGGCGCGTGCATCATTGGCGCCAGCCTTATGATCGCCTTCGGTGTCCTGAGTCTCGAGGAAGCCTACGCCGCCATCAACTACGACACCATAATCCTGCTGTTCGGCGTGATGATCGTGGTAGCCAACCTGCGGCTTTCCGGCTTTTTCAGCGTGGTAGCCGAGTGGGTAGTGGAACATGCGCACAGGCCCGTCGTGCTCCTGGCCGCTATCGTATTCGTGGCCGGATTTTTCTCCGCTTTCTTCGTCAACGACACGATGTGCCTGGTACTCACGCCTTTGGTGCTCGAAATCACCAGCCAACTGCGCCGCAATGCCGTGCCTTACCTGCTTGCCGTGGCAATGGCGGCAAACGTGGGGAGCGTGGCCACCATTACGGGCAACCCACAGAACATGATGATCGGCAGCTTTTCAGGAATTCACTATCGTACTTTCGCGGCGGCGCTCTCGCCGGTCGCGGCGGTAGGGTTGGTGATGACGGTGGCAGTGATCGCCGCCACCTACCATCGAGAGTTCCGATTTCAAGAAAAGGTTGCACTGGAGCGGCGCGCCGTGCGCGTCGACCGTGTGCTGATGTGGAAATCGCTGGCCGTGTCGACCGGCATGATCGGTTTATTCTTCGCCGGCTGGCCGGTGCCGAAAGTGGCCCTCGTGGCAGGCGCTCTGCTGCTGGTTACGCGGCGTGTGAAACCGGAGAGAATTTACCAAGAGATCGACTGGTCGCTGCTGGTTCTCTTCATCGGGCTCTTCATCGTCGTGGCAGGAGTGGAGAAGACCTCTTTGCCTGGAAACCTGTTCCGCGCGACACAACCATTTCATATGGAGCGAATCTCTGTGCTCAGCGCGTTTGCGGCCCTGCTTTCGAATGTCGTGAGCAACGTCCCGGCGGTGCTGGTTTTCAAGCCCTTCATGGCTCATGTGAGCGATCCGGTGCGGTCCTGGCTCGCGCTGGCTATGTCCACCACGCTGGCGGGGAATCTGACCATTCTCGGCTCGGTCGCGAATCTGATCGTAATTCAGCGAGCGCGCCACGAAGCGCAGATCAGCTTTTGGGAGTACTTCACGGTGGGGGCGCCGTTGACCATCTTGACCATCGGAGCCGGGGTCGTGTTGCTGGGTTGATCTCGGAAATATGCCCGAAAGATTTGACGTCATCATCGTCGGGGCGGGTCATAACGGCCTGGTGACCGCCGCCTACCTGGCGCACGCGGGCCGCCGCGTGCTGGTGCTCGAGAGCCGCGAGCTGGTCGGCGGCTGCGCCGTCACCGAGGAGATCTGGCCCGGTTACCGCGTCTCCACTGCTTCCTACTTGTCCAGCCTGATGCAGGAAAAGGTGGTGCGCGACCTGGAGCTCGAGCGTTTCGGCTATCACGTCGACGCCAAGGACCCGGCGTTTTTCTCGCCGTTCCCCGATGGCCGCCATCTGTTCATGTGGCAGGACCGTGCCCGGACGCTGGCCGAGATCGCAAAATTCTCCAGGCGCGACGCCGAAGCCTACCCGAAATACGAGGCGCACCTGGAGCGGCTCGCAGTGGTCGCCGAGGCGCTGCTGCTCACCACGCCGCCGGATTTTCCGCCTCGCCGCGCGGGGGATTTTATCGAGTACCTGAAGCTCGCCGGACGCCTGCGCGGGCTGTCGCGCGCCGAAATGGTCGGACTGGTCAGAATCTTCACCCAAAGCGCCGCCGCCTTTCTGGAGGAGTGGTTTGAATCGGAGGAGATCAGAGTCACGCTCGCCACCGACGGGGTGATCGGAGCCAACGGCGGTCCGCGCTCGCCCG
Organism: Bryobacteraceae bacterium; assembly: GCA_041486445.1. Taxonomy (GTDB): domain Bacteria; phylum Acidobacteriota; class Terriglobia; order Bryobacterales; family Bryobacteraceae; genus Palsa-187. The sequence goes on from JBGPLI010000006.1 coordinate 50,382, forward strand.
GCACCGCCTACATCCTGCTGCACCACTGCATGGGCGGCGTGGGAGGGCATCGAGGGTTGTGGGGTTTCGTGCGCGGCGGCATGGGCGCGCTCTCGAACGCCATCGCCGATTCGGCCCGCAGCCGCGGCGTCCACATCCGTACCGGCGCTCCTGTCGAAAAAATCCTGGTGCGGGATGGACGCGTGCGCGGCGTCGTGTTGGCGAGCGGTGAGGAGATCGAAGCGCCCATCGTCGCCAGCAACCTCGATCCCAGGCGAACGTTCCTCAAGCTCGTGGATGAAACGCAGCTCGATCCCGAGTTCCTCGACGCCATCCGCAAGTTTCGCTCCGAAGGAACTTCGCTCAAGATGAATCTCGCCTTGAGCGGACTGCCGGAGTTCCGCGCGCTCCCCGGCTCGCCCGGGCCGCAGCATCGCGCGACCATGCACATCTGCCCGAGCATCGACTACGTCGAGCGCGCCTGGGACGACGCCAAGTACGGCAGCCCTTCGCGCGCGCCGCTGATAGAAATGACGATTCCGACCATGTACGATCCCACGCTCGCGCCCGAAGGCAGGCACATCATGGGCATCTTTCTCCAGTACGCGCCTTACACGCTCAAGGGCACCACGTGGGACCAGCAGCGCGAGCCGTACTCGGAGAGAATTTTGGACGTGATCGAAGACTATTGCCCGAACATCCGTGAGATCGTGGTGGATCGCCAGACACTGACGCCTCTCGATCTGGAGCGCCGCTTCGGCCTGACGGGCGGCAACATTTTTCACGGCGAGATGAGCCTGGACCAGATGTTCGTGCTGCGGCCCGTGGCCGGTTGGGCGCGCTACCGGACGCCTGTGCGAGGGCTGTATTTATGCGGCTCCGGCGCGCATCCCGGCGGCGGGGTGATGGGCGCGGCGGGCCACAACGCGGCACGCGAGATTTTGAAAAATCGCTAGTCGGGCACCATCCAATATGGTATGCTTGGACCAGAATTGGCATGCTTCCTCGATTAGAGACCGATGCGAAGTCCGGCGTGCCGTTGTATCAGCAACTCCACAAACAGCTTAAATTCGCGATCGTCACCGGACGGCTTGTCCCCGGCGAACGCCTGCCGGCCACACGTGAATTGGCTGGCTCACTTGGCTTGAACCGAGCCACCATCGCGGCCGCGTACGAGCTTCTCGAATCCGAAGGATTGATCCGTGGCCACGTCGGACGCGGAAGCTTCGTCGAAGGACCGGGCGGCGATCATGCGCGCCTCGATTGGGAGTCGTTGATTCCCAGTGAGGAAGCGCCTCCGCAGCCGGCCGGATCGCCGGCCCTGGTCAGCTTTTCGGCCTCGCGTCCCTCGGAAATGCTTTTTCCGCTCGATGAATTCCGGGCCACCTGCCGCGAGGTGATCGAGTCGGCCGAAGCCGCGCAGATCCTTCAGCTCGGCCCGGCCAGCGGTTACGGCCCTCTGCGACGCCATCTGCTCGCCGAAGCGCGGCGTCGCGGCGCGGCGGGACCGGAGGACGATCTGCTGATCACCAGCGGCTGCCAGCAGGCGTTTGACCTGATCCAGCGCGTGCTGGCTTCGCACGGTGAGACGGTGATTCTGGAAGATCCGGTCTACCCCGGTCTGCGCAACGCGTTTCTGCGCGGCGGCGCGCGGGTGCTGGGTGCGCCGATGGGCGCGGAGGGAGTCGAAATCGAATCGCTCAGCCGCTTGCTTGAGAAAGAACACCCGCGCCTGATGGTGCTGACTCCGAATTTCCAGAATCCGACGGGCGCGACGCTGCCGCTGGAAGCCCGCAAGGCCATCCTGTCGCTGGCGCGGCGCGCCGGCGTGGTGACCGTCGAAAACGATCTTTACGGCGAGCTGCGCTATCACGGCGCGGAGGTTCCCCCGCTTAAGCGGCTGGACACCTCGGGCGACACGATCCGGCTGGGGAGTTTTTCGAAAATCGCGTTTCCGGGTCTGCGCGTCGGCTGGGCCATCGGGCCTCGCCACTTCATCGCGCGGCTCACCGAGGCCAAGGAAGCATGCGACCTCCACTCCGATCAGCTCTCGCAGGCCGTGCTGCTGCGTTTTGCCGAGTCGGGCCGCCTGGAGGCGCATCGCAAAAGGATGCTGGCGGCGGGCGCCGAGAGGCTGAAGGCGTGCCTTGGCTCGTGCTCGAAGGAACTGCCGCCGGGCAGTCGCTTCACGCGGCCGGAAGGCGGAATGAACGTGTGGGTGCAGCTGCCGGAGCCACTCGATGCCTCTGAGCTGGCCGTGCGGGCCGAACGCGAGAACGTCAGCTATCTGCCGGGCCGCTTCTTCGCGGTGTCGCGGCCGCAGACGCACGGACTCCGCTTGAGTTTCGCGGGGCTCACGCCGGAGAACATCCGGTGGGGGCTGGCGGTGCTGGGTATGATTTTCCGGGCCGAGCTGAATCGCGCGCGGCGAAAGCGCCGCGAGGAGCCGGCCGCCGCATTAGTTTAGGAGACGAACATGTATCTATCTGACGATTTCCGATTGAAAGCTGGTTTGGCCGAAATGCTCAAGGGCGGCGTGATCATGGATGTGACCAACGTCGAGCAGGCGCAGATCGCCGAGAAAGCCGGAGCGTCGGCGGTGATGGCGCTTGAGCGTGTCCCGGCCGACATCCGCAAGGAGGGCGGCGTCGCGCGCATGGCCTCGATCCGCATCATCCGCGAAATCATGAACACGGTTTCGATCCCGGTGATGGCCAAAGCCCGCATCGGCCACTTCATGGAGGCGCGGGTGCTGGAGGCGCTGGGCGTCGACTACATCGACGAGAGCGAGGTCCTGACGCCCGCCGACGAGGAGCACCACATCGACAAACGCGGTTTCAAGGTTCCGTTCGTCTGCGGCGCGCGCAACCTCGGTGAGGCTCTGCGCCGGATCGCCGAAGGCGCGGCGATGATCCGCACCAAGGGAGAGGCCGGCTCGGGGAACATCGTCGAGGCCGTGCGCCACATCCGCACCATCGTGAAGGAGATGAAGCAGCTCACGGTGATGGGCAAGGAAGAGCTGGTGCACGAATCGAAGAACCTGGGTGCGCCGCTGGAATTGGTCGAGTGGGTCGCGGCCAATGGGAGACTCCCGGTGCCGAATTTTTCCGCGGGGGGCATTGCCACGCCCGCCGACGCGGCCCTGGTAATGCAGTTGGGCGCCGAGGCGGTGTTCGTCGGCAGCGGCATTTTCAAATCCGAGGACCCGGAAACACGCGCCCGCGCCGTGGTGAAAGCCGCCACGTACTACAACGACCCGGCCAAACTGCTCGAAGCGAGCGAAGAGCTGGGCGAGGCGATGCGCGGTCTCGACGTGTCGAAATTGCCTGAATCGGAGTTGCTACAGACGCGAGGGTGGTAGGTGAAAACAGTCGGCGTGCTGGCGCTGCAAGGCGACTTCGAGGCGCATCGCAAGGCGCTCGAAAAGGCCGGCGCGCGCGCGGTGGAAGTTCGCAGGGCGGCCGAGCTCGACCCATGCGATGGCCTGGTGCTGCCGGGCGGCGAGAGCAGCACGATGCTCAAGCTGATCGAGGAGGAACAGCTCGTCGAACCTTTGCTGCGCTTCGGCGAGCGCAAGCCGATCTACGGAACCTGTGCTGGGGCGATCCTACTGGCGCGCGAGGTGACCAACCCGGCGCAACCCAGCCTCAATCTGATGGACATCGCGGTCGAGCGGAACGGCTACGGGCGCCAGATCGACAGCCGGATCGCGCGCGTTGCCTTCGAGGAGGGCGGCGAGCTCGAGGCGGTGTTCATCCGCGCGCCGGTGATCCGCCGAGCCGGCGAGGGCGTGCGCGTGCTGGCCCGCTATCGCGACGATCCGGTGTGGGTGGAACAGGGCCGGCACATGGTGACGACGTTCCATCCCGAGCTGACCGGCGACCTGAGGATCCACCGCCGCTTCGTGGAAAGACTGTAGCTTTCTCACAAGGGCTGTTCCCTTCGCAATGGACGCCGCGGTCCGTATCTGCGGGGCTCGGTAGGGGCCGGACATGCCCAACCCCTACTTCTGCGGGTAGAGCTTTTTGACGCCGGCGGGGAGTTTCAGTTCGAACAGCGAATCGGCGAGTGGTGCGTTCACCTGCAAGTCGGAATAGACCACCAGCTCGTAGTTCTTCGAGGGCTGCGTGACTCTCTCCTGCACCGGATTGCTTTCCCCTTCGGGAATCCACAGCTCGATCCGGGTGAACAGATTCTTGAGCTCGGCCGACTTGGGGACGAGCTCGATCCGCGTGGCGCGCACCGGGCCGAGGGTCTGGACGCCGCCCTCTTTGACCTCATAGGTCTTCTTCAGCTCCGCGCCGGAGGTGCCGAAACCGAGCAGGAGAACCTGGTCCATGGTTTTGGTGTATTTTTCCGCATCGTAGATTTCGACCGTGTTGGCCTTGGGATAGTAGACGCTCAGCGCACGGCCGGCGAAGTGGATGAGGCGCGGCTCGGGCGGACCGAACTCGACGATACCCGTGGTCCCGCCCTTGGCGCGCTTCAGCCGCATGACGCCGGTGGCCTCGCTCGATTCGTCGATGACCGCCGTGTAGCTGAGCCGCTTCATCTTCGCGGAAACCGACTTGAATTCCTGCGCGGCGCGGTCCATGCGCGCCAGGATGTCGGACAGCGCCTCGGCGCGTGCTGGCACGGCCGCAGCAAGGGCGGCGCAAATCAGGACGCGAATCACGGCTGGGGAAAGGCCAGGTAACCCTTGATTTCCTGCTCGGTGTCGTCGTAAATGGGCTCGACGCTGCCGATGGTCGCGCGAGTCTTGTAGCGCGCGTTCACCAGCGTGGTGGCTTGCCGCAGAAGCTCGGTTTCCGGCACGTCCATCAGGAGCTGGGGCTCGATCCAGAACCCGCCCCGGAGCATCACCACGCTGGCCGCCTTGGGCTGATCGCGGAAAATTTCGCGGGGCGTGAGGAAAATGAACGCCATAATGAGGGTGACCATCACGTCGTACTGCCAGCTGGCGCGGCGGTAATCCCAGAAAATAAAGCGGCCGAGCGCACCCATGCGATCCCAGTGTAACAGACGTGTTTACGGGAAGCGGCGTTCCACTGGTAATTCCACCGGCGGCAAGACCGCCGGCGCCACTCCCGTGAACGGCATGGCGAGCAGGTGAAGCGGGTTATAGCTCCGCTCATCCTGAAAGCCCGTCAACCCGATTCCCATGCCGCTGTGTCCCGCGGCGGGTTCCGGGACATAAGTCCGGAACAGCCGGTCCCACCACGGAAAGAAAAAACCGAAGTTGGCGTTCTGTTCGCCAAAGTCCTGGGAATGGTGGATCCGATGAACATCCGGCGTAATGAGAAAGGGGCGCAGGAGTCGATCGAGCCAGGCGGGAAGGCGGAGGTTGGCGTGGGAAAAGAAATTCTGTACGTTGGTGGCGAATCCGATCGCCAGGACAGCAACGGGCGGCGGAGCCAGCGCCGCCACGCCCGCCAGATACGTCCCCTGCACCAGCAGCACTTCCACAGGGTGATTCCGGCCGCCCGTGGTGAGGTCGAAATCAGGATCGGAATGATGAATCTGGTGGACGCGCCACAGCAGCGGAATCCCATGGAAGGCGCGGTGCACGCCGTATCGGAGCAGATCCAGCACCACGATCGCCAGCGCACAGCGGGCCGCGAATGGAATGCTCTCGCGGTTGAGCACCCCGTAGGGGCTCTTGAGAACCGCCAGCGCTACCAGCGTCACGTTGAGTGGATAGATCCAGACAGGGATACTCTCACAGACAGCGAGCACCAGGTTTCCAACCCACCGCCGCGCCACAGGCTTGGCGAGCGTCCGGCGGGGTCGATAGGTCTCGGCCAGCGCGACGCACAGGAAAGCCGCGACCAAAATCCAAGAATCGATGGTGGTCTCGTGGCTGGCGAGGAACTGCTCCATACGAGCCGCAAATCGGCGGGCGCTACTTCTTTTTGGACCGGAGATGCCGCAGAATCAGGATCGCCGCGCCTCCGCCCCCGATCAGCAGAAACGTGCTGGGCTCGGGAGTAACGGCGCAGGTTAAGCCGCCAAGGACCGGCAAGGTGATCGCCACCAGTCCCGCCCCCAGCGAAAGGAAAACTCGTCCGACAGATTTCATTCTGTCCTCCTCCGAAGGAAGTTCGAACGGAGAACAGTGTAACACAGTCAGCCTAGCTTCGTTTCGAGCTCTTGGCGGTTTGCGTCTTGGCCGGCTCGGCGGCGACGCCTGTCGACAGAGCCATGGCCGGGATGGTGATCGAGGTATCCACCAGCCGGGCCATATCCTGCACCGGCAGTCCTTCGGCTTCCTTGGCGAAACGCAGGTTGCGGGCGCTGTCGTCGTAGTCGACGCGGATCCAGTCCCCGCCGCGTACCTGGTCGGTGGCGATCAGGTTCGACATGGGCTGGACCAGCAGGCGCTCGATGGCGCGTTTCAGGTGACGGGCGCCGTACTTCAAGTCGGTACCTTCCTCGAGCAGGAACCCCTTGCTCGAATCCGACAGCGTGAACACGAACGCGCGATCGGCCGCGGTGTTGAAGATGCGCTGCTGCACCAGGTTGAGCTCGATGTCCAGGACCTTCCTGAGCTGCTCGGTGCCGAGCGGCTGGAAGCTCACGATCTTATCGAGCCGGTTCATGAACTCGGGGGTGAACTTGCGCCTCGCCGCCTCAATACCGGTTCGGGCGATCTTGTCAGCCATTTTTTCATCCACGATGCCCGCCATCGCGTTTTCGCGGCCCATGCCGGCATTGAAGCCGAGCTTCGGGCTCATGACGTTGCTGATTTCGCCCGCGCCCAGGTTGCTGGTCATGAAGATCATGGCCCGCGAGAAATCGACCTTGCGGTTGTCGCCGAGCGTCAGCGTCGCCTTATCCAGAATGCCCAGCAGAAGGTTCCACAGCGCGTCGGACGCCTTCTCGATCTCGTCGAACAGCACGAAGCTGAGCTTAATGTTCTCCGTCTGATACTGATTGAGCACTTCCTGGGAAAGCAGCGGATGGGTTTCCCGATGCCCGAGGTATCCGGGAGGCGAGCCGATCAGCTTGGCGATCTCGTGGCTGTGCTGGAACTCGGCGCAATCGATCTTAATGACCGCGCGGGGGTTCCTGAGCAGCGTTTCCGCGGTGGCTTCCACGATGCGGGTTTTGCCGGAGCCGGTCGGTCCCAGGAACAGGAAGTTGCCCACGGGACGGCCGGGCGCGCTCATGCCCGTCAGATGCATCTGATAGATGTTGACGATCTGCTGAATGGCTTCATCCTGCCCGATGATGAGCCGCCGCAGATTGCCTTCCAGCGACATTGCTTCCCGTCCGGTCTTGCCCGGATCTAGTGGCATGTTTGTCCGAACCATGGTGTCCACCGTCCTTCTCAAACCTCGTGGGCTCCTTGATTGAGCCCCCATCCATATTCCTGCCGGCAATTCGATCGCCATAATTTAGATGCTCCCAGTCGCGCCCGGATTCTCCAGTGCCATCTATCTCTTCGGCTCTCTGGCGGAACTTTCTACCTGTTCATTCACGGCCGCGTTGGCACTAAATTGCCAGTTTGGCTACCTATGTAACGCCGCAGCCACCAGCCTTGGTTTCAAATCTGAACTAAGTTTCATACGGCGGGCTTCATGGGTGGCAATACTGAGTGCCAATGAGCTGCGAAAAATCGCCAACCTTCATCATGTCCTTCCATCGGCAAGCTTTACCCGTGACTTTACCGGCGTTTCCGCGATCGGCGCCGCTCATCGAGCGCTCATGTAAGAATGATGCGCGGAAGAGGTGTTCCGCCCTGGGGAAGTAAGGGTAACGGAGGTAGCCAACCAGGAGAATCCCGTGGACGTGTGCCGGGCGCGGTCCTGGTTATGGCAAGATCTTCATCACGAACGCGTCGCCAGGATTGGATTGCGTGCCGGTGTAAATCTGGGAACCGTTGGTGGGATCGATCGCGATGGTGTTCACATTTGGGATTCGCAGCCCGGGCATGAGGGTGAAGCTTGCGCCTGCGTCGGTACTGCGATAAAGTCCGCCGGCTGACGGCGCGGCGTAGACCGTCGAAGAATTGGCGGGATCGACGGCCAGGGCGAAAATCGGGCCGTCCGGTAGCCCGGACCCGATCTTCATCCAGTTGCTTCCACCGTTGTCGGTGCGGTAGACGCCGCTGGTGAAAAAAGATCCGACCGCGTAGACGCGTCCGGACACGGAGGGATCCACCACCAGATTGCTCGGGAACCATTGCGCGGGGAGCCCGTTACTAACGGCGGTGAAGGTGGCGCCGGCATCGGTGCTCTTGTAGACCGTGAAGGTATCCGGGGTAAGAGGTCCACCAACCGCGGCGGGCGGTATGGGCACTCCGGAGGAGGCGTAGACAACCGTGGAATTCGAAGGGTCCACGGCTATCGCGTTGGTGGTCGTGAGGGAGCCCGTGCTCTTCCATGTCGCTCCGGCGTCGGTGCTCTTGTAGATGCCGGCGTTGGTGGTGGAGGCGTAGAGAATCGAGGGCGTCTTCGGGTCAATGGCCAAGCCATTGATGAAGACCGGAGCCGACTGCGGACCGGGCGCCGGGACGGTAAGCGGGATGAGGGTCCAGGTAACGCCTCCGTCGGTGCTCTTTGAGATGCCGCAGTTGGGTGGGCCGTTGTGGCAGACGCCGGCTGCATACATGGTCGTGGGAGTGAGCGGATCGAGGATCAGGATGGGGCCCGAGAAAGGAAAGGTAGGCGCGGGGAACAGGTTATTCCCGAGCGAGCCGAGCGGCGTCCAGCTTTGGCCGCGGTCGTTGCTCACGTAAAGGCGATCGGCCAGGGCAAACACGCGCGACGGTGTTTTCGGATCGACGGCCAGCGCGGGCGTGAACAACGGGCCCCCGATCGATGCCGACTGTGGGAGAGGGCTGGAGGTCCAGGTTGTTCCGCGATCGCCGGTCCAGAAAAAATTGCCGGAAATAAATGGCTGGATGGAATTCGCAGTCGGAAATGCGGCGGAGGAGGCGCCACCGGTCAGGAATACCTCGCCTGCCGGTCCAAGCGCGATGGCGCGCGGCGTCGCCCCGCCGAGCGAGCTGGACCAGGCGAGAGCGTTAACTGGATCGAACTTGGCCACGAATCCACCTGCTGCTCCAGCGACGGCGGTACGGAACGGCGCTTTCATCGGGAAATCGGACGAATCGGTGGTACCCGCAAGGTAGGCGTTCCCGGCCGCGTCGGTCGCAATCGAGGTCACCGAATCGTTGCTGTCTCCACCGAGGTAGGTCGAATACAGGAGCGAGGAGCCGTCGGGACTCAGCTTGGCGAAGAATCCATCGGGTTGCGCGAACACGCCGAGGTAAAGAGTTCCAGGAGAGCTTGGGTCGATCGCAATTGGCCCCACGCCGGGGGAGTTCGGAAGACCGTTACCGATCTGCTGCCAGGTGTCTCCGCTGTCAGTGCTTTTATAAAAACCGGGGCCGGAGGGGCTGTAGGTGACCACGTACCAGGTGGAACTGTTGGTGGGATCGACTACCAGCGTGTTCACGTTCGCCGGCGCGACCTTGCGGACAGTCACGCCCCCCGGCGGCAACACCAGAATCCCGCTGCCGGACGCCGCATAGAGCGTGGAGTTTGGGTACACCACGATTTGGTTCACCTCCCCGCCAATGGTAGTCCAGGTGTCGCCTCCGTCGTCGCTGCGCATGAGCCCGTCCTGATGCGTCGACGCGTAGAGCGTGGAGGGTTGCGCGGGATCGATAGCTAGCCCGCAACACCCCCGACTGCCTCCGATGATTCCCGTGGGCTTCCAGGTGTCGCCGCCGTCGGAGCTCTTGTAAATGCCGTCGCCCTGGCCGGCCCCGCCAAAGCGTCCGTAAATCACCGACGGATCCTTGGGATCGAAGACCATCTGGTTGGGGAAGCCGTTGAGTCCCGTGCTTAGGGTGGTGAAAGTTGCGCCTCCGTCGCGGCTGCGCAGGATACTCCCGATGCTGCCGATAGGGTTGGAGCTGCTGGCGTACAGCGTGGAATCGGCGGGGTTGATCCAGAGGGAGCCAACCGGGGTGGTGGTGACCGGCTGCCAGGTGGCGCCGCGGTCGCCGCTCTTGTAGAGGCGGTTGGAACTGACCACGTAGATGTTCGACGGGTTGCGTGGATCGATCTTGAGGCTGCTGACCGAGCCGGGCAGGCCGGAGTCGCTGGGGCTCCAATTGGCGGCCCCGTCGACGGACTTGTAGGCGAAGATTCCATTGAACCTGGTCTGAAGTGCGTTCGCGGTCGTGCGGAAGTTCCCGGAAGACGTGCTCCCGGCGACGTAGGTATTTCCCACGGGGTCCGCGGCGATCGCCGACGGTGAATCGAAGTTCGATCCGCCGAAGTAAGTCGAATACACCAGGTCCGAGCCGTCCGCATGGATCTTGGCGACAAAAAAAGAGGAGCTGAAGGACGGCGGTCCTGGTTGAATCGCGTTCTTGAGCGGGAAATCCGGAGAGTTGACCCGGCCTGTGAGATAGATGTTGCCGGCTGGGTCTGCGGCGATGGCCAGGATATAGTCGCCATTGCTGCCACCGAAGAACGTCGAGTAGAGCAGCGCGCCGTTCGGGCCCAGCTTGAACACGAATCCCGTCGGAGGGCCTTGGGCCGGCGTGTGGCTGGAGGGAAGCGGATTCACCAGCGGGAAATCCGGAGACTGTGTAGTGCCGGCAACGTATGCGTTGCCAGCGGCATCGACGGCGATCGCGTTGGGGTACTCGTACATGGAGCCCCCGATGCATCCCGAGTAAATCATCGAGGCGCCGTCGGGACTCAGTTTGGCCACGTAGATGTGGGGCGGGCCGCCGGCGCCGCAATCTCGAAGGGGTGCGGGTCCCACCACCGGGACCGACGTGCCGCCGGCGCCAAAAACGACGTAAGCGCTGCCCGAAGAGTCAACCGCATATGGGTTTCCGGGTCCGCCTGCGGCGCCTGGCGCAGAAATATAGGTCGAAAAGACCAGGGCATCGCCAGCCGGGTTGATCTTCGCCAGGAAAGAGGGGGTTTGAGGGGACTTGCCGTTGACCACAGGGAAATTGTAGTCGAAGGCGAAGCCGACAACATACGTCGAGCCGGCCGAGTCCACCGCGATCGCGCGGCCCTCGTCGGAGCCGCCTCCGCCGAAGACCGTGGCGAAGCTCAAAACCGGATCGATGACCAGCGGGCGGGAACGATCGTAAGCGGCCAGTTCGAAGGTGACGCTGCGGCCGTGGCGCACGGCGCGCGCTTCGACGGCGCGATCGGCTTGATAGACGCGCGGCAGCCGGATCCGGAGATCGGGGTCGCTGAGCGCGAGGCGAATGCGGCGCGGGTCGGCTCCGGGCGCGACGATGAAGTCGAACTCCAATTCGCGAGGATTGCCGTAGTAGACGACATCGATCCTGGGGTAGACGTTGCGGTAGCGCACACGCCGGTAGGTGGGGACGTGCGTGCGCCACTTGCGAGGGTCGGAGTCGAGGAGGTAGTTGGTGTAGCCGGCGAGCAGCTCTTCGGGCTGCGCGGACGCGCCGGCGCGCGCTCCCACCAGACGCATCCGGCCTCCTTCGATGGAGGCGCCGGTGGGAGTGACGGTCACGCCCAAGCCGCCGGCCCGGGCGATGAATTCGGAATTCCGGAGACTTGGCTCGAAACTCAGCGGAAAATGCGATAAAGCCGGAGCGCCGCAAAGCGCGGTGGCGAAGAAAATTGCGAGGAGTACGAGCACCACTCAAGGTTACACCCAGGCGGCGTGGATTTTTAGTACACTGATCGACGAGATGGCTGCCGCCCTGCTGGCAGCCCTCGTGTTTGGGCCCCTGCTGGCCGATACGAGTGCAACCGCCGGACCGTATTACACCGCGGACAGCATCGCCAATACCGCCGCCAGTGTCGCCGGGTTTTATGCGCCCAACGCGTTCATCACCATTTACGGCCAAAACCTGGCTTACGTAACGCGGCAGATCACGACCGACGACATCCACGGCGGGCTGCTGCCCACGGTCCTGATCGGCACGGGCGTCCGAGTGCTGGTGAGCCAGATCGAAGCCAACATCTACTACGTGTCGCCGACGCAGGTGAACCTGCTGGTGCCTCCGCTTCTGGTGGCCGGACCGGCGACAGTGCAGCTGGTGGTCGACGGGCGGGCAGGGCCGCCGGTGAATATCACGCTCGGTCCGGTCGCGCCCGCCCTGTTCCAGGAAGACGCGCGGACGGTGGTGGCAACGCATGCCGACGGATCGGTGATCACCGCGGCGTCGCCGGCGCACGGCGGCGAGATTGTCGTCCTGTACGCGTCGGGCCTCGGAGCCACCGCGCCACCGGCCATCAAGGACCAGGTTCCGAAAGCGGCCGCGCCGCTGGTCCAGATGAGCGACTTCCGGGTGTTGCTGAATGGAGTGACTGTGGACCCGAGCCGCGTCTTCTACGCCGGGGTCGCACCAGGTTACGCGGGACTGTTCCAGATCAACGTCAGGCTGCCCGATGACGCGGCGCCTAATCCCGAAATCCGCATCGGTTGCGGCGACCAACTCAGCCCCGCGCAACGTTTTCTCCCGCTTCAGTAACCGGACCACCTTGCATTACGTACATGGAGGTAGACTAAAAGGAGGGGATTCCACATGCTCGTCCGCGCAATTTCGATGGGACTGGCGGCCGTGCTCGCGCTGTGGGCGCAGGAGAGCAATCCGGAACCGAAGAGTTTCCTGGTGGACACGGGGACGCGCATCCCTCTGAGCCTGATCAACAGCGTCAGCACCAAGAGTGCGACTCCCGGCGAACGCGTCTATCTGGAGACCGTATTTCCCATATTGGTGGATAACCGGATTGTGATCCCGACGGGAAGCTGGGTGATCGGCACCATCACGGAAGTGAGGCGGCCGGGCAGGCTGAAGGGACGCGGAGAATTCCATCTGCGCTTCGATTCGCTCACGCTGCCCAACGGCGTGACGCGGGATTTCCGGGCGCACATCGGCGGTCTGGACGGCCGGGCCAGCGAGGAGCTGGATCGCAAGGAAGGCACGGTCCGCAGCGAAGGCAACAAGGCGGGTGACGCCCGGACCATCGGCGAGACAGCGGCCACCGGAGCGAGCGTGGGCGCGCTGGCGGGCATCGGCCACTCGCCGGGCCTGGGCGCGGGCATCGGCGCAGGGGCCGGAGCAGCCGCGGCATTGGCCGTAGTGATGCTCTCGCGCGGGCCCGAGGCCATGCTGGCCAAGGGAACCACCGTCGAGATGGTGCTCGACCGCACGGTTAAGTTCGAGGAAGCCGACCTCGATTTTTCCAACGCGCCTCCGCACCGCGCCGGAGCGGGCGACGGTCCCGGCCCACTGCCGAGCAAGAAGACGCAGCAGGCGCCGCCGCCGCGGCGCTCGCCGTTGTAGTTGATCCTCATTCTGTTATCGTGTATCTGTGGAGCGCCCGCGAGCCTCGTCCAGCCAGAGCGGAACATCAGGCGCGGTCAGAGTTTTTCGTTTGTTCGGAGTGCCGGTACGCCTCCACTTCACCTTCATTCTGCTGGTGATTTTCCTGGTGGTCACCGATCTGGGGGGCCACCAATCCACTTCCAACTACAGCCTGTTCCTGCTGGGAATCCTGGCCAGCGTGCTGCTCCATGAGATGGGACACGCGTTCGTGGCGGGCCGCTTCGGAGTGCGAACGCTCGAGATCGTGATGTTCCCCATCGGGGGCTTGTCGCGGACGGAGCGCGTGCTTAGGCCGGTGGAGGAATTCTGGATCGCGCTGGCCGGGCCAATGGTGAACGTGCTGCTCTCGGCCGGCCTGTTTCTGTACATGGCCTGGACGCACCAGCCGGCGGCGATCAGCCCGTCCGATCTGGTGCAGCCGAGCGACGCGAGCGCGCTGGCGCGCCTGGCTTTCGGCAACATGCTGCTGGCCGGATTCAACATGCTGCCGGGTTTCCCCATGGACGGCGGCCGGATTCTGCGCGCGTTGCTCACCAATATTCGCCCGGAGGCCGAGGCCACGCGCATCTCGGCGTGGATGGGACGCGTACTGGCGATCAGCATGGCGCTGTACGGGCTGATCGCGCCCGAGATCATGCTGGTGTTTTTCTCCTATTTCATCTGGCTGGGCGCCGCGCAGGAAAGCGCCGCCGCGCTGGGACGCACGCTCACCCGGGGAATCCCCGTGCGCGCCGCCATGGTCACCGAGTTTCGCACGCTCGATCACGGCAACACGATCCGGGACGCCGCCAACTTGCTGCTGGCGACCGCCCAACAGGATTTTCCCGTCGTGCATGGCGGTCAGGTGGTGGGTCTGCTGGGCCGTAATCTGCTGCTGAGGGCGCTGGCGGCGGAGGGTCCGGACGCTTATGTGGCGGGCGTCATGGACCGGGACTTCCTTTCGCTCGAGCCCGACGAGGACCTGGCGGCGGTGCTGCCGCGAATGGCGCACGCAGGCCGGTGCGCGCTGGTGATGGACGGCGCGCGCCTGCTGGGGTTGCTGACCGCGGACCACCTCTCCGAGTTCCTGCTGCTGCGGCACTTCGGCATGGAACCCGTGGTGTGAGCTCTACTTGAACAGATCCTTCAAGACGCCGTAGGTCCACAGCCCAGCCGCCGCGACCGCCAGTCCGACCGATGCCCAGCCAGAGGCCTGCGTATAGGGACTCAGTCGTTCGATCCGGTGCCGGACCTGTTGTTGTTCTACCTCCATCTTGGCTTCGCCGGCGCTCAGGATGAGCGTGTCGTTTTCCTTTAGCGCAAGCAGCGAGCGGACGTAGACGAGCGCAAAGTAGATGGCCGTGACCACCGCGCAGGCGATCACGAGAATCATGAGAGGAGAAGACTCAAACAAGGTGTCCTCCTTAACTTGGGGTTTCTAATGAAATACAACAATTCGAGATCCCAGTCAAGGGTACACTCTGAAGAGGAGCGCAGCATGGTGCGTATGGTTTTGGCGTACTTCCTGGGGTTTCTTGCAGCGGCATCCGCGCAGCCGCAACGGAGCTCTCTCGCCGGGACGGTCTCAGATCCGAGAGGCACGCCCGTTGGCGAAGCGCCGATCCAGGTAAAAAACAAACTGACCGGCGCAATCGCCCGTACAGCCAGTAAGAGCGACGGCGCCTACACGATCGCCGGCCTGGCTGCCGGAGTATACGAGTTGTCGATCGTGATGCCATGCTGCGCGTACAATCCGTTTACAAGAGATGTCGCGGTGGGGGCGGGCCAAAGAACCCAGCTGAATATTCAGCTCACCGAGACGGTGAATGGGACTACGCTGGGTGACGATCCGGGCAGGCTTGCGGCTCAGATGCGCCAGAGAGCCAAGGTTCCCGTCCGGCCGGCTCCTCGCACCGCCAGCGGAAAACCGGATCTGTCCGGCGTCTGGCTGGATCGCGGCGATCCGTATCCGGAACCGCCCGAGCTTCTGCCCTGGGCCGCCGCTGTGCTCAAGGAGCGAGTCGATAACCTTGCGAAGGACCATCCTCATAACAGTTGTCTTCCCGGGTCGCCGCCGATGCCCGGCAGCTCCACGCCGTTCATCGGGAAGATCGTTCAGACTCCTTCGCTGCTCGTGCTTTTGTTCGAGGACGTGCCCGGGTTCCGCCAGATTTTCCTCGATGGGCGGGGGCATCCCCCCAATCTGAATCCCACCTGGATGGGACATTCGACGGGCAAGTGGGAAGGAGACGAACTGGTAGTCGACACCGTGGGCTTTAACGAGCGGATCTGGGTCGGCATGAATAACGGCCGCTTGCCCCATACCGAGATGCTGCACATGACCGAGCGCTACCGGCGCGTGGATTTCGGCCACATGGAGATCAAGGTGACCTTCGACGATGCGGCGACGTTCGTGAGGCCGTTCAACGTCAATCTGAAGTGGGATCTCGCGCCGCAAGAAGAATTGCTGGAATTCGTGTGCGAGAACAACCGGCCCGAGCACATGGTCGGGAAATAACTTATTCCAGCGGCTCCAGCTTGATGATCGTGTTCCCCAGGTTGTTGCCAACCCAGAAAGTCGGAGGATTGGTGGAGTTGTCCACGTTCACGCGGCGGACGTTGGTGGTGCGCGGCAGCAGGTACTCGGTGAACTCTCCGTTGGCGGTGTTCAGCCGCACGATGCGATCGTTGGTCATCCCGCCGGTCCACGCGTTCCCTGCCCGATCGAGAACCGTGTCATACGGATTGGTCCACGGCGTGGGGATGAGCCACTCCTGGATTTTCTCGGTCTTGGTATCGAGCATGCCGATCCGGTTGCCGCGATATTCGGCGAACCAGAGGCGGTCCTGCGAATCCATGTGGCCACGGCGCGGGCCCGAATTGGGAGTCGGCGTTGCGTACGGCGTCACGTTCCTGGTCTTGGCGTCCACGCGAATGATGTACTCGCCGTTCAGGTTCATTCCGTAGAAATTGTTGTGCGAGTCCGCGATCACGCCGTAGGAGCTGAGCCGGTCCGCCGGCGGAGCGCCCTTCGGCAGACCCTTGGAATAATCGATAGCCTGCCACTCGCCGGTTTTCAAGTCCACCTGATACTCGTCGTCGGCGCCCACCCACACCTTGCCGTCCACGTTGAAGGAAGTGGCCGCCACCATGGCAACCCGGGTCGCTGGATTTTCCTTGTACTTGGGGGCAAACCAGGTCTGGAACTTCTCGGTCTCGCGGTCGAATTTTGCAAAGGCGCCCTGGTACATAATGCCCATCCAGATGTTGCCCTGCGCGTCGACGCCCAGGTCGAGCGAACCCGTCGCCGCGCCGGGTTTCGTGAGGGGAAGTTTGTACTCGCTGATCTTGCCGGTCTTGGAATCGAGCTTGCCCAGGAACTGGTGGCCGAAATCCGTGTACCAGGCATTGCCCCCACCATCGAGGATCACGTCGTGGGGCATCGCGCGCTCGCGCGGCAGGTCGTATTCCGTGAACACGACCTTGGTCGAGCGGC
>JBGPLI010000007.1:0-59597 GCA_041486445.1 Bryobacteraceae bacterium
AGCAGAAACGACGGCAGGAATGACGTCAAGGCTCCCAACTGGTAGGCGATGAGCTGCGTGCGAGTCGAAGCCGAAAGGAAAATGCCGAAGCCGATCGCCCCGAACAGGAAGATAAAACTCGAAAGCACCAGCAGAACCAGATCGCCCTTGAGCGGCACTCCGAACCCGAACACACCGATGCTGAGGCAGATGGTCATGTCGACCACACCGACAACGAAATAGGCGGACATTTTTCCGAACGCCAGCTCGGCCGGCCGCACCGGCGTCGATAGCAATTGCTCCATCGTGCCGTTTTCCCATTCCCGAGCGATGGTCAGGGTGCTGAGGTTGGAAGCGACGATCGCCAGAATCACCGCGACCAGTCCAGGCACGATGAAGTTCTGCGAGAGCAGGTCCGGGTTGTACCAGACCCGGACGCGCGGCTCGACGCCGGCGTGCAGCACGCTTCCGGCGCGCTCGTTCTGGACGCTTTCGCGCACCCTCTGCGCGTACCCCGCCACCAGTCCTTCGGCGTACCCTTTGGCGATGGACGCGTTGTTGGAGTTGCTCCCCTCCACCAGCAGTTGCACCTCGGCTTCCTTGCCGAGGCCCAGATTTTCCGAATAGTCGTTGGGGATGACCACGGCCAGCATGCACTGGCTGCTGTCCATGCCCTCGATGATCGGCTGGTAGCTCCCGACCTCCGCGAGGATCTGGAAGTAGCGCGAGCCGCTAAATTCCCGGATCAGCGCGCGGCTTTCGGGCGTGCGGTCTTGGTCGTAGATGAGAGTCGGAATGCGGTCTACGTCCAGGCTCAGAGCCCATCCGAAAATCAGCAGCATGATCAGCGGCTGCATCAGGGCGGAGACCAGGCTTCGCGGATCGCGCAGGACGTGCAGGAATTCCTTGCGGGCGATGGCGCGGGTGCGTCGGAAGCTCATGCCGCTTCTTCCTCCTTTTCCATCACGCCGACGAACACGTCTTCCATGGAGGGAACGATGGAATCGAGAGCGATGACACGAATGCCGGCGGCCTTGAGCGTCGCCCAGATTTCAGGAATCGAGTCGGCGGCGTCCTCCACTTTGATATGCAGTCCTCCCCCAAACACCGCGAGATCGAGGACGCCCTTCATTCCCTCGATCACTGCCATGCTGCGCAGCAGGTCCGAGGACTCCAGGTTCAGCAAGTGTCCCGCGCCGAAAGACTCCTTCAGCTCCGCGGGGGAGCCCAGCGCGACGATCCGGCCGCCGTACATCAGTGCGACGCGATGACAGTATTCGGCCTCGTCCATATAATGCGTGGTGACGAAGATGGTATGGCCGGCGGCGGAAAGCTGGTAAATCAGCTCCCAGAAGTTGCGGCGCGCGATGGGATCGACGCCGCTGGTGGGCTCGTCCAGGAACAGAATCGGCGGCTCGTGCAGAATCGCGCAGCCGAGCGCCAGGCGCTGTTTCCAGCCACCGGAGAGCAGCCGCGTCTTGGTGGCGCGCTTGTCTTCGAGGACCGCCATCTTCAGCACGTAATCGCGGCGCGCGGGCAAGGCCTCGGCGGAAAGGCCGTAAACGCCGCCGAAGAACTCGATGTTCTCCTCCACAGTCAGGTCGTCGTAGAGCGAAAACCTCTGAGACATGTAGCCGATGCTGCTCTTGACCTCTTCCGGTTGCGTCGCCACGTCGAAGCCTGCCACAGTGGCGCGTCCGGACGTGGGCGGGATCAGACCGCACAGGATGCGGATGGTGGTGGATTTTCCCGCGCCGTTGGGTCCGAGAAATCCGAAAATCTCACCTTGCCTGACGTCGATCGAGACTTTGTCCACAGCGACGAAATCGCCGAAGCGCTTGGTCAGGTTCTCGATCCGGACCGCCGGGCCGTTGGCGTTAGGCAGCACTGGCCACCTCCGGTTTCCCGACCAGCGAGATAAACACGTCCTCGAGCGACGGCGCGATGGGATGATAGCCGAACGGCGTCAGCTCCACCAGCTTTTCGGGCGAAGTGATGTTCGGATCGAGGAACAGGTGCAGATCCGCGCCCGACGGTTGCAGCGTGAGCACGCCCGGCTGCCGTTCCAAAACCTCGCGCGTTTTGCGAGGGTCCTTCGACGCCACCAGATAGACCGCGTGCTCGAGCCCGTGTTTGAGGCCGGCGGGAGTATCGCAGCGAATCAGGCGTCCCTGGTGCATGAATCCGACGCGATTGGCGCGCTCGGCTTCGTCGAGATACGCCGTGGTGACGAACACGGTCAGACCGTCCCGGACGAGCTGATACAGGATCGCCCAGAAATCGCGGCGCGATACCGGATCGACGCCGTTGGTCGGCTCGTCCAGAAACAGCACGCGCGGCTTGTGCAGCAGCGTGCACATCAGAGCCAGCTTCTGTTTCATGCCGCCGGAAAGTTTTCCGGCCGGCCGTTGGCGGAACGGCTCCATGCGCGTCATGCGCAGCAGGCGCACGCTCAGCTCGTCGCGCTCGCGCCCGGTCATTCCGAACAGATCGGAGTAGAAGAGCATGTTCTCCTCCACCGACAAGTCGCTGTACAGGCCGAAGCGCTGCGCCATATAACCGATCTGATCTTTCACCGCGTCGAGCTCCCGCGCGACGTCGCGGCCGGTGACGATCGCCCGGCCTTCGGTGGGATTCATCAGGCCGCACAGCAGCCGCATGGTAGTGGTCTTGCCGGCGCCATCCGGGCCGACCAGTGCGAAAATCTCGCCCTCGGCGATCTCCAGATTCAGATGATCGACGGCGGTGAGCACACCGAAGCGGCGCGTCAGATTTTCAGCCTGAATAATCACAGAAGAATCTCCGCATCCACCGGCATGTTGTTCTTCAACTCGTGGCTGGAATTGTCCACATCGATCTTGATCCGGTAGACCAGCTTCACGCGCTCCTCCTTGGTCTGGATCTGCTTGGGCGTGAACTCGGCCTCCGATGCGATAAAGGAAACACGGCCGGAGTAGACTTTGCCCGGAAACGAGTCCGTGCTCAGCTTCACTTGCTGGCCGAGTTTCACGCGGCCCAGATCGGTCTCGTTGATGTAGGCTCGCACCCACGGATGCTCCAGGTCGCCGATGGTGACGATGGTCGTGCCGGCCGCCAGCACTTCGCCCGGTTCGGCGGCTTTCACCAGCACCACGCCGTCGATCGGGGTGTACACGGTGGTATCGTCGAGCTGCGCCGAAGAAATTCCCACCTGCGCCCGGGAACGCTCGATCTCCGCCCGCCGCGCCACCAGTTCCTGCTCCTTCCGCTGCAATTCCAGACGGCTGGCTTCCGCCATCCGCACCGCCGCCTGCGCGCGTGCGACTTCGGCGCGCGCTCCGGCGATATACTCCTGCCGCGGCCCCTCCTTCACCAGCGAGTGCCGCTCTTCGGCCTGACGGAGAATCGCCGCCGCGCTGTCGAAGCGCGCGCGAGCCTGGTCGTACTGTTGCTTCGAGACGTCCTCGTTCTTATACAGCATCTGCATGCGCTCCCAATCCGAGCGCGCGAACTGCAACTGCGCCGTAGCGTCGGTCACCGCCGCCTCGGCCTGCTGGACGTCCTGCTTGCGGCTGCCGTTCAGCAGTTCTTCGAGCTTGGCCTGGGTCGCGCCCAGCTCGGCGTTGCGTGCGGCGATGTCGCTCTCAATCGTCGCTCTCTGGTAGGCGATCGCGGTCACAAGCTGGTCGTAATTGGACTGGGCGCCCGACACCAGCGCGCGATCGCGCATCGTCTGCTGCTGAAGCTGCACCGGATCCAGGCGCGCGATCAGGTCGCCTTTTTTCACCAAGGCGCCCTCGTCCACCGTGCGCTCCGTCATTCGCCCGGCGATCTTGAAGGAAATGTCCACCAGTGTGAGCTCCAGGTTGCCGGACACCAGGATGCGGTTGCCGTCGTTGCGGAATCGTCCCGATCGCCACAGCCAAACGCCCACGCCAACCGCGGCGACAAGCAAAATGAGGATGATTCGTCTCTTTTTCATTGGTTCACGTACTCCCCGATGGCGCCGGTGGCCGCCGCCAGTTCCAGGCGTGCCAGATTATGGTCATACAGCGCGGCGATCTGATTGTCCCGGGCGCGATCCAGGCGCGTCTGCGCGTCGGTAACTTCGATCGAGTTGGCGACGCCGGCCTGGTAGCGGCGCTCGGCCTGCTCCAGTTCGTTTTGGGCGAGCGACAGACCTTCGCGCGCGGTCTCCACCTCGTTGGCCGCGGCACGCAGGCTGTTGAGCGCCAGCCGCACCTCCAGCTCGATCTGATCCTGCAGGTCGTGCGTCTTGATTTTTTCCTGGCGGTATTGCGAAAAACTTTCCGAGCGCCTCGCGTCGCGGCGGCCGCCGTCGAAGACCGGCACCTTGAGTGAAACGCCGTAGGTGCGCGTCGGCTGCGCGCCCACGATCGCGTTGCCGATCGAGCCGTAATCGGCGAACGCGCCCACGCTCGGCAGCCGCTCCGCCTCAACCGAGCTGTAACTGAGCCGCGCGGTCTCTTCGTGCTGCTGCTGGGCCTTCAGCTCGGCCCGCCCTCTGCGCGCCTTTTCGAGCGATGCCTCCAGGCCCGCCACGTCCACCGCCTGGTATGCCAGCTTGTCGGTGAACTCGACCTCCACGTCGAGCCGCACTCCCATGGTCTTCAGCAACTGGAGCGCGGCGCGGCGGCGGTCGTTTTCCACCACGATCAGACGCTGGCGGCTGTTGGCGAGCTGCACCTGTGAGCGCGTCACTTCAATGCCCGTGCCCGTGCCGGCTGTTTTCTGCGCCTGCGCCAGCTTGACCAGCGCCTCCGACAACTCCACGTCGGCGCGCGCGGTCTCGAGCGCCGCATCCGCGCGCAGGCAGGCCAGATACGCTCGGGCGACCTGATCGCTCACCTGGCTCCGTGTGGCGTCCAGATCCGATTTCGTCGCACCGAGACCGGCGCGCGACGCCCTGTATTTGCGGATGCTCGTGAAGTCGAGCACCGATTGCTGCGCCGTCGCGCGCGCATCGAACACCGTGAAGGGGCCCGCGATCGATGGAAAACTGAATCCCGGGATGGTTGGGAAATTCAGCCCGAACGTATGCAGGTTGGTGGTCTGGTTGCGGTCCTGCACGGACGCGTCCAGGTTGGGCAGAAACGCCGACTTGGCCTCCGCCACGCGCCCCTGCGCCTGCTGGATGGATTCTTCCGCGAGCGCGACTCTCGGATTGCCCTCCGGCGTCAGCGCAATTTCGACGGCACGCTTGAGGCTGAGCGGCAACGTGTTCTGGGCCATGCCGAGCGATGCGGCTATAACAAGGATAGAAAATACGCGCATGTTAATTTCCCTCCCGGCAAGCTGTCTCGATCGCAACCGGCGCGTGGAAGCCGGCGCTGAGGAACGCCACGGCGCGGGCCACTACCGCCTTCCTGTCGGACGGATCGCAAACGCCGCCGGTCATCGCCGGCAGAATCCGCGACCACAACAGAACGTGCGTCATCGCGCCGGCCATGAAGTGCATCCGCCACAGCCTCTCCTCGGCCGGCAGGTCCGGGAGCGCCTTGGCGAATGCCTCGCTGAAGCGTTGCGAAACCGCCGCCAGGTGTTTCCTGAAGACGCGATCCAGGAACAGGTCCGGCGTCGAGAGAATCCGGCCCACCAGCGGCACCCACTCCGGCGTCGGCTGCGCGATGATGATGATCGGAGCAAGGAAGGCTTCGACGATCTGTTCGACGGTGGGATCGGGTCCGGCAGCGTCCAGCATTTCGATGCGCCGGCGGTTGACCGGCTCTATGCGGCGGAGGATCACTGCGTCGATGAGGCAGTCCTTGGATTGGAAATGATAGTTCACGGCCCCAAGGTTCACGGCCGCTTCGGTAGTGATGTCACGCAGGGAAGTCGCCGCGAAACCATTCTCTGCAAAGAGTTTTTCCGCCGTATCGAGGATCTTGGTCTTCGTATCGATCATACGTATGTTTCAATCATACGATTGATATATTCTCATGTCAAGGCGGGTGCCTGAACGTGCTCCCCTTCAAGCTGATCTACCACGAAGGCTACGATCTGAATCTCGGCCCGCACGTCTTCCCCTCGCAGAAATACCGGCTCATTCGAGAGCGCCTCATGTTAGATGGTATTGCCGAGCCTTCGGATTTCCTCGCGCCCGAGCCCGCCTCCGACGACGACCTGATGCTGGTCCACGACCGGGGCTGGGTGACGCGTCTGAAGCAGGGCACCCTCGATTACCTGGAGTTGCTGAAGCTGGAAATTCCCTACTCGCGCGAAATGGTAGAGGCGTTCTGGCTGGCCGCTGGCGGCACAACGCTGGCCGCACGCCTCGCGCTCACGGACGGGGTCGGGTTCAATATCGGCGGCGGATTTCACCACGCCTTCCCGGATCACGGCGAGGGATTCTGCGCGATTCACGACGTCGCCGTGGGGATTCGCAAGCTGCAACAGGAGCGCCTGATCGAGCGCGCGATGGTGATCGACGTCGACGTGCACGATGGCAACGGCACGGCCGGGATCTTCGCCGGCGACGGCTCTGTGTTCACGCTCTCGATCCACCAGTTCCACAACTATCCGGCCGTCAAGCCGCCCGCGACCGTCGATATTCACCTCAAAGACGGCGTGGGCGACGACGAGTACCTCGATCGGCTGGGCGAGGCCTGCCGCAAGGGGATGCGCGAGTTCCAGCCGCAACTGGTGATGTACGTCGCCGGAGCCGACCCCTACCGCGAAGATCAGCTCGGTGGCCTCGCGTTATCGATCGATGGTCTGAAGGCGCGCGACCGTCTGGTGTTCGATCTGGCGCGCGAGCATGGCGCCGCCGTCGCGGTGACGCTCGCCGGTGGATACGCGGTGAACGTGGAGGATACCGTGACGATCCACGTGAACACGGCCAAGGCCGCCGCGGAATCGCTCGCGGTGTAGCGATTTGTATATACAATCTGCTACCATGAACTCGGTGATTATTTCGGGGTTCGACTGGGACGATGGCAACATCCCCCACATCGAGAGGCATGAGTTCACCCCGGAAGAGGTAGAAGAAGTCTTTGCCGGCGACCACAAAGTCAGGCGGACGGGTCAGAAGCGATACATCGCTTTAGGCAGGACGTTCGACAGCCGCTTGGCTTTCGTAGTGTTTCGCCGCTTGCCCGGAGGTCGAATCCGGGTGATCACGGCTCGTGATATGGACAACAGTGAACGGCGGCTATTTCGCCGTAAATAGGGATCGAAATGAAGAAAAAACTTCCGCAGGCGAAGGCGCCTCTACCCAAGTTCCACTCGGACAAGGAGGCAGCCGAGTATTTCGAGACGCACTCCGTGGCAGATGTGTGGGACCGGCTGCCCAAGGGCCGGCGAGGCAAGCCGTCCGCGGCCCTGGCGAAGTCGATTCAGGAGCGCCATGTTCGCGCAAAGTTTCCGATTTCGCTGCGGCTGGTCCCGGAACAAATTGCGGCCGCGAAAAAGATCGCAGCGGCGAAGTCGGTCGGCTACCAAACGCAACTGCGGATGTGGATTGCCGAGGGGATTCGCCGCGAAGCGAAGCGGACGTGATCCGAGGTACTGGTGGGGTACTTGGCGACTTTACACGAACGGCCAATCTCCATGAGCCGCCAATCCACAGCGCGAAAAGTGTTCAGACCAGTGGGACAAGATCGAAGCGAGCTTCCAGGCCTTGTTGCAGTTTTCGCATGCGTAGTAGTAGTTCTTCCCGTCGAGCATCCTAACAGCGAGACGGTTACCACACACCCCACAACTCAGTTCCGGAAGCTGATCCGCCCGCACCCAGTAGGATTTCCCGCAGCCTTCACAGTTACGCGAGACGAATCCTCCGGCGCGGCTTTGAACCAAGCGCATCCTTGAATTGCAGCAGCGCGATGTTCCCTTGGCATAAAGAACCTCGTTTGACGCTTCTCGGTGCGCGTTCACGTGGTCCAGGTTTTCGTTTGTCATTTGAGGCACCTTTCCTTGTTGCGCAGAAGCAGCGGGGTCTGTCCGTCCTTGCATGGCATGCCAGCAACCAGACGGAAAGACGCACTCCTTCCGGGCGATTTTTTAAGGACTGATGTCTATTCGGTGGGATTTACCAACCCAGCGCCTCTGGCGACTTATGGGAGGCAAGACCAGCTACCCCAGACGTGCCCTATTTTACGAACCCGGTGATTCGGCGGCCCGCCCGTTGCCTGGGTAGCAGATAACGGAAGACCATCCACTGTTTTGAGTCTCGAGGGCGTGAAAAAGTTGCAAGAAAATTCTGGCGACTATGTGTTTTCTCCCGCGCACCCGGCGACACTCAGCGAGGGTAGACGTCAGAGTCGTGGGCGTCGAAGTGTGCGGCTATCTCTTCACAAAACGATTCAGCGGCTTGGCAGTAAGTCCGCAGGAGGTCCTCGCTTACGAATAGGTCTGTTCCCGCGAGAGGCAAGAAGACTGGCACCTGGGAAGGTTCGATACGGTTCCGTCTCATCTCCTCGTCAACAGCGGCGTAGTCCGGGTTTCTGAAGAGTTCTGGGCGCAATGCACGTAGTCTGTTCGCCGCCGGACCTTCAGCATGTTTTACTGTGTTCGCGACATTACGGAGTTCATCAATAAGCCCCCACGAGGGTAGCGTTGAGAGGTCCAGAATGAAATGCTCGTGGTACCAGTTGGCGACTACCGACAATTTCGTGTCATTTGGTGGCCCGACCGTGAACGAGGCGTCCCGGCACGAGTCTGCTAGGTGCTGTTCAACGGAATGATACAGTCCCGCAGCGAGAAGGTTCAGCATGGTCTGCCTGACAGGGGCCATGGCCTGGCAGAACGCGAGCCCCTGCGCGTTGGCAGCTTCCGCTACGTCCGCCATATCAACGCTCTCATACTCGCCTGGGGGTTCTGCACCAACGCGATTGAAGTACTCAGTCGCGACTCGGTTGGCCCTCTCACTAAGATTGGCAAATGCAGGGAGAACTTCGCGGAAGATTACTTCTCGGTACACGATTATCGGCCGCACTGCGCTAAGCCTGATTTGTCTCCCCAGGTAGCCGCCGGTGACCGACACTCCTACCTCCCTCGGCTAGGCCGCGTCGCGAACAGTTGGCGCATTCTTCCGTCGCGAGCTACGGCACCTAATCTGTCCGCGAACCCTTCCTCTCCACCGTCACCAGCCCGACCTTGTCCACTCCGCTTTCGGCGATCACCAGGTGATCTCCATCGCGGGTGACCATCATGTTGCGCACCACGCCTCCGCCGCCGGGAATCCCCCAGGTCTGAAACTTCTGGGTCTTGGGATCGAAGCGCACCAGCGCATTCGGCTCGGTCCCGGACTCCACGTACCAGATCGCCCCGCGCAGCACCTCGATGGCGTAGGGCTGCGACCGGGGACCTCCCGGCGAAGGCCATTCCGCCGTGACCTTGCCAAGCTTGGGATCGAACTTCGTAAGATAGCCGCGGTCGAAATCCGCGTAGTAAATCATGTCGTCTGGCGTGATGGTCAGGCGCCGGATCCGCGTGTCGGGGTCGGGCAGCGTCCACTCGTGAATTTCCATGGTGTTCGGATCCACGCTGGCCAGTTTGTTGGTCCCGAACTCGGCGAAAATCGGAACGCCCTTGGAGGTGAGCACGATGCCGTAGGGCAACGACCTCGGTGTGGGCGTGACCGCGATCTTGACCTCGCCCGTCTGCGGATTCATCCAGCCCACCCTGGCCGAGCTGATCAGCGTGAACCACAGATTGCCTTTCTGGTCGAACACCGCCGTGTGCGGGCCGCGAGCGCCTTCGGGCAACTTATATTCAGTCACTTCGCCGGTTTCCGCATTCACTTTTCCGATGTAGTGCGCGTCGTGCGCGGTGAACCAGACGTTTCCCTTCTTGTCGGGTATCAGTCCGTGCGGCGCCGACTTGGGGGTCTTCAGCGGATACTCCCGAATCGCGCCCGTCGCCGGGTCCACGCGTCCCAGCAGATTGGCGCGAAACCCCGTGTACCAGATGGAATCGTCCGGAGCCGCCATCGGATCGTGCGGAAAAACGCCGGGCCTTTTCAGATCCCACTCCCGGAACGACACCTTTTCGCTTCCCGGAAGGATTACCGCGCGAGGCGTGGGCTGTTTGGGGAAATTCGCGGTCAGGTACTCCAGCACCACCGGAACCTGCTCCTGCGGCACCTTCGCGCCCCTTTCGATCATCCCCTTCAGCTCCGTCTGCCAGCCCTCGGCCGTGAAGCCGCCCGAGTTGGAGATGGTGCGCAGCGTGTGACATCCCGTGCAAGCGCTCTGGACCACGTCGCGGCCCTTTCCGTCGGGCAAGGTAGTTTGAGCCGGCAACGAAACCGCCGAGCCCAGGAAAGCTGCTGTCAAGAGGGTGAAGAATTTCGTGGACACACTCGCCTCCGCCGTTCAAGTTACTACACGAGGGTTCCGGAATCAAGCGCCTTATATCAAAAGATCAGCTTCAGCCCAAACTGGATCTGACGCGAGGTCGTGCTCTCGCTGGTGATCACTCCGGCAGACGGACTATACACGGCGCCTTGAAACACGGCCGGGTTGGGCGTGGAAAAATTTGAGTGGTTGAACACGTTGAAGAACTCGGCCCGGAATTGCAGGTTCACCCGCTCCGTCAACGCCGTGTTCTTGACCAGCGACGGATCCACCTCGGCCAAGCCCGGCCCGGTGAGCGTCGCCCGGCCCAAATTCCCATACGTCCCTGCGGTGGGCAATAGAAAAGCGTGCGGGTCGAACCAGTGGTTCGGGTCCCGAAGGAGGACCTTGCCGGTAAAGTTCGGATTCACGTCCGGCCGATCCGGATTCCGAGCGTTCCCGTCTCCGGACCGGTTCGCGGTCACCAGAGCCGTGAAGGGGAAGCCGGTCTGGAGCGTCACAATCGTGTTCAGTTGCCAGCCGCTGACGAATTTGTTCGCGCGGCCGAAGGGCAACGCATAGCTGAAATTGGCGCTCACACGATGCCGTACATCCTGGCCTGCGAGCCCCCACTCCCGCTTCAGATTAAATCGATTGAGTACAAATGCCGTCTGATTCAGCGCCTGGCTGCTGGCCAGACCCGAGCTGATGTCCATGCTCTTGGACCACGCGTAGTTGCCTCGGAACTGCAAGCCCCGGCTGAGCCGCCGCGTCACATCCACTTGCAAGGCGTGGTAGCTGGCGCTGCCCTGCGTATACCAGAAGGACCCATTCGATAAGTAGGGATTGGGCCGCGTCGCCACGACAGGAATGTACTCCGCGCCCTGGGGCACCGTGCCCCTGGCGCTGCCCACTCCCCCGCTGGTGCAGCCGGCGGGGGTGGAACAAACCCGGGGCGGCACCGTATTGAGATCCGGGTTGATGATGTTGTGGTATCCGTGCGAGCCCACATAGCCCACATCCAGCACCATGCTCCGCGTTAATTGCTGCTCCACCGTGAAATTCCATTGCAGCGTGGCGGGAGTCTGCATGTTACCCGGAACGCCCTGCGGAGAATATGTGGTGCAGGGTTGTGGAATCTGTGGCCCGCAGGAGGGAGGGACGAAAGCCGAACGGCTGATCGGAATCACGGAAAACAGGGAGCCGCCAAAGACCGAGGAGACGCCGTTGAAAGGTGGCACATTCTGCAACATGAAGCTGAGATTATCGATCAGGTTGTAATACATCCCGAAACCCGCACGGACCGCGGTCTTGCCTTTTCCGAACGGGTCCCAGGCCAGCCCCACTCTGGGGCTGAACAGCCTCTTGGCGTTGTTTTCCGTAAACGCAGAATCGGCGACACGAGGGTTGGTCACCAGCACGCCGTTCGCGTCCAGAGGGTAATTGGCGGCTCTTCCCGACGCCTCGTTATATCCGTTTGTAAATTCGTGACGCAAGCCCAGACGGAGCGTCAGGTTGGGCCGCAATTTCACGGCGTCTTCGACAAACCAGGCGCCTTCGAGCGATCTCCAGCTCAAGGGAGTCGGGCGGACCACGGCCGTAAAATTATTGAGCGTCCCTTGCAGGAACGACGTGAGGGTGCTGAACACCGCCTGCCCTTGCCGCCGCCCGCCGAGGTCGTCGTTGATGCGAACTCCCTGGAACCAGATGCCGGCGCCAATCTGGTGAATCCCCCGCGTGATTTGTAGGTGGTCATCGTAGGTGAAGAGGTTTCTGTGGCTCGTGGTATTCGGATTGTTGGCGGCGCCAGCCGATGTGATGGAGGCGGCGCTCGCGGAATTCGCTCCCCCGACGGTGATGTTTCCCGGTTCCTCTCCATTAAAGAAGGAAAGATCCGCCGGAAGGGAAGTCTGGAAGGGAGCGGAGTTATTAAAGAACGCAGCCCGTGAGAATCCGACGCGGGCCGTATTGATCACCCGTGACGAAAACAGGTGTGTCTCTTGCACGCTCGCGACCTGGCTCCGGAGCTGAACGGTTACGGCGAACAGCGGATCTTGCAGCGGGGTCACGTTGCGGCCGTCGTCGACGGTGTAGGCGCCCGAAAACGAGTCTCGATCCGACATGATATGATCCGCCCGGATCGTGCCGAAATCCTCGCGGATCGTCTGGTTCGGGTTACTGTAGGCCTTTGCGATGCCGCTTCCCAGGTTTTCACCGTTCGGCTCGGGCCAGAAGGACATGAACGCCAACATGCGGCGGTCGAGACCAGGCACGGGAGTCCCGTCCGGCTGGAGTCCGCGCCGGGCGTTCTGATCGGGGACAAAGGTCACGTCGCTGATCCCCAGCCGCTGGCGAAATCCCTCGTAGTTGCCGAACACGAACATTTTGTCTTTCCGGAGCGGTCCTCCCACGGCGCCTCCAAATTGGTTCCTCTCGAAGCCAGGGATCGGGCCCTGGTCGAAAAAGTTCCGGGCATCCAGGGCGCTGTTGCGCAGAAACTCGAAGAGCGAGCCATGCAGCTGGTTCGTTCCGGACTGGGTGATGACACTCACCTGTGCCCCCGCGCGTTTGCCGTATTCGGCGGAATAGGTGTCGCCGAGGACGTTGAATTCTCGCACGGCGTCGATCCCCAGTAGTTGCCCGCTCACGCCTCCCGGCGTCACCGCGATGGCGCTGGTTCCGGTGTATTCAATTCCGTTCAGCAAGAAGACGTTCTCGTACGGTTTTCTGCCGCTCACGGAAAAATAGTTCCCTTCGCCAGTTCCGTTTTGCGGCCCGGCTCTCATCGAGGTGAAGCTGATCGCCCCGGGATTGAGAGCGATGAGGTTGTCGAAGCTCCGGCCGTTGAGAGGCAATTCCTTCACCTGGCGCTCTCCCACCAGGCCCGAAACCGGGGAGGTGGTCGTATTCACCACCGGAATTTCCTCGGTGACGGTGAGCTCCTGTACGACTTCGCCCACATCGAGCTTCACATTTACGACGGCCTCCTGCTCGACGGCCAGGCTGATGCCCGACCTTACCACGGTCCTGAAGCCGGGCTTCTCGGTTCTGACCTCATACTGGCCGACCGAGAGCGAGGGCGCGCTGTAATTGCCGGTACGGTCCGTGGTCACCGTGCGAGTCGAGCCCGTTTCGACGCTCCGGACGGTAACCGTC
The DNA here is from genome assembly GCA_041486445.1 of Bryobacteraceae bacterium. Taxonomy (GTDB): domain Bacteria; phylum Acidobacteriota; class Terriglobia; order Bryobacterales; family Bryobacteraceae; genus Palsa-187. The sequence continues at coordinate 13,410 of JBGPLI010000007.1, forward strand.
GCCGCGGGTACGCCCGCTCCCGATGCATCTTCCACTCGCCCGGCGATGGACCCGGTTGCCTGAGCTTGGGCCGGCGTCGCGCTCACGACGACCAGCAGAATCGAGAACAAGAATGCGAATAGGTGTTTCACTGCCGTTCCCCTTTTCGTCCTGTTAGTATACACCGGGCCCCAGGCGCGCTGAGTTATGCCGACCACGCGGATGGACGGCAGGCGCTGGTCGTGCCACAATTCTCAGTAGCAGGAGAACGCAATGCGAGCTCTTACCTTGCTGACGATATTAACGGCCGGTAGCGCCTTCGTGTGGTCGCAATCCAAGCTGGACCTCAAGGGACCTGCCCCGCGGCTTTCCGACGGGAAGCCCGATTTCTCCGGCATCTGGATCGGCGGCGGCTCCCTCGCCGACCTGGCGACCGGGCTGCCCGAGGGTGAGAAGATTCCTCTGCTTCCCTCGGCCGAGAAGTTGATGCGCGAGCGCCTCGCCACCAACGACCCCGAAGCCAATTGCTTGCCCACCGGTATTCCGCGTATCGCGCCCTACCCGTGGACGTTCGCCACTGCTCCGGGCAGGCTCTACATTCTTTTCGAGGGCAACATTCACAGCTACCGTCAGATCTTTATGGACGAGCGCCCGCATCCGCAGGACCTGAATCCGACCTGGTACGGGCACTCGGTGGGACGATGGGAAGGCGACACTCTGGTGATCGACACGGTCGGCTTCAACGACAAATTCTGGTTCGACTTCCGGGGGCATCCGCACAGCGAACAGTTGCACACCATCGAGCGCTACACGCGGAGAGAATACGGAACGTTGGTGAATGAGGTCACCATTCAGGATCCCGGCGCGTATTCGAAACCGTTTACGCTGACCTTCACCGCCCGCCTGATGCCTCAGGGAGAGATCATGGAATACATCTGCCAGGAGAACGAAGCCGACGCGCGGCGTCTCAAGGGACCTGCGATTCCGCCGACGCCGGAGCTCCAGCCTGAGTCGTCGCTGCTTCCGCCGGCGCCATCGGGGACGCAAAGAAGGTAAGCCAACATCGCTGCTCATCTCGGCCGCTAAGCCGAGAAGATATCCAGTTTGTATCCCGCTTTCTCAAACAAATAGCTTCGCGACTCGTCCACCTGCTGCCGGAATTTGACCATGTTCACGCCCACCATCTTGCCGCGCAGCTTTCGGATGACGCCGCCGATGATCACCGTATCGACATTGCCCGTATCCGCCGCCGCGACCACCGTGCCGATCGCGTTGTTCGACGGATAGAGGTTGATATCGTCCGTCCGGATCATGACGATGTCGGCTTCCTTGCCCGGCGTCAGCGTGCCGCATTTGTCCAGCAGTCCGGCGCACGCGGCCCCGTTCACCGTGGCGCACTCCAGCACGTCGCGCACGTTCACCGGCTTGGGCGGATTGGCGTCGCCGTTGACCTTTCGATAGGTCGCAAAGGCGCGCTGGATGTTGAACACCACCCGCATCTCCGTGAACATGTCGGTTCCATAGGAGACCTCGTTGTCCACGCTGAGCCCCGGCCGCACACCGTGATCGAGCGCCTTCTGGAACGCCGGGATTCCTTCTCCGAGCGCGTATTGCGGATCCGAGCGCGGGCACACGTTCACCGTCCCGCCGGACTCGCGGATCCGCGTCCAGACCGCATCGGGCAGGGCGTTGCAATGGTTGTAGGTGACGTCGGCAGCCAGCAGCTTCTCGTTTGCAAATTGCTCCATCAGCGGCGCCACCGCCGCGCCCGTGAACTCCGAGGTGATCCGCAAGCCCAGCTTGCGCGCCAGCGCCCAATTGGTCCGATCCAGGCCGGAGAACATCCGAAGAGTCACCAACTGATCGTCGGACGTGAAAAATTGCTTTTGCAGCCGCGCGAGGTCCTGCGGCCACTGACGATCCCAGTTGCCGGCCTGAGGCGCGCCGGAGGCGTGGACCGCGCGGATGCCGGAGTCGACGAGCGCCTGCACCGCCGCATCGGAATGCGCGGCCGACCGCGAATTGTGCGAATTGTCGATGATGCAGGTGATGCCCGCGTCGATGCAGCCCAGCGCGGTCACCAGATTGCCGACGTAAATGTCATGCGGCCGGTAGTACTGGGCGAAGCCCTGATGCGTGGTCGCCATGTACTTGCCGATGTCGCCGTTGGGAATGATGCGCCGCAGCACGCCCTCCCAGGAGTGGCGGTGGCAGTCCACGAAGCCCGGGATCAGGATGGTGTTCGACGCGTCGATCACCTCGCCCGCCGCCTGGAGATTAGCTCCCACGGCGGCGATCTTCTTGCCCTGGATGAGCACGTCGCCCTTGACGAAGTCGCCAACCTTCGGGTCCATGCTGACGATGGTGCCGCCCTTGAGCAGAATGCGGTGATTCGGCCGCGCCGTCTCGCCGGGCAGCGCGGCAGCGGCCGCGAGCGCCGCGCCCGCCTTGAAGAAACTGCGCCGGGATGTCACCGCATCACCTCGCGGCGCGGGTTTCGAGAGCCCCCGCCGGAGCCAGCGCCATCACGGCACGCGCCGTCGCCGCCGCCGAAATCCACTGATCGTGCTCGTAGGGGAACGCGCTCTGAAAATACGGCTGGAGCTTGGGAGAGCGGCTGCGGACGTACCACGAGCCATCCGGGAACTGCGTCCGCAACAGGTACGCGACGCCGCGCTGGTAGGCCGCGTCGGACGGCTTCAGCACGCCCGCCTCATACAAAGTGTGGAGCACGACGCCTGTGGCGTAGGGGTCGGTATCGAGATACGGAGTCTGGGTCCAGCCACCGTCGTCCTTTTGCAATTTGAGAAGAGCGCGGCCCGCGGCGCTGACATCGGCGTCCGATGCACCGGCGATGCGGAGGGCCATCAGCCGGTCGGCCTGCTCGTAGGTGGTGACGGGACGGGCGGTCAGCAGCCACGCGCGTGCGCGAGCGATGCGCTCGTCGAACTCCTTCTGCCGCGCCGGCAACGGGTAGGTCTTCAGCGCGCGAACCGCCCAGGCGGTGCTCGATAGCACGCTCGATTCCATGGGAGTCCGCGGGCCCGACGATCGGGCCCAGGCGCCCGAAGCGCTCTGCCGCGCCGCCAGATAGTGGACGATGGCGTCGGTGGAGGGGCTGGCGGGCTCGCCCAGATCGCCCAGCGTGACGATCTCGTACAGCAATGTGTCGAAGTCCCCGCCGATAGCCAGCATCAACGGCAGCTCCGTCAGCAGCCCGGCCCGCTCGGCGGTCATGCTGTCGAGGAACGTCTGGCGGATGCGCTCCTCCGGTTTCAGGCCGGCCGCGCGCACGGCCGCATACGCGCGTGCGTTCAACGCCTGATGGTGGCATCCCACGCAGCCGCCGCCTTCGCGGAAAAACGTTTCTCCCGATTTCGCCATCAGCGCCAGGGAGCGCGCGATCGCGTCGGCGGGCCCGGCGGGCTTGTAATCGGCCGGACGCACCGGAGCCGGCGCCGGATCTTTGGCCTTCGCGCCCGCCTTCCGGAGCGGTGCCAGCACGTCGGGATTGCGGAACTTCAGAGCCCAATCAAGCACCGAGTCGCCGTATAGATCCTTGGCGTTCACATCCGCACCGGCTGCGATCATCTGCCGGACCGTCTCCATCTTGGGATAATCGGCGGCCACGGCGAGCATGAGCGGGGTCATGTTGCGGGCGTCCGCCGAGTTGACGTGCGCGCCGGCGCGCAGCAGTGTGCCGATGGTGGAGGGACCGGCGGTGGGAGCGGCGTAGGCCAGCGGAGTCAGGCGGAACGTCGTGACGGGGCCGTTCTTCACCTGGCCGGCCTTGGTGTTAAACGCGTTGACATCGGAGCCGGCGGCGATCAGCAGGCGCACGCTCTCCGGATCGCCGACGTTGAGAAAAGCCTGGATCAGCGCGGTGACGCCGAAATCGTCGGCGCGGCGGGCGTCCGCGCCTTTGCCGAGCAGCGCGCCGACGGCCTCGGGCTCGCTCTTGAAGGCGGCGGTTTGGAGCGCGTCGCCGCCATTGGCGCGGGTGGCTCTGGGATCCGCTCCTTTTTCAAGCAGGTACTTCACCGTCGCGGCGTTGCCGTGGACCGCGGCGGCGACCATCAGAGGAGTGACGCCGTCGCGGGCGTGCGCGTTAACGTCGCCGCCTTTTTCCACCAACAGGCGCGTTTTTTCGAGGCTGTAGGCGGCCAGGATGAGCGGCGTGATCTCCGCATTGTTGCGCGCATTCGGATTGGCCCCGCGATCGAGCAGGAGGCGGACCGCCTCCGTGCTGCCGTAGGTTGCGGCATAGTGTAGAGGCGTCGCGCCGGTGCCATTCCGCACGCCCGCCACCTCGGATTTCGCGGCGAGCGTCCGCAGCCCGTCCAGATCGCCCGAGCGGATGACACGGAAGAAATCGTCCGCGGTTCCCTGGGCCGAGAGCACCCGGACCGCGCAAATCAAGGCTGTGAGGAGGCCGAGAGGTTTCATCCTGGGGCTAGTATACACGCAAACTCGTATGACAGGAGGGTGTGGCGCATGCTCTTAGCGTGCCGTCTCGCCACTCTTGGCGACACTTGTGTGACAGGGGAGCACAAGAGCCGGCACGAGTTGTCGGCTCGGCACGCAGAGTGCGTGCGCCACATGCTATCTTCGAGAGTAAAGACGGTTCCCGCGCACGTCTCTTCGGAGAGGTTTCGATGAAATTTTCTGGCCGTTGTCTTTTCGTGGCGCTCACCGCCGCCCTGGTCCAGGGTCAGTCGCCGACCATCAACGACGTGCCGACGCGCGAGTTCGGGCATCCCCGGCTGCAGTTTCCACCCGCCTCGTCAGCGCCGAACCTGGTGGAGGGAAGGGAACTGTGGCAGCCCCAGTCCATCGCCCTGGATACCAGCGTCTCCCCGCCGGCCGTGTACGTGGCCGACACCGGCAACAACCGTGTCCTGGCCTGGCGATCCTCGGCGAACCTGACCAAGGGCGATTTCGCGGACAAGGTCATCGGCCAGAGAGACATGCAATCCACGGGACGCTTGGGCCCCGGCACCACCCTCAGCGCCGGATTGAGCGCCCCGACCGCGGTTCTGGTCGACCCCCGCAACGGCAGCCTCTACGTCGCCGACGCGGGAAACAATCGCATCCTGCGCTTCCCGAATCCTTTCAACCAGACCGGCTCGCTGCTGGTGACCGACCTGGTGATCGGACAAGCCAGCGTGAGCTCGGGCAGCCTCCCGAACCAGGGCGGCTCGCCGGGCCCGGCCACGCTGGCCCTATCGCAAGGCAATACGCCGTTCGTCGCCGCTATGGCATTCGATTCGCAGCTCAACCTGTGGGTGACCGACGCAGCCAACAATCGAGTGTTGCGGTTCCCTGCGGCGAAGCTGCTCGCGGGTACATCCGCCCCCGAGGCCGACCGGGTGCTGGGCGAAGGCGACTTCATAACCAACGTGCGCCAGTCCTGCACGCTCCCGAACGCGAATCCGATCACCGGACAACAACAACCGAACAAGGACTTCCTGTTGCAGCCCACCAGCCTGGCCTTCGACGGACAAAACCGCCTGTACGTGGCGGACTCCTGCTCGCGGGTGTTATATTATCGCGACCCCGCCAACCAGCGGTCGGCGGATCATGTGTTGGGATTCATTATCGCGGACCCGGCCACCGGACGGCCGCACCCGTACCCCAACGAATATTCCCTTGGCGTTCCCGACCCCAACGGCAATTTCTCGACCGCTTCGGCGCCGCAGGGAGTCTTCACCATCGGCAACAACTTATTCGTATGCGATACGACGGCAAACCGGATCGTGCGCTACGACCCGCTCGACAACTTTATCGAGCCAACCCAGAGACCAACCAGTTGGGACAATGCTCAGGTCTCGCCACGAATTGCCGCCGTCGCCTTGGGCCAGCAGGACCTGCTGTCGGGCAAGCCCAATCGCGCGCGCGCGGAACCGGACGCGACCACGCTGCACTTTCCGGTTGCCGCGACCACGCCCAACCCGGGAGCCTTTAGCGGGGAGCTGTGGGTGGCCGATGCGGGCAACAACCGCGTGGTTGTGTTTCCGTTTGTCCCCACCGCCAACTTCCAGCCGGCCACCCGGGTCCTCGGACAAATTGACTTTCCTTATCGCTCGCGTAACCTGATTGAAGGCCGGGAAGTAGACTTCAGTCCATCCCTGCTGCCCGGAGCGGGCCTGGCCATCGACAAGAACTCCAGTCCTCCGCACCTCTACATTGCCGACAGCCAGAACAACCGCGTCCTGGCGTTCCGGGACGCGCGCACTGTGTCGCAAGGCTCGCGCGCGGACCTGGTGATCGGCCAGCCCGATCTGTTCCGTTCCGTGATCAACTATCCCTCCAACGATCCAACCAAGCCCACCGACACCGGTCTTTTCAATCCGACCGACGTCGCGGTGGATGGCAACGGAAGTCTGCTGGTGGCCGACGCCGGCAACGGCCGCGTGGTCCGCTTCCCCGCGCCGTTCAGCCAGCCTGCGGGCGTGCCGGTGCACGCCAGTCTCGTGCTGGGGCAGCCGACTCTTTTTTCCGCGCCCCTTCCCAACCCGGGCCCTGACTACATGGGGAATCCGTTCGGACTGGTGTTATTCTCCGACGGCAGTCTGGCTGTCTCCGATGTCCTGTTCAATCGCGTTCTCATTCTCAAGCGGAAGGGAGCGGATTTCACAAACTTTCAGACCGCCGACGTCGTGCTCGGGCAAGCGGATTTTTTCTCGATCAACCCCGCATCGCCGCAAAACCCGTTGACCAACCAGCTCACCCGGCCCACCCACATGGCGACCGATACCTCGGACCGTCTGTACGTATGCGATACCGGAGACAACCGGGTGTTGGTTTTTCCCCGGGCCGCCGGTTTGATCAACAACCAATCCGCCTCCGCGGCGATTCCCGGCGTCGGCCAGCCTCAAGGCGTAGCTGTGAGCGCAGCCACCGGCGAGATCTGGATTACCAACACCAGCGGGAACCAGATCGGGCGCTTCCCCGTTTTCGAAACTCTCGTGCAGAGCCCGACGCCGAACTTCAACCTGGCGACGGCCGTGCTCGCCGCGCCTGCGGCGCTGGCCATTACCCTGGATGCCTCCGACAACCTCATCGTGGCCGAAGGCGGCAACCGGATCACGTTCTACTATGCCAAGCTGGCCTTCCGGAACGCGGCCAGCTACAATCAGCAGCCGCTGGCGCCGGGTATGCTGGCGGTTCTGGGCCAGCTCGGCAAGGACTTCGCCTTGACGCCAGCCTCGGCGCCGGGTCTCCCGTTGCCCTTCACCCTTTCGGACGTGCAGGTGTCGGTGGGCGGTATCCCCGCGCCGATCTTCCGCGTGGATCCCAGCGTCATTAATTTCCAGGTGCCGATGACCGCGCCCAGCGCCGGTAACCCCGAGTTCCAGGTGAGGCGCGTCTCCACCGGCGAGATCCTCGCCGTGGCCTCTCTGCCGATGGGTCTGGCCAATCCCGCATTCTTCACGGCCTCCGCCACGGGGGTGGGCCCGGTCGCCGCCACCAACCAGGATGGAACCGTCAACAGCGCCACCAACCCGGCCGGACGTGGAACCATCGTCTCGTTCTACCTCACCGGACAAGGCTCTGTGCCTGGCGCGCCGCCGGATGGCGCGCTGCCCAGCGGCCCCGTGTCCACCTCCGTCCTGCCGCGGATCACGATGGTGCCAGGGCCGGCCGGGTTCATCAACCAGCTATGCTCGCAACCGCCCAGCATGCAGGATCAGCTGGGCGGCTGCATCCAGTACTCCGGTCTGGCCGGATACTTCCCCGGTGTCTGGCAAATCAACCTGCTGGTGCCCATGCAAGTTCTGCCCTCGAGTAACGTCGTGGTCGCGCTGACCTTCAATGACGTCCCCAGCAATATCGGACCCTCGGGGCCGAGCGTGAAGATTCTGACGTTATTTTCCGTGAAGTAGCCGAGCTAGCCACAAATGGACACGTATAAACACGAATTTGTGTTCATTCGTGTTTATTAGTGGCATCACAACTCAAAACTCTCCCCGCGCGCAGGCTGCATCGCCTCAATGCCGTATTCGCTCCCAATCACCTTGGCCAGCGCCGCGCCCTGCGCCGGTTCTCCGTGCACCAGGAACACCTTCTTCAATCCCTTGGCGATGGGCCGCATCCATTCGATCAGCTCATGCTGGTCGGCGTGCCCGCTCAGCTCTTCGAGCGAGGCGACCTCGGCTCGCAGGCGCATCGGCTCGCCGAACACCGGCACCTCGGCGCGGCCCTCCTGGATCTTGCGTCCCAGCGTGTGCTCGGCCTGAAAGCCGGTGATGAGCACGGTGTTGCGCGGATCTTCGATATTGTTGCGAAGGTGATGGAGAATGCGCCCCGCTTCGCACATCCCCGACGCCGACAGCACGATGAACGGCCCGTGCAGATCGTTCAGTTTTTTCGACTCGCTGGCCTCGCGGATGTAGCGGAGCCGGTAGAAGCCGAACGGGTCCTCGCCCTGCTGGAGGAATTGCCGGGCCTCCTGGTCGTAGCACTCCGGGTGTTTGCGGAATACCTCGGTGGCGTTCACCGCCAGCGGGCTGTCGACGAAGATCGGAATCGAGGGGATTTGCCCGGCGTCCATCGCCTGGTGCAGCATCAGCACCAGCTGCTGGGTGCGGCCCACCGCGAAACACGGCACGATGATTTTCCCGCCCCGGTTCGCGGTGCGGTTCACGATGTCAGCGAGCTTGCCGGCGGCATCGGCGATGGGCTTGTGCAGGCGGTCGCCGTAGGTGCTCTCCATGATCAGGTAGTTCACCGGATCGAGCGCCTGCGGATCGCGAATGATCGGCAATCCCGGCCGCCCCACGTCACCTGAAAACGCCAGCCGCAGCCCGTCGGCCTCGAGGATCATCGCGGTCGATCCCAGCATGTGTCCGGCCTCGTAGCTGTGGTACACCAGGCCGTCCGCTACCTGCTTCCGCGCGCCGATCTCGACCGGACGAAACAACGGATAAGTGTGCTCCGCGTCGGGAGGCGTGTAGAGGGGAACGCACGGCTTGTTCCGCTTGTGGCAGAACTCGGCGTCGCTTTCCTGGATGTGCGCCGAATCGGCGAGCATGGCCAGGCACAAGTCGATGGTCGCCGGAGTCGTGTAGATCGGCCCGGCGAAGCCGTTGTGCACGAGCGTCGGCAGGTTGCCGCTGTGATCGATGTGCGCGTGCGAAAGAATGACGGCCTCGATTTCCGGCACTGGGAAAGGGAAGTGGCTGTTGCGCTCGAAGGCTTCCTGCCGCCGTCCCTGATACAGACCGCAATCGAGCAGGTAGCGCTTCCCTCCGGTCTCCACGTGATGCATCGACCCGGTGACGGTCCGCGCCGCGCCCCAAAAGGTGAGTTTCATTTGTCTAAACTACTATACGTGAAGGTCGCTCTCCTCTTCTTGCTGGTCCTGCCCGCCTTCCCGCAGAAGAAGCCCATCACGCTCGAAGCGCTTTATGACGCGCCGCGCCGCGCGAATGTTCCCGGAGCGCCCATCTGGGCGCCCGATGGCAAAACGTTCCTGTACCGGCAGGGCAACCGGCTCGCTGTCTACGATCCTGCGACAAAAAGCGCCCGCGATGTTCTGACGCTCGATGCGCTCGACGCGGCCGCCGCGAACCCCCCCAAAGAAGATCGCTTCGATTGGGAGAACCGCCGCGTGCGCGAATCCCCCCTGCAATGGTCGGTCTCCGGCAAGGAGATCCTCTACCTCGGCGGCGGCGACCTCTTCCTTATTAATGCCGAAAGCGGCACGTGGCGCCAACTCACCAGCACGCCTGTCGCGGAGCGCGATCCCAAGCTTTCGCCCGACGGAAAGATGGTCGCCTTCCGGCGCGGATGGGACCTCTACGCGCTCGACATCGCCACAAGCAAGGAGACCCGCCTCACCACCGGAGGAACCGAGACCTTGCGCAACGGCGCCGTCGATTGGGTGTATCCGGAGGAGCTCGGCCTGGGCACGGCGTACTGGTGGTCGCCGGACTCGAAGGCTATCGCCTATTTGCAATTCGACACCAGCCGCGAGCCCCTCTACCCCCACGAGGATCTGCTCGGGTTGCGCGCGGTCTACGAGCCGGAGCGTTACCCTCAGGCGGGCGACAACAATCCCGACGTTCGTCTCGGAATCGTGGCGGCTTCGGGCGGCCCGACGCGATGGCTCGACGTCGGCGACACGCGCAATTCCTACCTGATTCCGCGCGCCGGCTGGATGCCGGATTCGAAGAACCTCTACGTCGTGCGGACAAATCGAGTGCAGAACCGGGTGGAGCTGCTCCAGATCGGCGCCGAATCCGGGACCGCGTCGGTGATCCTCAGCGAGTCCGACCCGTATTGGATCAACACGCGCGACGATCCCCGTTTCCTGAAGGACGGGCGGCGGTTTGTGTGGACCAGCGAGCGCGACGGCTTCCGGCACCTGTATCTCTACTCGATCGATGGCAAGCAGACCCGGCAGTTGACCAGGGGCTCCTGGGAGGTCACCTCGCTCGCGGTGGTGGACGAATCGCAAGGCCGCGTGTTTTATCAATCGAGCGAGCCCAGCCCTGCCGAGCGCCACTTCTACAGCATCAGGCTGGACGGCAGCCAGAAGCGGCAGCTCACCGCCGGCGCAGGCACGCACGGCATTTCGATGGGTCCGGGCGGGTCCTATTATCTCGATACGTATTCGAAGCTCACGTCGCCTCCGGCCACGACGCTGCACTCTGGCGACGGCGCGCAACTCGGCGTCTATCGCGCGGCCGACCGCAGCCGCGTGGACGAATATGACATTCTCCCGGCGGAAATCATCAGGTTCAAGTCGGCCGGCGGCACTGAGTTTTACGCGCGGCTGATCAAGCCCACGGACTTCGATGCGTCGAAAAAGTATCCGGCAATTGTGAACGTGTACGGCGGACCGGAGTCGCAGTCGGTGCGCAACGCCTGGTCCGGCATCACCATGGACCAGGTGTATGCGCACAAGGGCTACGTCATCTGGCAGATGGACAATCGCGGCGGCTCCGGCTACGGGCATGCGTTTGAGACCGCTGTGTACCGCAACCTCGGGCCCACGGAGGTCGCCGATCAGAAGGCCGGCGTCGAGCACCTGATCTCGATGGGTTTGGTCGATCCGCAGCGCATCGGCGTCACGGGTTGGAGCTATGGCGGCTTCATGACGCTGAATCTGCTGTTGAATGCGCCCGAGACGTTCCGCGCCGGCATCGCCGGAGCGCCGGTCACCAATTGGCGCAATTACGACACCATCTACACGGAGCGCTACATGGGGCTTCCCGCGGAGAATGCCGAAGGCTATCGCAGCACCGCGCTTCCACAGCGGGCCGCGAACCTGAAGGCGAAGCTGATGATCGTCCACAATTTCGAGGACGACAACGTCCTCTTCCAGAACACCCTCCAGATGACCGACGCGCTCCAGCAGGCGGGCAAGATCTTCGAGCTGATGCTCTACCCGCAGAAGACGCACGGCGTCAGCGGAGCGGCCGCGCGCCAGATGGACGCCACCATGCTCGACTTTTTTGAGCGAAACCTGAGGTAGCATGCAGAGAAAGGGTTAGCCGCTGATAAACGCAGATTTACGCCGATTGAACACAGAACAGTCCATGATCTGTGTTGATCTGCGTTGATCCGCGGCCGGAAATGGGTTTTCCCACATCCTGTTAGACTGGTCTATCTAAAGGACAGGTCCCATGAAGACCCCGCCGCCGACCAAGTCGCGGCCAGTTCTGGCGCCCGCGCCTGGCGATTGCGCCCGCGAGCTGCGCTGGCTCGCTAAGCATCGCCAGCGATACGCAGGGCAATGGGTTGCGCTCAACGGAGATCGGCTTCTCAGTCATGGGACCAACGCGCGGGAAGTACTTCGGGCAGCCCGCCAGTCCAAAGCGAAACTCACCTTGGTGGCTCACGTGGAACCAGCCGACGCCTTGCCGTTTGCCGGGTGGTAGTCGGACGCCGGGGCGGCTTAGAACAACTCTCGGTTGGTATCGTGGACTACGAGCGAAAACTGTACGCCAGCAAGTACGCCAAGCATCCTGCGCTGGTAAGATAAAGGCGCAACCCTCATGCGCCCCGCGCTGCTAGCCGCTCTGGCTTCGTTGGTCCTGCTGTCGGCGTGTAACCGCTCGGCGCCCGCCAATGTCGCGGCCACGGTCAACGGCCGGGCCATCACCTTTGCCGATCTGGACAAGCAATACCAGTCGCAATTCGCCTCTCCCGGCGAGCGGGCCAGCGACGACCAGGTCACCATCCAGAAGCTGGAGGTGTTGCGGACGCTCGTCGACAACGAGATCATGCTCCAGCGCGCCGAGAAGATGGGGCTGATGGCCGTCGATGCCGACGTCGAGGCGAAATTCAATGAACTGAAGGCTCCCTATACACAGGAGGAGTTTCAAAAGCAGCTCAACGCCCGCAAGATGACGGTGGAGGATCTGAAGGCGCAACTGCGGCGCGACTTGAGCGTCCAGAAGCTGTTCAACAAGGAGATCACCTCCCAGATCAGCATCGTCGACAGGGACATCACGGATTTCTACAACTCCAACAAGCCCAGCTTCAATCTGGCCGAGCCGCAGATTCACATGGCGCAGATCCTGGTGACGCCGGCGCCCGATCCCAACGTCCGGAATCTGAAAAACGACAAGGCGCAGGACGATGAGCAGGCGCGCAAGAAGATCGAGAATCTGTATGCGCGCCTCCGGCAGGGCGAGGATTTCGCCATGCTCGCGCAGAATTATTCCGAAGACGCGAACTCGGCGCAGGGCGGCGGCGATCTGGGATTCATCCCCGAATCGGCGCTGGAAAAAGCCAACGCCGATCTGCGGAAAACCGTGATAGCGCTGCGGCCCGGCGAGAGCACGCCGGTGCTGCGCACGGCCGAGGGCTACCGTATTCTGAAGGTGATCACCAAGGAGCCCGCCGGCCAGCGCGACCTCACCGATCCCAAGGTGCAGCAGACTATCCGCGAGACGCTGATCAACCGGAAGGACCAGTTGCTGAAGGCTGCCTACTATGAGGTCGCGCGCAATGAGGCCAAGGTGGTGAACTACTTCGCCACCAGCATCAGCCGGGAAAAGAAGTAACTCTCTGCTCCCTGCCGGTCGTGGACACATCGTGTACCGGCCGGACCCCTTTCGACACGCGGTACGGCTGCGGAAACTGGATTGGCAAAGACAAAACCAGGACCTAACTCCTTTCTGATCGGCTAAACTTAGCTCTGACACACAGATGCCGCTTTCTCCCGGAGATAAACTCGGCCCGTATTCCAGCCCTGGATGGGAGAAAATGAAGTTGATGGTCTGTTCCAGGCTCCGTCGCCTGCTGGGGGTTGGGTTTCTGATTGCCGCGATCGGCTTGGCCCAGCAGCCGGCGCCGGCGCCGAAACCTGCCGATCCGCAGTCTGAAAAACCGGCCGAAAGCCAGGATTCCGCCGAGCCTGCCGCGGATTCCGAGACTGGCCCCGCGACGCCGCAACCGGTGCGCGCGGCCGGACAGAATCTGCTGGGACAAGCCGACACGGCCCGCGGCGAAGGCCGGCGCAACGAAAACGTTCAGCTCAATCTGGTCGACAACAACGCCGCCCGGGACGCCAATCAGCGCCTGGGCGCCACCGCCACCATCGTGGAAGAGTTCCGCCCCGATCGGAGCTATTTTTCGGCCGAGTACGGAAACGCGGGGCGCGGCCCGATTCACGCCCAGCCGCAGAGCGGCGCCGGATTTCACGGAAGGGTGTTCTGGAGCCACAACAACAGCATCTTCAGTGCGCGCACGTTTTTCCAGGCCGGTCCCGTTCAGCCGGCGCGCCAAAACCAGTATGGAGCGGGGTTCAGCGCGGGCCTTTGGAAGGGCGCGTTCTTTTCCTTCACCGGCTCCCAGGACAAGAACCGGGGGAGCGTCAACGGGAACGTCCTGATCCCTCTGCCGGGTGAGCGCGTGCCACTCACCACGGACGCGGCGACCCTCGCCGTAGTGCTGAGGTTCATCGACGCCTACCCGAACGTGGCACCTAACCGCCCCGACGTCGCGGCGCGGGCGCTCAATACCAACAGCCCGCAGACCGTCAACACCGATTTCGTCATCGGACAACTGAACCAGAAACTAGGGAGCCGCGACACGCTCATTTCCCGTTACACCTTCACCGCGCAAGCCGTGGATGCGTTTCAGTTCGTCAAGGGCCAGAATCCGAATACCAGAAACAAATCTCATGCCGCGCGCCTGACCTGGGACCGCGTCTGGAGCGCGTTCACATCCGGAGATTTCACGCTCGGTTTCGACCGTCAGGGAGTGCTGCTGACGCCCACCGCCGACGTGGTAGCCCGGGTAAATATCACCGGGCTCACGAATATTGGTCCCTCCAGCAATTATGTTCCTCTCGATCGCGCGATCAACCAGTTCCGCGCGGGTGCTTCCGTGCAAACCCGGCGCGGCCGTCATGCCGGGAGCTTCGGGGGCGGCCTGACCCGAATCCGGAACAACGGTGACGAACCCGACAGCAGGCTGCCCGGTTGGACCATCCACGACGACTTCGGCAACAGTGGGATCACCAACTTCCGTCTAGGCAGGCCCAATCAGCTCAGCCAAGCTTTCGGCGACGCCTATAGAGGTTACAGGAATTTCGAACTGGTGGCATTCGCCGGCGACCGCTGGGCGGTGAGCAACCGCCTCACGCTCAGCTTCGGCGCGCGTTGGGAACCGGTCACCAAGCCGGGCGAGATCACCAATCGAAGCTCGCTGGCGTTCGATTCCGATTGGAATAACGTGGGCGGAAACGCTGGAATCGCATACCGGCTTGGCAGCGGACTCGGTGTGCTTCGGGGAGCCTACGGCGTAATGTTCGGACAAATCTTCCCCGCGACGTACGGGCAGGACCGTCTGAATCCGCCTTATTACGCGAAGATCACCGTTCAGGACCCGGACCTCGCGAACCCTTTCGCGCGATATACCGCGGCCGAGCTGGACCCCGCCCGTGCTCGCGCAGCGCGCTTCGATGTGAGCCCGGACCTGGCCACCCCCTACTCCTATCAGTACAACTTGAGCTGGGAAGCCGAGGTTCACCCCGGATGGCGCGTGCAGGTTGGATATGTCGGAAGCCGGTCGCACAAGCTGGTTGAGGACTACGTCCTCAACCGCGGCAGGTTCGTGCCCGGAATTGAATTCACCAGTGCCACGGTCGACCAGAGGCGCCCGGACCCGGCGATCAACGACCACTTTTACACTGGCAATTTCTCGAACGGCTACTACGACGCGGGACGCGTTTCGCTGGTGGCGCCGCGCTGGCATGGAGCTGCGATTTCGGCGTCATATTGGTTGAGCAAGGCGATCGACCTGGGAGGGGACTATTTGAACACCGGGGCCGGCTTCGGACGGTACCCCGCCATTGGGCCGACCGAGTTCAACGTTCATGGGGAATTGAAAGGGTTAAGCAACTTCGATCAGCCGCATGCCTTCCTGCTCCAGACGAGCTATGACACCGGGCGCCGGGGCTCGGGCTGGTTCGGCGCGATCTTTCGAAACTGGAGCGCCTCGGCGGTGTATCTGCTGAAAAGTGGCACGCCATTCACTGTCAACTCGGGCTCGGACGGACCCGGCTTCGGCAACGTGGACGGCTCCCCCGGCGACCGCCCGTTCGTGCTCGACGCCGCCATTCTGGGGCGCACCATCGGAGATCCCACTGCGTCCCGGCAGCTTCTACCCAAATCCGCGTTGCGCTTCCAGAATGCACCCGCCGAAATCGCGGGCAATGTCGGGCGCAACACGTTCCGCAAAGGCAAGATCGCGAACCTGAACGCGTCGCTGGCGCGCACCTGGACCCTGGCTCGCGAGATACAAATGACGTTGCGCGCGGAATCGATCAACTTCACCAATACACCGCAGTTCGCCGAGCCTGGCTCCGCACTCGCCGCGCCCAATTTCGGACAGATCAACAACACGCTCAATGACGGCCGCACGTTCCGTTTCCAGTTGCGTCTGGTATTCTGACCCTCATGCAAAAAATCACACTGAAGACAGTGGCTTTCGCACTCATCGTTGGTGCGCGTGACCGAACTAGAGCGGGCGGCAGGGGAATCGAAGCCAGCATGGAAAGGATGACCGTTGAGCACTCGCCAGATGTGGAAACGACTTGCGAAGGTTGAAGGACTCATGTGCCCGAAGCGTGATGATGGCCAGTACACCCTGGAAGAACTGTGCCGGGCAATCTGGCAGCAGGACGCGAGAACTTCCCCAATTTGGACTTCTGGACTGCGCTGGGGAACCGGATAGTTTCCGTATGCGCCGTAATACATTCACTATTCGCTCTTAGGTCAAGGACGTATTAGCTCCCGCGAGAGCCGCTACCCTGCGACCAAGTCCTCGGCTTCGAGACAGTTCGACGATATGACGCTACGCACCTTCAAGGTCGCGGCGTAGTTCAGAACTTCGCACCGGCAATGGCGGTTACGGCATTCCAGAAGAACTGCAGATGCTTATAGACGGACTCTTCAAGAATGCGCTCTTGGTCGCTGTGCGCGCCGAAGCCCTTCAGCAAGTCCTCATCGTCGCGCATGGCGCCGATGCCGTAGCACTGCACGCCTCTTGGCCGCAGTAGGGCCATGTCGGTCGCAGCGGTCGACATCAAGGGAACCGTCGGAATACCGTAGACCGTCTTGAACGAGGCTTCGAGCGCCTTGAAGACGTCGGACGTGACACTGATGGGCACACCGGGGGGGCGACTTGGGGCAATCGGCATAATCTCTACCGCAGGATCGTTGATTATTTCGCGCATCAGATCGTAGAACTCTGGCATGTTTTCGTCGGGCAGGGCGCGGATGTCGAGCGTGGCAGTCGCTTCGGAAGGAATAACATTGCTCTGGAACCCACCCTGGATGATGTTAGGCGATATCGAAGTGTGGAGCATCGAATACAAGTTCGGTTCGTTGATGGCGAGATACTCCCGCGCCGCAGCCGATCTCTGCGGGTTCAGCAGATCCTTGAAGCGTTGGGCTTCCTCACCCTCGCTAATCCGGGCCATTTTTTCGAAAAATGTCCGCGTGGTGTCGTTCAGGCGCATAGGGGGATCCCAGTAGGCCAGCTTTTCCACAGCACCGGAGAGGTGTGCGATCGCATTGCCGCGCATGGGCCGTGAACCGTGACCGGAAGGGCCTTTTGCCACGAGGCGAGCACCGGAGCCCCGCTTTTCCATGGTCTGGATCATGGCGTAGCGGGCTGTGCCCGCACGCCGGACCACGCCGCCACCTTCAGCCATACACGCTTCGGCTTCGATTTCAGGGAAGTGGTCGCTCACCAGATAGCCGATGCCGATGCTGGAATTACCTTCTTCGCCGGCTTCGGAGACAAAAATGACGTCCCGGTCGAGCTTCGCGTTGGTGCGCTTCAGCATCACCATGGTCATCATTGCGGCGTAGAGGTTGGTCTTGTCGTCGAGCGTACCGCGCCCGTATACATAGCCGCCGTTGCGGGTAGCGCTAAAGGGCGGGAACCTCCACTTCGCCGGCTCAATCTTCACGGTATCGCTGTGGCCCATGATGAGCAGAGGCTTCTTCGAACCATTGCCTTTAATGCGGGCGATCACATTGGCGCGAGCCGGATCCTTCGCCACGAGCGTTACCAGTATGCCTTCGGCTTCCAGAACTCTCTTCACGTACTCAGCGACTTTCGTTTCTGTGCCGGGGCTGCCGGTGGAATCGATCTGCACCAATGACTGAAAGTGGCGCATGCCTTCTTCGCCGGCTTTGTTCCAATCGATGTTCTGGGCGGCACCGGGCAGCGCGCAGAAGAGAGCCAGGACAATCGTGTATCGCATGGCGCAAGTTTATCGCAGTAATCGGCCTTTTAGTAGCTTGGACGCAAAATCGTTCAACCAGCAGCGAGTTTTCTTGCCGGTCGCGACGGGCAGCGCTTTTTGGTCGGCGTACCGACGGGCGGCGAAAGCTCGGCACCGCTGCTGGCGATTATCGCCAACTGGGAGGCAGCGTTGAAAAAATAGCGATCGCGCGACCCGAGTCGGGGATAGTTCCCGGTTGGTCGGCCATACTTCCGCTACTTTTTGACGGAGCCTCGACCCTGCCTCAAACCCGTCGTCTCTTACTGGGCTTGTTAGCAAGCCCGCTATCCTTCCGCTTTGCGGCCCAGGCTTTTTCAAGAGCATGCGTCTGATCGGCGCTGGCGATGCCGAAACGCCCAAGCGATAAGATCATCGCGCGAACACTGACACGCGGGTCCGCGCCCGCGCCAACGTACCCGCACCGAGAACACTTAGAAACTGCGGACCTGATGCGGCGCTCAGATCGAATTCGTTGCAACATCGCGTCCCAGTCGTCACTCGGCGATCGCGGTAGAAGCCAGCAGTAGCTACAGTTGGTTGGTAGCTTCGCGCTCAGCGGCACCAACGTGTACTTCGGCGGACGAATGATCCACGGCCCGCTAGAGATACTGTCTGCTTGGCGCCGACGCGTCGGTTAAATCGGCACCGGCGCGGGCAGCGTTTTCGCGATCTCCGCTCCGCGTCCGGTTGGTGAACGCTTGTGGACGGCGAAGCGGTCAGGGTTTGCGGTCGTATCTCGCGGCGCCTTCGGTCAAACCCAAATCCAAATGCGTCACCTTGCCGTTCGCATCCAGGAAGAACTCCGTGATGGCGCCGGTCGACTCAAACTTCGTCTCCGATTGCGGAATCAGAGGAAGAGCGTTCAAGTATAGGTGGCCATTGTTCAGGGTGACGTTTTGGGTCTTACCGATGAAACCCGCGATGTTCGTGGGCCCTTCGCGATACTGATACGTTCCGACGTACTTTTCGAGAACGGCCGGGCTGACTTCGACCCCAACATTCGCGCTGCCCACCAGGTGAGCCGGATCCCGGTTGTTCTCGTTGCAGACATTTTCCAGCATATCCGTATCCGCCGCGTAGTTCACCGCAAGCGCGATGCTCAGAGGCTTGGTCAGCGTATCGGGATCGTCGTAAGTGATCTGAAACCGCATGTGCCCGAAATCGACACGCTGAAATCTCTCGGTTACGCGCAGGCTCTCGGAATGAGGGTGGCCGGTTCTATCGAGCCACGTCCGGTCATTGAAGCCCGCCGACTCGGCCACCAGCGTGTCGCCCTCCCAGTGGCCGACCGAGTACCCTCCCCACGTCGGGTTCGGATCCGTGGGGAGTTTGCGCCCATCCGTGTAGATCTGCCGATAGCGCCCCGTGCCGGTCTCGAACAGAAGCGCAACCACGTTGGGGGACTGGATGATCCGGTACATCGAGTTTAGGATCTCCGAAGGACCGCCGGGCAGGCAGTTCGTAAAGGGATCCTGCCGGTGGAAGTCCGCGACGCTCTTCAGGAAGATGGCCTCCGCCGCCGGCCGGAAGATGCCCCGATCCTTCGGATCCTGGATCACGTTAAAACGGTAAGCGTTTACTTCGGGCTGCCATACGCCTGAGAAATCCGGTTTGCCGTCAGGCGTCCGGGGCGCGGCAGCCGTCAGGTTCGGTTTCCCGTCGGCGGTCCGGGGAATCCCCGGCGTGGGCAAGTGGAGCCATTGAGCAAACAGTGGAAACGGAAGCGCCAATAACGCCGCCGCCATCGCGACTCTGTCCATGAGGGGTTCCTCCCGCTCGGCTGATTGTTCTCACAGTCTCCGTGGACTGGTCTGGGCCACATTATACAGCATCGGTGCGCGATGCTTTCGTTCGGAGAAGCGTCACTCCCCGTGAGCAGTGGAAATCGCTAATAACACTCTCCCCTTAGACGGTTGGCGGGATAGGGAATGTGTTGTCCGCCATCCGGAAGTTGGCCGGCAACGGGGTCGAGGAAGCCAGATGAGCCGGATGATCCTTCGGCGACCGGTAACAGGAACCGTATCCGGCAGCTCGCTTTCCGTGCACGTCAGCACAGGGTTCCAGCCAGGCGCCTATTGGATGCGCCTTTTCACGCTGCAAGGTCAATCGTTGAGCGAGCTGGGTCTTCGGCTACAGTAGCTAAGAGGCCTTCCTTTCACGAATCTCGCGAATCCGGGAAGTCCACACCGCCCCGAACTGCGGGTGTACGAACTCCATTCTCATCCCTCGTCCGATGAACCACAGCTTGAGCAGGGAGCCTTCCCCGACGGAGCCATGCAGGTCCACCAGCACTGGCTCCGGACAATACCGGGGGTGCCCAGCAATCAGAACCTTGCCGTCACCGCGGTTTTCGACTCGATACGTGTGGTGACCGGTCTCGACCTCGAGCACCGCCCCCAAGGGCAGATCGCACAGGTCCACGCCCTCCCCGCGCGCTGGCTGGGCGGCAGTGCCGGGAATCGAAAGGCCCTGGCTTCCAATTGGCTCGCGATAGTCAAGATTCGATTGCATATAAATGCCTCCACTCTTACCTGGGCAAGTTGTCTGCCAATTGCCGTGCCATTGATCTGCCGGGACTTAGACCGGCCGTTGAATTTCCCTTCGGATTCCCCTGCGCGGAATCACCCTGAATAGGCGCCGATAATGCTCGTTTGACGCGCCCGAACTAGGGGTCGACTCACGGCGCTCGGCGAGTTCCTGGCCCGGTTCCGGCAGAGCCACCGACCAGGATTCGGTTACCGCAGCGCCTTTGTGTTCCTCTCTGATGTCTTCGCCGTGGATTGAAGCCGCCACGCTGCAGCCGCTCGCTGGCCCGCGCGGGGTAAGCAGGCAGCCCACTGCTTCTTTGGCGTTATCATTTGACAGGTGGAACCGGAGGAGCAACCATGAGAGCAGGCTTGTCGTTCTTCTTGGTCCTGACAGGCGTCCTTCTTTGCACGTCAACCGCGATCGCACAAAGTGCGGGCACGGCACCGGGTTTTACCTTGGTGGGCAACCTCGCTACCCCTCGGCTCGGCCACACCGCGACCCTGCTGCCAGATGGACGAGTGCTCGTCGCTGGCGGCGGCCACGGGCCGGATTTGATCGATGGCTACTGGGTCGTGCCTGAGGCCGAGCTGTATGATCCGGCCACCGCGAGTTCTACGTCCGCCGGAACCTCAGCGCACAATTTTCATACGGCCACGCTGCTGCAGTCGGGCCAAGTCTTGCTCGCTGGCGGTGAGTCCGGTGAGGTTCTCGGACCGATCCCGACCGCCGATCTGTACTTGAACGTTGGGCGCTTTTCGCAAACCGCGACGCTGCTCTCCGATGGAAGTGCGCTTGTGATCGGAGGAGCAAATGGAGAGGTGTCGCTCGTCAGGCTAGGCTCTGCCGAAGTCTACAAGTAGCGCACCGCTGAGCATGGCGCCGAAACTCCAAGTCACTTGCGTTCGGCATTTAACAGATACGTCGGATGCCGTTCAGTTGCGAACTACCAGCTCGCCAGGACCGTGACTGGTTCATTCACGGAAAATGAGGATCCAAGCGGCTCCCGGCGAAATTTGACGGTCGAAACTGACCTCCTCGAACAGCGAGACTGGACCGCGACGTCGATCGTCGTGCGAAGCCACAATCAGCAAACGCCGTTTTTCAGGCCGAATCCGTTTTGCGGATGAAGACAGGTGGGGTAAAATCATTCAGACGCTATGCCTCTCTCTGCCGGGACTCGTCTAGGCCCCCACGAAGTCCTCTCCCTGCTCGGCGCGGGCGGCATGGGCGAAGTCTATCGTGCACGTACGCCTAGCTGGACCATGATGTCCCGCGAACGGGAGGATGATTAGGGCGTGGGGACTCAGCTTCGTCACTTTGAACAGGAACTGGAGCAACTGAAGAACAAGCTGCTGGCCATGAGCACCCTGGTGGAATCGGCTATACACCGCAGCATCACCGCAGTGGTCCAGAAGGACCGCAAGCTCGCCGAAGAGGTTCTGCGAAGCGAACGCCGCGTAAATCAGATGGAGATCGAGATCGACGATCAAGCCATCAGCCTGCTGGCCTTGCAGCAACCCATGGCAGGCGACCTGCGCCTGATCACGTCCGCCATCAAGATCAATACTGATCTGGAGCGTATGGGCGACCTGGCGGTCAACATCGCCCAACGGGCCCTGGCGCTGGTGGACGAGCCCATGGTGCAGCCGCCGATCGACATCCCGTACCTCGCAGGGTTGGTGCAATCTATGGTGCGCAAGGCGCTGGACGCCTTCGTCGCCAAGGACGCCGACTTGGCGGGCAACGTGCTAGCCTCTGATGACGCTGTGGACGATCTGCGCACCGCGTTTTTCCACGAGCTCATCAGCTTTATGCAGCGCAAGCCCGGCAATATTACGCAAGGTCTAAGCCTGTTGTCCATCGTCCGCAACCTGGAGCGCATCGCAGACCACTCCACCAACCTCGCCGAGGACGTCTTATTCTACGTGCAAGGCGTCGACGTGCGGCACCATTCCGAGTCGTTCCCCGGGCGGGCTGCGGGAGTCGCGAGGGTAGCCCCCAAGTCTTGAGTCACTATGTTTCGTTCAGAATCCTTTGTATCGTAAAGATCCCGGAGTCCTGTCGCACCATTGCGGCCCGCGGATTCCGGATCCCGACCGAGCAGCGGAAAGCGATAGATTTTCCCGATGAAACTATTTCCACGGGAAGAAAAGTTATTCGAGTATTTTCAGCAACAGGCCGACTTCATCTGCCAGGCGGCGAATCTGCTGGTAGAAGGCGCCTCGTCCGGCAACGCGCACCTGGCCAGCGCCGCGCACCAAATCCGCGCCATTGAGGAACAAGCCGATACGGTGATCCACGAGATCTTTACCCAGCTCAATTCTTCGTTCATCACGCCGCTCGATCCCGAAGACATCCACTCCCTGTCGTCACACGCCGCGGCTTTCGTGGGGTGGATCGCGATGGAAGCCATCCAGTTGTTCATTGGAACGAACTAACCAGCAGACCGGAAGCCGCCAGTGGCAGGAGTTCAGGAAAGCTGCGATCCGCTTAAGGCGATCCCTTCCCGGAGCAAACTACGGGCTTCTCAACGCCTCGCCGCGAACGGGTTGGTTACGGTGACGCCCCGCCACGTAACCCGTCCAGGAGATCCTCCGACAGAAAGCGCTCCATCAGCTCCAGCGCCTTGTCTCGCATGGCCGCTCCGTTCGTGCCCTCGGCGCAGGCCAGGACCTTGGTGTCCAAGGCGATCTTCATCGGGCGTCGTCGTACAGCTCGTCACGCGTCCAGCGGCCGGCATTCACAGCTCGTTCTCTTCGGAGCCGCGCGAAAAGGGCGGAGCGGGCTCCCTCTGCGGCCCGCTCGTCCTCGGCGGCGGGCGTGATCTTGGCCACGGGTTTGCCGTGACTCGTCACGATGGCGCTTCGCATCGGGAGGTTCCCGCGTCTCTACTGCGCCGGGGTTTTTTCCAGTTGCTGCCGGGCCCACGCGCGCCCCGGATTCAGCTCCACCGACTTCTGAAATTCCTTGCGCGCCTCCCCGTTCCGGTTCAGCTTGCGCAGCGCCAGCCCCAGCCACAGGTGCGCGTCGGCCGATTGCGGGTCGAGCTCGATGGCCTTCTGAAAATCCTTCATCGCCAGCTCCACGCCGCCTCCGAACGTGGGCGGCAGGTAGTAGTTGCCGACGCCGTGACTGAGGTGGTTGGCGGACGATTTCGGATCGAGCTGCACGGCCTTGTTCACCTCGTCCAGCGCGCAGCGGCCGTACTTGAGCGCCACGATCACCGGCGCCGACGACACCTCCTGCCCGCACAGCGTTCCCAGAATCCGGTGATACTCGGCCGTCTCGGGCTTGAGGGCCACCGCCCGCTCCGCCGCTTTCATACCCGCTTCGGCCGCCGCTCGTGCCTGATTCTTGTCGGGAGCCTCCAGGGCTACTTCGGCCAGGTAGGATTGGGCCAGCGCTACGCGATATTGCGCGGTGGCATCGTTGGTCTGTCTCCCGGCGGCTGCCGCGAGCTGGCCGGCTTGCCGTTCGAGCGCGACGCGATCCTGCGCGTCCCGCGCTTTTTCGAGATCTCCGGCGCCCAGTTCGGCGCCCATCGCCAGCACCAGAATCAGGCCACGCATGGGTTCCTTCGATTTTACCGCACGCCGATTCTACCTCACCCCCTTGCATTCGGCCTTCGAAGGGCGTACATTCTGTTTCGGAGAATCTTGTCATGCGGTTCACCGTTCCCGTTTTGCTCCTGGCCGGACTGACGCTTCTCCCGCCGGCCGCCATGGGTCAGAGCACGCGCATCACCAGCGTCGATCCGCTCACCGCGAAATCGGGAGACGTGGTCAGCGCCATCGGCGAGGGCATGGACGCGGGCAACGTGGACGAGCTCTATCTGACCAACGGCACCGACGACATCAAAGTGGAGATGACCCAGCAGACCGACAAGCTGGTGAAGTTCAAGGTTCCCGCGGGCGTCAAGGCCGGCCGCTGGGCTCTCATGGTCCACTTGAAATCGGGAAGTGGACCCCGGCTCATCGAGCAGCCCGTCAAGGTGACGGTCGAGTAGGTCACGCCGGCCGGTAGCTGCCCAGCACTCGCAGAAAATCCGCCAGCTCGGCCAGGTGTCCCAGCGCATTGCGCACATTGGGTTCGTCGCGATGGCCCGTCAGGTCGACATAAAACAAGTACTCCCACGGTTTGCCGCGCAGCGGTCGCGATTCGATTTTCACCAGGTTCACGTCCCTTAACGCGAGCGCGCTGAGGGCTCGAAACAATGATCCCGGGACATCGCGAGTGGAAAAGACCAGAGACGTTTTCCACTTCTTGCGCCCTGGGCTGCGGGGCGCGCGGGGAGGGGCCCCGTGCGGCTCCAGCAGAAAGAAGCGCGTGAAATTCTGCCGGTCGCTCTCGATTTGGCGCTTCAGAATCCGGCCGCCGTAAATCCGCGCCGCCAGTTCCGAGGCGATGGCGGCCGCGCCTTCGGGCTTCTGCTCCATCACCATCTTCACGCTGCCGGCCGTATCGTAATACGGCACGCGCTCGATGCGCGGGTGACGCAGAAAAAAATCCAGACACTGACTCAGCGCCACCGGATGTGAATAGGCCTTGCGGATCTGGCGGAAGGTCACGCCCGGCGGGGCGATCAGGTTATGGACGATGCGAACGCTGGTCTCCGCCGTGATCTCGAAATCGTACTTGAGCAGCAGATCGTAGTTCTCGTGCACGGATCCGGCGAGCGTGTTTTCAATCGGCACGGCCGCGGCGTCCACTTCCTTCGCGGCCAGCGCGGCGAAAACCTCGTCGAAGCGCTGCCGCGGCACGGGCCGCGCACGCTCTCCCAGAAACTGCCGGATGGCCTGCTGGCTGAACGCGCCCAACTCGCCCTGAAAAGCAACCCGAGACGGCCTGCTGGTGCTCATTTGACGAGCCTATCCGAGCGCGGCACGTCCGTCAGGGGTGCGAAAGGGTGGAAACAACGGTCCCGAGTCGTCTTTGTTCTGAAATCAGAACAAAACTGCGCTATAATCCTTGTTCCTGGCATATGCTTATCGGTATAATTTGACCTGGACTCCGTATCTTTCAGGCGCATATGGTACTTGCACCCTCGGGACCGTCCGACTCAACTCCTCGAAACTCTATGATGGAGGAAGCGGGCCGGAAACTCAAGCGGGTTCGGGAAAGATTGAGGCTTCGCTTCCGAGACGTGGAGGAAGCCAGTTCCCGCATCGCCGCCCGGCACACCAACGATGAATTCAGCATAGCCCTCAGCCGCCTCTCTGACATTGAAAACAAAGGGACAATGCCGTCCATTTACCGGCTCTACTCCCTTTGCGCCATCTATTGCCTGGACTTGCCCGAGGTCTTATCGTGGTATGGCGTTTCGCCTTCCGCGCTGCCCACCGATTCCACCGTTCTGGAGCATAGTAGCACCCATCCTATTGAATTCAAACCGGAAGAGGGAGATATCCAGGTACCGGTTTCGCTCGACCCTGGCATCGACCTCAGCCGGACGGTGTTCTTGAGCCGCCTGATTCAACGCTGGGGAACCCTGCCCTTGATGCTCCTGAACCACGTGGATTTGCGGCACCATCGCTACGGGCTGATCGGAACCGAAGATTGGTCGATGTTCCCGATTATTCCTCCCGGCTCGCTGGTCGTGATCGACGACTCCCGCCGCCGCGTCGCCGTCTCCGGCTGGAGCACCGAATTCGAGCGGCCCATCTATTTTCTGGAGCATCGCGAAGGCTACGCCTGTGGCTGGTGCACGCTGCGGGAGGGGCGCCTGGTGGTGCAGCCGCATCCGGCGTCGCTATGCGATCCCGAGACCTACAGCTATCCGGAAGAGATTGAAGTTATCGGGCAGGTGATGCAGGTGGCGATGAGCCTTGAGCCGGCCCTGCATCGGCGGAAGCGTACTTGAGAACCACCAGCAGCGCCTCCAGATTGCGATAGAACAGTTGCCGGTCGGCGGTGCGCGCCGAAGCCGGCGGCTGGTTGCGATAGGCCCGCGACCGCAGCCAGTACTCGAGAACAGCCCGCAGAGGCTCTTCCAGCGTTCCCAGGTAAGCCGACAAATCCGCGTGCTGCTCCTCTAGCGACAGGTTTAACCACCCGCCAAAGGTTTGCTCATGGCTCTCCCGGAGAGCCCGGTTGCTCTCCTCGCGTCCGAAAGCCGCGCTGAGGCCATGGTGCCGGTAGTTGCCCGAGTTCTGATCGCGCAGGGTAGCCAGGTAGGTCAGACGCCCGTAGACGGTCGGAATCCTCGATAGAGTGTGTTTCCAGAGATCGGCTGCCGCACTCCGCTCGAGCATGCCTTTGGGCTTGAATCGAGGCACTGCCTCCCCCCTCCCGGACATTATACACCCACCCCTCTCGGGCTTGTTAGGCGCTTATTTGTTCTGATTCCAGAAAACGTGATGAAAATCTGGGCTGGCGCCTTTTAAAGGTAATAGCCTACTCCTCGTGGCAGTAGACATACCTACCCCACTCAGGAGAACATTCATGTTCAAGAGAATTTTGCAAGTGGTTGTGCTGGCGATGACGTTGGTGACCATTGGCGGCGCGGCGTCGCCGGACGTGCCGGAGCCGGGCTGCTACCCCTGCTCGCGCTAAAACAGAATCCCTGGAAACTCGCACGGATCGGAGTTCTGTACAGATTCTCCGGGCCGTGCGAGTCTTGCCAAATCTCCGCACCTTTCCCTCCCGTTCCCAAGCTTTAGTGGTAGACTGCTCCTGAATGGAGACACCGGGCTTTGAGCAGGCCATCTGGTACCTCGGCATGGCGGCCACCGCCGCTCTGATCGTGTGCCTCTGGTTGAACGGTCTGTTCCGCGTCTACCGGCGCTTGTTCCTGTATCTGAGCATCGACTTGCTGCATTCGCTCCTGTCGCTGCTGGTTCAGTCTAACCAGAACGTCTACGCCAGAATCTACTTCACCTTTGTGACCTTGAAGATCGTCGTGGCGGTCTTTGTGGTATCGGAGCTTTACCGGCTGGTACTGGCGGACCACCCGGCGCTGGCGGCGTTCGGGCAAAAGGTGGTGGCGGGTATTTTGGGGCTGGCTGGAGTGATTGCGGTGTCGGGACTGGTGATGGACCACTCGGCCACGCCGGCGCGCTATCCGGTTCTGAAGGGCTTCCGCGTATTTGAACGTACGATGGACGCCTGGATGGCGATTTTTCTGCTCCTCATAGCGTGCTTCCTGGTCTGGTTCCCGGTCCGCATGAAACGCAACGTGGCTCTCTATGTCGGCGGGTTCGTGGGGTGGTTTCTGGCGCGCTCTTCGATGCTGCTTTTCATCAACCTGGTGCCGCCGGAATCCCGCCATCCGTTCAGCACCGCGATTTTGATGGTGGAACTTCTGTGTTTGTCCCTGTGGCTGGTCGGGCTGCGGCCGGAAGGCGAGAACGTGACCACGGTCACCGGGCACCGATGGAATCCGGAGGCGCTGACGCATCTGACGGGTCAATTAGGATCGATCAACGCGAATTTGACCCGGCTCGGCCGGCGTTGAGCCAATGGAATTAGACCCATAAAGGCATTGCATTTTCCGGAAACGTTTAGTATTCTGTACAGGCAGGAGTATGACGGGATTATGATAGTTTGGAGTGTGCTCGGCTGGGTTATCCCGGCCGGATCGGTGGCGCTGTTGCTGGCAGCGCTGGCCGGCATGCGCTTGCGTTCGTATCGAAGCGCACGGGACCGGGAATGGGCAGGCGAAAGCAGCGAAACCGCCGAGTTCTCGCTGGCGCGCTACGAGCCTATGGCGAGGCTGCTCTCGGAAGAAGATTTCGTTTTTCTGGCCGCGCAGCCGGGCTACCGCCCTGAAATCGGCGCCAGGCTGCGCCGCGAGCGGCGGCGGATTTTTCGCCTTTACTTGCGGGATCTTAGCGCGGATTTCCACCGTCTGCACGCCCAGGCCCGGCGCATGGTGGCCAACTCGGGCGCCGAACATTCCGAGCTGGTCGGCATACTGATGCGCCAGCAACTCATCTTCTGGCGTGGCCTGCTGGCCATCGAAGTGCGCTTGGCGCTGAGCGGCGTGGGTCTGGGACAGGTGGACGTGCGCGGCCTGGTCGAGGCCATCGAGACCATGCGTCTGGATCTGGCGCGATTCTCGAGTCCCGCGCAAGCCTCGGCCTGACAGGGTCCTTCAGAACCGCGACCGTCAGGAAGCGGACAGGAGTTCCCTCCTACAACCGGCGCAGTAGCGCTTTGGCTTCGCGCAGATGCTCGAACTGCCGCTCGGCCTCCTTGAACGCTCCTGTATGGACGCAACGGCGCGCTCCCCTGTGCTCGGCCGGGTAGCGCAAGTGCAGCATTTCGTGAAATAACACGTATTCGACCGCGAGCCTGGGGATGTGCGGGCGGTCGAGAATCCGGCTGAGCACGATGGTATTGTGCGGCGGGTCGTAGTGGCCCAGCAGCGTGCGCGAGGCGTGCGGGCTCCAGCCGAGCACCGGCCTCGCCATCAGGCCGTGAAAGTGACGGAAGTTCAGCTCCTCGAAAATTTCTTCCAGGTTGTAGTGATCTCCGCCGGGCGGCTCCACCTGCTTGCGGCCGCGGATCTGGCGCACCAGGTCCAGGCTGCGGCGGACGTCGCGCCGGTTCAGATAGCGCCGGTAGCGGTCGTTGCTGGCGGCGGGCACGGGACGGCGGAATAGTTTCGAAAGCAGGATCTGGGCCAGCGCCTCGATCACCGTTTCCGGCGCGCCGGCCAGCGTGTCGGCCATGCGGACCAGCAGCCTCGCGTCCTCCAGTTTCACCTGGGCATTGGCGTTGGCGTAACAGCGGAATTGAATGCGAATCTCGGGCAGCGGCGTGCGCGGGCGCAACTGGCGGAACACGCGCGCGAAAATCCGCTCGGGAGACTCGGGGGGCGCGGCGGCGTCGCCCGCCTGCGGAAACTCGGCTGCGGAAAGCTCCTCCGCCGTCTCCACTCGCATTCCATTCGAATGTAACATAGCGTAAGGTGAATTCAGTGCCTGGAGCCAAGATCAGCGCGCTCGGCTGCTACGTGCCGCCCGCTGTGCTGACCAATGCCGATCTCGAGAAAATGGTCGAAACCAGCAATGAGTGGATTCTCCAGCGCGTGGGGATTGCCGAGCGCCACATCGCCGCGCCCGGCGTCGCCAGTTCGGACATGGCCGTGGAAGCCGCCCGCGCCGCCCTGGCCCAGCGCGGCATCGCGCCCACCGAGCTCGATTGCGTGATCGTCTGCACCGTTACGCCGGACATGCTGTTTCCCTCAACCGCTTGCCTGGTGCAGGACCGCCTGGGAGCCAAGGGCGCCTGGGGATTCGACTTGGTCGCGGCCTGCTCCGGCTTCATCTACGGCCTCACGACGGCCGCGCATCTGGTCGCCGGCGGAAGCCACAAGAAGGTGCTGGTGATCGGCTCCGACACCATGTCGCGCATCATCGACTACACCGACCGCGGCACCTGCGTGCTGTTCGGCGACGGCGCCGGCGCCATGCTGGTCGAGCCGGCCGAGCCCGGCGAAGGATTCATCGGTTTCCTGAATGAGATCGACGGCTCCGGCGGCGATTATCTGAAGATGCCCGCCGGCGGCAGCCGCATGCCCGCCACCCGGGAAACGGTGGAACAGCGGCTCCACTACGTGAAACAGGACGGCGCGCAGGTGTTCAAGTACGCGGTTCGGAAGATGTACGAAACTTCTCGGACATTACTCGAACGCCACGGCCTCACGGCCAAGGACGTGAAGGTGATGATCCCTCACCAGGCCAACCGCCGCATCATCACCGCCGCCGCCGAGCGGCTCGGTCTGAGTTGCGAAAAGGTGATCATCAACATCGACCGCTATGGGAACACCACCGGCGCGACTATTCCGCTGGCGACGCGCGACGCCGTCGAATCCGGGCAATTGAAGAAGGGCGACCTGGTGTTGTTCGCCGCCGTCGGCGCCGGTTTCACGGTAGGCGTGAATCTGTGGCGCTGGAGTTACTGACGCACCGCCGGCGGCAAAACGATCTCGCGTGTACCCTCGTCCAGACCGAAAATGCGAATGATTTGAGGGCCGGAAGGCTGGGCGGGCTCCGGTTTTAACACTGCCGCGATTGGGGGAGCGGGCGCCACGGCCGGTTTAACCGCCACCAGCGGCGGCGCATCCGCATGGCGCAGGTTCGCCTCAAGCTGTTCCTGATTCACATCGAGCGTCAGCAGAACCACGTCGCCTTCCACCGACACTTGCAACGTGCGCGCCACCGCGGGCAGGGAAGGGATGCTCTGACGGAGGTTCTCGGCCACTTCAGCCGCTGCGTCCTCCGATGCGGCTCTGAGCGCCGCCTCCGCCTCCAGGCCGCGGTCCACGGAGATGCCGCCTTCAAACCCCTTCGCGCCGGCATCGAGGGGAACAAACAGGCTCGCCAGCGGATCCGGCAGTTGTGTCGCCACTACCCAGAGATCCCGGGTCTCGGAAAAACGCGCCGCGCGAGCCAGCAGCGGCGAATTCCGGCGCAAGGTTTGCGCGAGACTTCGGTCGACGGCGTCTTCGAGCGTCTTGCGCGTGCCGATCAGCAAAAGCTGGCCGCTCATTTGCGCCACGCTGCGCGTCGCGCTGCCCGGCGAGATCCACAGTTCGACGCCGCGGTAAGTGGCCGGCTTCATCCCCAGGCGCGTAGCTTGCGCGTGCACGGTCGCCGGTGGAAACGAACCGGCCGCGATCGCCAGCACCGCCGGCGATGAGATCAGGAATTGCCGCGCGTCCTTGAGACACGCGAGATCGGGAAAGCCGAGGCTGCCCGCGCTCGATAGCTCCGCTTCGACGGCTTCGGCAAAAGGGGACTGCCGCAAACGGTCCCACTGGATTCCGACCAGCGCGGTCGCCTCCGGCGAGGCAAGATTCCACCAGCTCGGGTGCGAGTCGGCGGCGGCGACGGCCGCAGCCGCCATCAAGGCACACAAGATTCTCACAAGTATGTGATCGACGGAGTACCAGAAGGGATTAGTGTTTTCTGGCAATTTTTACTGGTACCGCCGGGCGTGACTGTCCGTAAGTATTTGATATTACTAACCATCCTCCTGGTACTCAGATTGCACCGAGGATGGCCGATGAAACGTGACGATTACGCTGAGGCGTTTGAAACAGGCTATGGAGCCACGCGCCGGTTCCTCCTCTCCCGTGGCGCGCCGCTCGACGAAGCCGAGGAAATCGCCCAAGCGGCGTGGGCCCGGGGCTGGGAGTATCGCAATCAGTTGCGCGACCCTGGCTTGGTCGGATATTGGGTGAACTCGATCGCGCGCAACCTGTTTCGCGCGCGGTTTCGAGCGCCGATCGCCGCGCCGCTGGAAAGCGCCGGCTCTTCGCGCGACCTGGCCTACTCCCTGAACCTCGACGCCATCGAGCTGCGGCGGCTGCTCGACCGCTGCTCCAAGCGCGATCGCGTGCTGCTGGAGCAGAGCCTGGCCGGCTATTCGGCGGAGGAGATCGCGCGTACTCAAGGCATCACCTCGACAGGCATTCGCGTGCGGCTGCTGCGCGTCCGGCAGGCACTGCGGGCGCAGACAGTGCCCGCGGCGGCCTAGCGCCCTGCTCCTTTCCAATCAGAGTGGTGGTTTTGGGCCAGTCGTATACGCGGTGAATGTAGCGAGAATCGCCCGGAAATCAATCAGTTATCGTTTGGCCCGCAAAGTGCCTTTTCAGCGGCGGAAGGTAACGCCCATGAAACGACTGATTCTGGCAACCATGCTGGCCGCCACCCTGGGGTGGACGCAAGCGCCGCCAGAAGGCGACGCGCAGGATAACGGCGACGCGCCCGATCACGGCGTGGCGCGTATCAGCATCATCAGCGGCAACGTTTCGGTGCGGCGCGGCGATTCGGCAGATCTGGCGCCCGCCGCTGTGAACGCTCCCATCGTGGCCACCGACCAGTTGGTGACCGGCGGAGGGTCGCGCGCCGAAGTGCAGTTCGATTCGTCGAATATGGTCCGCCTCGGCCCGCAGACCGAGGTGCGCTTCGGCGAGCTCGCCTATCATCGCTATCAGGTGCAGGTGGCGGAGGGAATGGTCACTTTCCGCGTGCTACGGGACTCGGATGCGCAGGTGGAAATCAGCACACCGAGCGTCTCGGTTCGCCCCCGGCAAAGGGGAATCTATCGCATCGCGGTGAGGCCGGACGGTTCGAGCGAAATCACGGTTCGCGCGGGCGAGGCGGAAATCCTCACGCCCCGAGGCTCCGAGCAAATACGCGCGGGGCAGACGATGGAGGCCCGCGGAACGGCCTCCGATCCCGAGTTTCAGATTGTCGCGGGCATCCCGCAGGATGAATGGGACCGCTGGAACGCGATGCGCGACCGCGACCTGGAACGCACCGCCTCCTACCGCTACGTGAGCCCGGATGTTTACGGAGCCGAGGACCTGGATCGCAACGGCCGCTGGGCGAACGACGGGCAGTACGGAAATGTATGGGTGCCGGATGTGGCTCCGGGCTGGGCGCCGTATCAGGTGGGCCGCTGGGAGTGGATCGATTACTACGGCTGGACCTGGGTGAGCGACGATCCCTGGGGCTGGGCCCCGTATCACTACGGGCGCTGGTATCACGGCGGGTTGGGCTGGTCCTGGTGGCCCGGACCGATTGCGGAGCGCCACTACTGGCGGCCGGCGCTGGTAGGATTCTTCGGCTGGGGCTCGCCCGGGTTCGGCAGCAGTTTCGGTTTTGGATTCGCCAACGTCGGGTGGTGTCCGCTCGCGCCCTTTGAAGCGTACCGCCCCTGGTACGGGCGCGGATTTAACGGCGGCGGGTTCCGCAACACGACCATCATCAACAACACCAACATCACCAATGTCTATCGCAACGCGCGCGTGACTAACGCCGTCAGCGGAATGCGCGCAGGAGAGTTCGGACGCGGCGGCGTAAACGGCCGCAACATCGTGCGCGCTTCCCCAGGTGAGTTGTCGCAGGTGGGAATGGTGCGCGGGCAGTTGCCTCTGAACCCCGGGCGGGAGAGCAGGCAATTCGGCAATCGCGCGGCGGGCGGCGACAACGTACGCGTGTTCCCGTCGCGGCAGACACAGGTGGGTCCGGCGGGCGGCGACAACGCACGCGGGTTCCCATCGCGGCAGACACAGGTGGGTCCGGCGGCGGGTGGCGACAACGGACGCGTGTTCCCGTCTAGGCAGACACAGGTGGGTCCGGCTGGTGGTGGCGACAACGTACGCGTGTTCCCATCGCGGCAGACACAGGTGGGTCCGGCGGATGGCGGCGGGAACAACAACGGCGGCTGGCAGCGTTTCAATCCGTCCGATCGGGCTGGGGCGCGGGGTGGTTTCCCGAACGTGCAGCCACCGTCCAGAGTGGAGCCGCAGCCCGGCCCGCGGAGTTACGCGCCTCCATCGGGCGGCGGATACAATGGGCCGCGCGGCGGTTTCTCGAACGTGGAGCCACCGCCGAGGATGGAGCAGCAGCCCCGAAGTTACGCGCCTCCATCGGGCGGCGGATACAATGGGCCGCGCGGCGGAAACAACGCCGATCGCAGCGGTGGATACAACGCGCCGCAACCGCGTGACCCCGGCAGGTTCAACAACGCGCCTCGCGAATTCAGCAGCCCGCAGAACCCGGTGCGAATCAGTCCTCCCATCGTGAGCAACCGCGGCGATTCGGGAGGCGGCCGTGACCCCGGCGCATACAACGGGCCGCGTGGCGGATTCGGTGGGCCTCGTCCGAATGGTGGCGGCGGCTACAGCGCGCCGCGTGGCGGTGGCGGCGACGGCGGGTTTAGAGGCGGTGGTGGTGGCGCCGCCCAGCACGGCGGTGGCGATGGTGGTGGCGGCCAGCGCGGCGGTGGCGGCGGCCGGGGCGGACATCGGTAAATCCCAAGAGTTTTTCTTCCCTCGTTAGGCCCGGTGGGGGCATCCTCACCGGGCCAATTTTTTTCAAATGGCATCGAAAGCCGTCTGTTAGCCTGTGTTCATGGAAGCCGCTCTCTCGTCGTCCGCTTCGGTGGCGGATCGCACCCGGAGACGGGTCAACCGGCGGCTCATGCCGTTCATTTTTCTCCTGTACATCGTGGCCTTCCTGGACCGCGTGAACGTGGGCTACGCGGGACTCCAGATGTCGCGGGAGCTTGGGTTTTCCGACTCCGTTTTCGGATTCGGCGGCGGCATTTTTTTCATCGGGTATTTCCTGCTGGAGGTTCCCGGAGCCGTGCTGGCCGAGGTCTGGAGCGCCCGCTTGTGGATCGCCCGCATCATGATCAGTTGGGGACTGGTGGCCTCGGCCACCGGACTGATTCACAGCGTCCAGCAATTCTACTGGATGCGATTCCTGCTGGGAGTGGCCGAAGCCGGCTTCGTCCCCGGCATTCTGGTATACCTCAGCCACTGGTACCGGCCCGAGGACCGCGGCAAGGCCGTCGCCATGTTCTTTACGGCGGCGCCCGCGTCCCAGATCGTCGGCGGACCGCTGTCGGCGCTGCTGCTGCGCGTACACTGGCTCGGTTACCCCGGATGGCGGTGGCTGCTGATCCTCGAAGGAGTGCCGGCTCTGGTGCTGGGCTTTGTCACGCTGTTTTATCTCACCGAGCGTCCTCAGGAGGCCAAGTGGCTGCGGCCGGAGGAACGCGACTGGCTGGTGGGCGAGCTCGACCGGGAACGAGCCGCCAGCAGAGCCCACGTTTCAGTCTGGCAGGCCCTGCGCAATCCGCATGTGCTGTTGCTGGCAGGCGTTCTTTTTCTGGGACTGAATTCGAACTACGGTGTCGGCATCTGGCTTCCCCAGATGGTGCAGAGGCTTTCGACCTTCGGCGTGTCGAAGGTGAGCCTGGTCGCCGCCATTCCCGGGCTGGTCACGCTTCCCATGATGCTGCTGGCGGGCTGGCATTCAGACCGCACGGGAGAGCGCATCTGGCATACCACCATTCCTCGTCTGCTCTCCGGAGCGGCGCTCGCCGTGTGCTTCTT
The DNA here is from genome assembly GCA_041486445.1 of Bryobacteraceae bacterium. Classification (GTDB taxonomy): domain Bacteria; phylum Acidobacteriota; class Terriglobia; order Bryobacterales; family Bryobacteraceae; genus Palsa-187. The sequence goes on from JBGPLI010000007.1 coordinate 48,533, forward strand.
CACGACGGCCCACGTGTGGATCAGCGTGGTGATGCTTTCTATCGCGATGATCGGTTTCTACTGCGCGCACCCGGGTTTCTGGGTGCTGCCCAACATCTTTCTCGGCAGGACGGCCGCGGCGGCCAGCATCGGGCTCATCAACTCCTTCGGGAATCTGGGCGGATTCCTCGGCCCCTACACGCTCGGACTATTGAGCGACCGCACCGGAGGCTTCGGCCCCGGGTTGCTGTATCTGGCGTGCTGTTCGTTCGCCTCGGGCGCGCTGGTGCTGTGCGTGCGGGGCGCGCTCGCCAGGGCGTCGGCAAAAAGTTGAGTCTCCGCCAGCGATCCAGCTACGGGAGCCGGAGTAAGCGCAATTCGGACATCGGAAAATCCTTCGGGTTGTCGGTAGCAAGTGGCAGGCCGTTACGAATCGCGACAGCGGCAACGGTGAGATCCGGAAGGGCCAGAGTCCGCCCTTTCTGCCGCCATTCCCGATACAGTTCGCCGGCGTATTTGGCGACCTCCCACGTGATCGGATACAGTTCCAGGCTCGCGAGAAACTCCTCGGTTTTCCCAGCCTCGTTCGAGCGCATTCCCATGTAGACCTCAGTGACGTTGATAGGACAACAGGCCAGCAAGGTCCCTTCCGCAAGCAGAGCTCCAAGCAATTCGCTACGCCCGTTTCGATCGTTGATCGCGTCCAGGATGACGGTCGTGTCCAGCAGGCAGGTAGCGGCCATCTACTTGGCTGCGTGGCGCCGTTCGATCTTCTCGAAGCGCTTGACCGACTCCTGGCGGATGCTCCGCACCCATGGGGCCGCTCCTTGGGCCAACTCGGGGTGGTCTTTGGACTTCCAAGCCCCCGTGGCAGCACGCAGAGCTTTGCGCTGACGATTGAGCTTGATTTCCCGCTGCGCCAGTTCGACCAGAAAGGCGGTGCGTTTCCCGTGGCTCACGATCTTGTCGATCTCGGAGATCACCTCGCGAGGATACGGAACCATGACTCGTTCGCGTGGCATACTCTTCAGTACACGACAGTATACCGCATCGGACTACCGCGGAGTAAACCGCGACGGTTAACTCGTAGCTACTTCGTGTCGAAGCGGAGCATGATGAACGTAACGTGGTCCTTGGTTTCGATAAAGCCGTGAGGCACCCCCGCGGGCACGTACATGGCGTCGCCGGCCTTGAGCACGCGAGTAGATCCGCCGCGAGTCGATTCGCCGCGCATGTCGCCCGAATCCTCGCCTTGGGCCTTGCCGTTGACCAGCTCGCCGCCGGTCACGAAGGTCCCCTCGCCATCCTGGATCACCATGAAGTCGCTCTTCTTGCCGTGTTGCAGGATCGGCTGCGGACCCACCAGGCGCCGCACCTCCATGTTGTAAGCCTTTTCGCCGAAATAGCGATGGGTGGTTTCCTTGCTGGCGGCCAGTTCCTGCCCCACGGCCTTCATTTCCGCCATGGTCCAAGAGACGCCTTTATCGGTGGGCGCGGCGGGGTCGCGGCGGGCCGCCTTGCCGGCTTCTCTTTGGCCGAAGGCCACCACTCCGCCCAGAACCAGCAGGATTCCGCATAGACCGAACGTGATTGCGCGCATGTGCTCTCCTTATCAGGCCGAGTATACATCAAATTCGGGACCCGCTCACTGCCGTTCGCGGTTCGGTGAACCCTCGAACTGAACCACGAGCGTCAGCGAGTGGGTGCTTGCGCGAGCAGCCGCCTGATGCGGTTCCGAATGCCGGCGAGCAGCCGCGCGGCGTAGAGCACAGGATTGTGGATGTATCCGTGAAGTTCTCTCTCGAGCGCCAGTGCCCGCGACGTCTGCTGCTCCAGTTCTTCCTTCAGGCGAAGCGACGCCGCGGTCCCTTCTTCGAGCTCCTTCTGGACACTCAACGCCCAGGCGGTCCGCTCCTTCACATCCCTGTCGAGACTCAATGACCAGGCGGTCCGCCCTTCGAGTTGCCGATCGAGCTCGAAGGCCCAAGTGGTCCGCTCTTGGAGTTGCCTGTCGAGATCCAGGGCCCAGGCGGTCCGCTCTTGCAGTTGCTTATCGAGATCGAAAGCCCAGGCGGTCCGCTCTTGCATCTGCTTAGCGAGATCGAGAGCCCAGGTCGTACGCTCTTCCAGCTCTTGTTCGAGACGCTGGATCCAGGCGGTCTGCTGCCGGGCTTGACCGGAGGACTCAGCGAGCCGCAAGCACACCCTGTGAAGTTCCTCTTCCACAGAGCGCGGCCACGGCTGCCCGTCGTAAGGGCCCCGGAGATCGGGAGCAGCGCTTTCGACGACTGTCTGGGGGCGGCGAACGCAAGACTCCGGGGTCATACGCGGGAGGAAGATGGGAGAATCGCTAGCTTCGTGGGCCACCACCGCCAGCATATGCGTGGGCGTCAGACGCCCGGCGGCCAGCTCTTGGTCGTCGCGCTGGTGCACCTGGTCGATGAACGCGCGATCCCATTCGAGCGCTACGTCGAAATTCGGCCCGAAGGTGCGTTCCACGAATGGGTCGATGATATTGGCAAACGGCAGGAAGAACTGAAAGTGGAAACGGTCGAGCAGGAGGGGGAGAATATCCTGGGATCGAATTCCTTCAAAACTTCCCACCGAACAGTCCTGGTTTTCATACAGCTCTTCATAGAACCCGGACACACGATTGAAACGATACGAGGGCGGCAGTTGTCGCCAGAATTCGTGGACCAGGGTGAGCGCCTCGGGCCAGCGCTGATGTCCGTTGCGGCCGATCATGTCCGCGATGACGAAAGTCCCGCCGGGCTTGAGCGAGCGCTGCGCCTGTTCGAAAAGGTTCTCCAGGTTCACGACGTGATGCAGAAAATAATTCGCGACCACGGCGTCGTATTCCTGCGCGGGGTTCCACTGGTTCAGGTCGCTCTCGGCAAACGTGAGATGGCCCGCCACGCCGGCTTCCTCGGCGGCGCGCCGGCCGCGCTCGAGCATGGTGGGATTCAGATCCAGGCAATCGAACAGGAAATGATCGTGGCCACGGGCGCGGAGCTTGCGGGCGAGCTCGATCTCCAGATCGCAATTGCCCGCGCCCAGGCTGACGAAACGCCGCGGACCGCCTTCCTCGCGCGCGCACTGCCCGGCCAGGGTTCTTTCGAAAATCTCGTTGAGACTACTGAATCCGCATGACACCAGCTTCGGGAGAATGTAGCGGTTCGACCAATAGTGGAAGATCGCCGGCAGTTCATGCACTTCGGTACAGCTTTCATAACGCCGCCGTTCGCTTGCGACCAATGCGTCGTAGCTGGTGCGGGAAGGAGGGATCACTGTGCCGCGGCGCTCTGATAAGGCGGCTCGACATACGCCGATACCAGGCTCTGGTTGCCGTCCCGATCGACGGCTTTCACGCCCAGCACCACGTTATCGATGGAGAAATCCGCCAGTATGTAGGTGGTGACGTTGCCCACCCAGATCTCCCGCTCCCAAGCCGGAGATGTGGTCGGCCGGATGACCACCGCGTAACCGGCCAGATCCGGCGCCGAGCCCGGTTCCCAGCGGAGCACGGCATCGTAGCCGGAATCGCCGCGGCTCAGCATGGGAATGCGCTGGCCTTTGCGCCGGCCGCTTGAAAAAGTCCAGTTTGTCACCGGCGCCGCCGGCGCCAGCGCCAGGCTGGCCGCGACCGCCGCGTTCATTCGCACCACGCGCGTGGTGTATGGCGCGGAGGCGTTCGCGAATGTGTCCGTGGCGGAATGCTGATGGGAATAATTCTCGCTCGGAGTGGTGAGCCGCACCGCCGGATAGCCCTGGTCGACAAAGCTCATGTGATCGCCGCCGCGGCCGAAGCGGTCCAGATGGAACACCATCTCGACCTGCATGGAGGGCACGTAGCGCTCGGCGATCTCCTTGGTGTAGCGCAGCACCGCGCGATCCGGCGAATCCTCGGGGCCGGCCGCGAACACGCGCAGCACACCGTTGGCCGAGCGCCCGTTGCCCGCCACGTCGCTGCCGATAATGTCGTTGTTCAGCACGGCCTCGATCCGCATCCCATTCTTCTTGGCATCAGCCGCGTATGCCAGGCTCCCCGCGTGCGAACCCTCCTCGGAGGAAAACGCGATGAACACCAGCGTCTTGTCGAATTGGTGCGGGCTCATCACGCGCGCCAGCTCCAGCACGGCCGCCACGCCGCTGCCATCGTCGGTCACGCCCGGCGCGATGGGTTGGGTCGCGGTCGCCTCCAGGTCCGAATCGGGAGTCGCTTCGCGCGCCGGGAAATATTGGAGGAACCGTCGGGCCTCGCTCTCGTCCATGCCTCTCGTTACCAGGTCCGCCAGGCGCTCCGGTTCGCCGGCCCTGGGTTTGCGAACGATGTTGATCGAATCGTAGTGCGCCGTCACCAGGACGTAGCGGTCCTTGTCGGTCGTGCCCGGCAGCACCGCGACCACGTTGGCGAGTTCCGCGTCGCGGGTCGCGTTGCCGCCCTTCTTGACCGCGAAATTGTGATAGCTGACCTGGAGGCGCGGGCTGTAGCTCTGAAATTCGGAAAAAATCCACTTCTTCGCCGCGCCGATTCCGCGGGTGGGGTCGTCGTCGGAGGACATGGTGTGCCGCGTGCCGAAACTCTCCAGCTTCCGCATCGTGGCGGCGATTCGTTCTTCTGAGATCGCATCCACCATCTGCTTCACCGCCGGATTCAGCCTGGTTTCGGGCGCCTGGGCCGCAACGCCGCTCGCGAGCAGCAGTGCGCACAAGGTGATTCTGGTCATACGAGCTATACTGTACCTCGTTGCTCCCGACGACGCTGGTTGGATCCTACCCGCAGCCGGATTGGTTGATCGATCGCGCGATGCTCGCCAGCGGCGTTCCGCGAGTCCGCGCGCGCGAGCTTTGGCGAGTCGCGCCGGAGTGGCTCGAGCAGGCGCAGGACGACGCCACGCTGCTCGCCATCCGGGATCAGGAGCGCGCCGGCATCGACATCGTCACCGACGGCGAGATGCGCCGCGAGAGTTACTCGAACCGCTTTGCGACCGCGCTCGACGGCCTGGACCTGGAGCATCCCGGCACGGCGCTGTCGCGCAACGGGAAGGCCGTCCCGGTGCCGCGCGTGGTGGGTAAGATCGCGCGCAGGCATCCGGTAGAGGTTCGCGATGTGCAGTTCCTGCGAGCCAGCACGCGGCGCGCGGTCAAGATCACCGTTCCGGGCCCGTTCACGATGGCCCAACTGGTCCAGAACGATTACTACGCGAGCGAAGAGACGATGGCGCTCGATTACGCGGCGGCGGTGAATGCCGAGATCCGCGATCTGTTCGCCGCCGGCGCCGACGTGGTGCAGATCGACGAGCCCTACATGCAGGCCCACGCGGAGAAGGCGCGGCAGTACGGCCTGGCAGCGCTGAACCGGGCGCTGGAGGGCGTCAGCGGGACCACGGCTGTGCACCTGTGCTTCGGTTACGCGGCGCTGGTGAGCGGGCGTCCGGCGGGATATTCATTTCTCACGGAGCTGGCCGGATCGCGGGCCGATCAGATCTCGATTGAAACGGCGCAATCCTCGCTCGATTGTTCGGTTCTCGCGAGTCTGCCGGGGAAAACGATCATCCTGGGGGTGCTCGACCTGTCGACGCCAGAAGTGGAAACACCCGAAATCGTGGCCGCGCGGATCAGGCGTGCGCTGCCGTTCGTGAGCCCGGAGCGGGTGATCGTGGCGCCGGATTGCGGCCTAAAGTATCTGCCCCGGGAGGCTGCGTTCGGGAAGATGAAGGCGATGGTCGAGGGCGCGCGGCTGGTGCGGTCGGAGCTCTAGATTCCCATCTCCTGGAACACTTCGCGCGCGCTGCGAAAGCTGTCCACTCCGGCCGGCACGCCGCAGTAGACGGCCACTTGCAGCAATACTTCCTGGATCTCCTGCTTGGTGAGCCCATTGCGGATCGCTCCGCGCACGTGAATTTTGACCTCGTGGGGCCGGTTGAGAGCGGAGATCATGGCGAGGTTGATGATGCTGCGTGTCTTGCGATCCAGCCCGGGCCGGCCCCAGATCTCGCCCCAGCAATAGCGGGTCACCAGCTCCTGAAGCGGGCGGCTGAAATCGTCGGCGGTGGCGATGGCGTTGTCCACATATTCGGCGCCCAGCACGTCGCGGCGGATGCCCAGACCTTTCTCGTACAGCTCTCGGTCCACGAGGTTCTCTCCTTTTGTACGCGGCTTCTATCCGAGAGCGGGCGCCTTGCTCTTGCCGGCCCTTCGCTTGTGGGCTGCCGGCTCGGCGTCGGCGCGTCTGGCCTCAGTCATCCACTTGGGCGGCCTCCCGCGCCTCTTTCCGCCGCCCTTCGCGAGGCTTTCAAGGACGAGAATGGCCTGCTCGATCTGCTCCCGCTCGGAGCGAAGTTGGAATAGCATTTTGGTGAGGTCCATAGGAATACTTCAAGTGTGCCAGATTTGAACCCGCAGAGCGAGCCTTAACCTTAAGGAACCCGGCTTGAAATTCGTGACAGACGCCGCTATTTGCTTTACGCTGAAAAGAGAGTAGGAGTCTCTCCCATGTCCATCCACCTCACTCCCGAACAGGAACAGCGAATCCAGACCATCGTCAAGGCCGGCGCGTACCGTTCCGCCGAAGAGGCGCTCGACGCCGCCGTCGCCGCGGTGGAGAACGCCGCTGCTCCCGACTTTGAGGGGACCCAAGAGGAGTTAGAAGAACTTCTTCGAGAGGGCCTTGAATCAGGCGAGGCTGTAGCGGCGGATAGGGCCTTCCGGAATCGCTTGAGAGCGGACACGGATAGGATCGCGAGGGAGCATAAGGCGCGGAAACCTCATCCGTGAAGAGTTCATGGCCGGTGAAAGGCTTCGAGGCGATCCGCATCTACTACGTTGAGGTCCCCGGCTGTCTGCGCGTGGTCAGAATTCTTCATGGCAAGCGCGACGTACGGCGGATTCTAGAGGCAGAAAAAAAGCTGCCGAGTAAGTAATGGGCCGTTTGATCCACGGCGATTCCGGAACATGTTTAGCCTATACGTTGGTCCTTTGCCGAGTTTGGGTTGTAGTACCAGGGGTCCCTTTTGCTCTTGTGGCCCCGAAGGCGCTAGGCTAGTATGAGTAGGTTAAGCGAGTTGCCTGGTACGTCGGAGGAAATATGGAATTTGTAGGACGCGGGTTCCGCGGGCTGTTCGCGGTTCTTTCGTTGAGCGCGGCGGGTTACGGCGCTACGTTCGGGACGGTGGTGCAGGTGCGCGGCAGCGTATCGGACATCGCGCTGGACGAGCGCCGCGGGAATCTGTACATCGCCAATTTCAGCGCCGGCAGGATCGACGTGCTCAGCACTTCGACCCAGACGTTCGGCGCCCCTTTTATCCTCTCCGCGCCGCCGAGCGCGATCGCGATGTCGCCCGACAACCGTTTCCTGGTGGTGGGCCAATACAACGGTTTCGGGACCACCTCGATCAGCGGCGCGATTACGATCCTCGATCTCGACGCGGGTTTCCAGCAGCAGATCAGCCTCACGGGTCCGGTGCTCGCGTTAGCGTTCGGCGCGGGCAGCCAGGCGCTGGTGGTAACCGGATGCGGGGCCCCGCCTCCCCCGGCCACCCCGACGACCACGCCAACCACGCCGACAGCCGATTGCAAGACGATTCCCGGCCAGGTAATGCTGCTCGATCCACTGTCGGCCCAAACGCAGAATCTCTCCGTGGCGACGCTGGACCACAAGCCCTTGCCGGTGCCTCTGGCGACTTTCCCGGCCAACATCACCCAGGCCTCGACCGGCGTATCGGGCGATGGCCGCTGGATCATTATCCTGGCGGAGACCTCGCAAACCGGCACGACGACACCCACGATAGCCGGAGGCGGTGACGGGTTCACGACCCTGGTCTACCACGTGGGCGACACCAGCGTCGGGATCTTTCAAAGTGTCGCAACTCCGCCTCTGGGGCCCCGCGCGGTCAGCGTTAACAGGGACGGAACGGCCTACCTGGCGGGTTGGGTTCTCAACGGCCCGCTGATAGACGCGCAGTTTCCGTACGCGCTGGGAGATTTTCGCCGCGGCGGGCATGCCTTCGACTACGCGCGGAATGTCATTTACGCCGACGTTCCGGCCTCGTTAACCGAAGCGCCCGTGATGCACGTGATGGATACCGATAACCTGACCGTTCGCGAGCGGATCCAGTTACCGGAAATGATGACCGGCCGGTCGCTGTTTTCCGGGGACATGAACACCTTGTACGCGGTCTCGGACGGCGGCATCCTGATGCTGCCGGTGGCCTCTCTCGCGAATGCGCCGCGAGTCACCGCGCGGCAAGAGGACGTGGTGTTTCAGGCCGACGCGTGTAATCGCCTCTCGGTCTCCCAATTCATCGATATTGTAGACCCCAACGGCGGCCGCACCGATTTCACCCTCTCGCTGCCGGCGAGAACCGTAGGCATCCGCCTGTCGCAGACCTCGGGCCGGACGCCCGCCAGGGTGCGGATCGACGTGGACCCCGGGGTCTACCAGAACGCCAAGGGAACCACGACGATTCTGCTCAATATCGACTCCGCGTCCGCCGTCAACATTCCCACTCCCGTGCGCCTGCTCATCAACACGCGGGACTTCAACCAGCGCGGCCAGATCATCAACGTGCCCGGCAAGATCGTGGACATGCTGGCCGACCCGGTCCGCAACCGCCTGTACCTGGTCCGGCAGGATAAGAACCTGGTGCTGGTCTACGATGCCTCGACCTTCAAACAGGTGCCCGGGCCCGAGCTGCGCACCGGGAACACGCCCGTGGGAATGGCGATCACCGAGGACTGGCGCTATCTGATCGTCGGCAACGACAATTCGCACTACGCGAGCGTTTTCGATCTGGAGACGCTGCTGCCTTCGATTCCGATCGCGTTCCCGGCCTACCCGCACTCGATTGCGGTGGGGCATGGGGCCATCTGGGCCACCGCCCGCACTCCGGTTACCCCGCTCCCTCCGATCGGGGCGCAGCCTCTCTACCGGGTCGACTTCGTCAACCGGGTGGCCAGCGCGCCTCAGGCTTTGGGTATCTTTGTCAACGGCACGCCGGCGCTTGATACCGCCGTGCTTTCGGCGACGCCGTCGCTCAACTACATCATGCTGGCCGAGCCCAAGGGCACGGTGGCGATGTGGGATTCCTCGGTCGATCAATGGTCGGTCTCGCGCAAGGATTTTACCGCCCTTGGTGGCGCCTACGGCGCGCTGGACGACGACCGGTTTGTGGTGGACAACAATTTGCTCGGCCGGAGCCTGGCCCCCGTGGCGCAGCTCGAGTCGACCTCCGGCGGTTCCTCCGGCGTGGCCGTGGCCGCCAGCGGGGGATTTCGCACGACCACGTCCGTGGCCGCGGCTCCCGGAACGCTGGAGCGCGTTGACCTCGCCAACCTGCTAACTTCGAACGGCACCGCGACCGGCGAAGCGGCGCACCTCACCACCAGCTTGAAGACGCCGCCGATCGGGCAGATCGGCGAGACCATCCTGCCGTTCACCCGGACGCTGGCCGTGCCGGCCGACCAGAGCTCGGTCGTGATGCTGACGCAGTCCGGACTCACGGTGCTGCCGTCGAACTTCGACGCGCCGACGCCGATTCCGAGTGTCTCGTCGGTCACTAACAGCGCCGACGGCGGAATCGGAGTAGCTCCGGGCGGTCTGGTGACGATTTCAGGCAGAGGGCTCGCTCCGCAATCCGCCGCGGCGGGCAGGCCGCCCCTGCCCTCGGCGCTGGGCGACGCTTGCGTCACGGTGAGCGGCCAGGCCCTGCCGCTGTTCCACGTTTCGTCCACCGAGATCATGGCGCAGTTGCCCTTCACGGCAAGCGGCGACGTCCCCTTGGTGGTCCACTCGCCCGGCGGCATCGCGAGTCCGTTTACGCTGCATGTCCGGGATTTCGCTCCCGCTATTTTCCGCAGCGGACAGGCCGGCGATCAAACTGGCATCGCCACAGTGGTGCGGGACGCCAACAACGAGCTGGTGAACTTCACCAATCCGCTTCACCCCAACGAAACCATATCGATCTATCTCACCGGTCTCAGCCGGACGGCCCCGGAGGCGACCGCGGGCGACGCAGCGCCGGTGGACCCACTCGCGATCGTGGCAACGCTGCCGGGAGTCACGCTGGGAGGCGTCGCGCTGCCGGTAAGTTTCGCCGGTCTTGTACCGGGCCAAGTGGGCGTGTACCAGATCAATGCCTACGTGCCTCCCGGCGTGCAGGAAGCGGTCCAGGCGCCTCTCATCGTCACGCAGGGCAAAGAATCGACGGCGCTCCAGGTGCGAGTAGTCAAGCCGTAAAGAGAACAAGGAGACATCAGAAATGCTGAAGGGACTTGTATTGGCTTGCGGGCTGGCCGCCGGTGTTGCCAGCGCCCAGGAGGCGGGCGCGAAGCTGTGGGAAATCGGTATGATCGGGGGCTACGGCTACTCACCCAGTCTTTCGGTGGATGGGCGATCCGGGAGCGCCGACGCAGGCCTGAAGAGGGGCGCGGTCGTGGGAGTGTTCGGCGGGAACGACACTTACAACTACTGGAGCGGCGAGGCCCGCTACATGTACCGCTTCAGCGACCTCAAGCTGTCCTCGGGCAGCACGGAAGTGAGTTTCGGCGGACACACGCACATCCTCACGGGCGACATCCTGGGGCATTTCCGTCCGCGCACGGCTCACATCCGGCCGTTCATCGCCTTCGGAGGCGGCGTGAAGCTGCTGAAAGGGACCGGGGTCGAATCGGCCGCCCAGCCGCTGGGCCGCTTCGCCGCGCTGACGCACACGCAGGAAACGCAGGCCGTGGCGGACCTGGGATTCGGTGTGAAGGTCAACTGGCGCAAGTCCTGGCGCCTGCGCTTCGAGGTGCACGACTACATCAGCCACTCGCCCACCAAAGTGATCGCGGCCGCCCCGGGCGCCGCCATCACCGGAGCGATGAACGACATCCAGGGCATGGTCGCGGCCAGTTATACGTGGTAGTGGCGCCAACCGCTCCCTGACGGTCGCGGCTCGGTAAGGGGCTGTAAACGTAGAATGCCGATTCCGAGCCGCGCGCGTCAGCAAGTCACAGATGATCCTTCGGCTCACGACGACCAATGAAAGTGTGTTGAGGTAGTCTGGGCAGTGGGCGTGCAGTGGAGCGAGGCCGCAAACCGCAA
>JBGPLI010000008.1:0-59180 GCA_041486445.1 Bryobacteraceae bacterium
CCATTCGGAACTACCAGGCGGTGGTCCCCAGCACCTGGAATGCGGGACCGCGCGACGCGCAGGGCCAGAGGGGCGTGTATGAGGCTGCGCTCCTGAACACGCCCGTGGCCGACCCGGAGAGGCCGGTCGAAATCCTGCGCACCATTCACTCCTTCGATCCATGCATCGCCTGCGCGGTTCATGTGATCGATGCAAACGGACGCGAGTACACGCTGCCGAAAGTGAGTTGACCGGGAGGGCGCCATGCGAGCAACATCTCCCATTTCGGACACACGGCATCCGGCGGTGGATGTTGGTCCCGTGGTCGCGGTCTACGTCTGGCCGTACTCTCTGCGGCTGGTGCACTGGGGTCTGGTGATCTCGATCGGCGTGCTCGGTTTCACCGGCTACTACATTCACGACCCGTTCATCGTCGGCCAGGTAAACCATCCGTTTCTGATGGGATGGTTTCGATTCGTGCACGAGACTTTCGCGATGATTCTCATAGCCCTGTGCCTGCTGCGCCTGTATCTCTTCTTCCGCGGCAACCGCTGGATGCGCTGGAGGGCCTACATGCCGTTCCGCCTCCAGCAGTGGCGGGAAATGCTGCACATGGTGAAATTCTACTTGTTCATGGAGCCTAAGCCCGTCTCGAAAATCGGCCACAATCCGCTCGCGGCGCTGTCTTACCTCGTCCTCTATGGTCTGCTGGCGGTGGAAATCGTAACCGGCCTCGCGATGTATCAATGGCTTCGGCACAGCGCCATTCTGGGCTTCTTTGTCGGGTGGGTTCCACGGGTGATCAGCCTGCCCAACCTCCGTCTGATTCATTTCCTGCTCATGTTCGTATTCATCTCGTTTGGCATATTGCACGTGCATCTCTCCATGCTGGTGTCGCGCGAGGAAAAGAAGGGTCTGATGGATAGCATTTTCATCGGCTACAAGGTGATCCCGAAACATGAGCTGGAAGAGGACGAAAGACAGCACGGATGAGCACGCTGGTTCTTGGCCTGGGAAACCTGGTCCACGCCGATGACGGAGTGGGGGTACACGCGATTCATCGCCTGGAGAAGGACCCGCGTGTACCTCCGCACGTGGCGCTGCTGGACGGCGGAACGCAGGGCTTGGCTCTTCTTCCCCATCTCACGGGAGTCGAGCGGCTGCTGGTGATCGACGCCGTCGATGTCGGCGAAGAGCCCGGCACGCTGATCCGTCTGGAAGGAACCGCGCTGGACCGGCTGCCCGGCAAACCCTCCGTCCACCAGCTTGGATTCGCCGATTTGATGGTTGCGCTGAAGCTGCTGGACGCAGCGCCGGAAGAGGTGGTCGTGCTTGGCGTCCAGCCTCTGTCGACGGAGTGGAGCGCCGAGCTGACCCCGCCTGTAAGCGACGGCCTGGATCGTCTGGTCACGGCCGTGATTGAGCAGTTGACGTCCTGGACGGCGAGGCCCGTCGCATCATGACCGCGGTCACAGCGCGGAAGCGAATCCAGGTCCGCGGGATCGTCCAAGGCGTCGGCTTCCGGCCGTTCGTGTATCGAATCGCTCAGCATTTCGATGTTCGCGGATTCGTCCTCAATTCCTCCGACGGTGTAGTGATCGAAGCCGAGTCGGAAGAAAGCGCTCTTGAGCGATTCCTCACGGCGCTCGAACATGAGCTGCCACCGCTCGCCAAAATCGACGAACTGAATATCTCCGATATCGAGCCGCGCGGGGACGAGCGTTTCGCAATCCACCATAGCCTTCCCGCCGCGGGGCAATTCGTGCTGGTCCCTCCGGATATCGCCACCTGTGACGACTGCCGGCGCGAGTTCCTCTCGCCTCGCGACCGGCGCTACCGGTACCCGTTCACGAACTGCACCAATTGCGGCCCGCGCTACACGATCATTCGCGACATCCCTTATGACCGGCCAAAGACCACGATGGACGAGTTCCCCCTGTGCCCGCGCTGCCAGGCGGAATACGAGGACCCGGCGAACCGTCGATTTCACGCCGAGCCGAATGCGTGTCCGGATTGCGGGCCCGGCCTGGCGTTGGTCACCTCAGAACAGTTGGAGTCCGGCGTTCCGTCCCGCTTCGCCACAGGCGCCGAAGGCAGCGCCACGCTCGAGCAGACGCGCCGCTTGCTCCGGCAAGGTGAAATTGTCGCGATCAAAGGACTGGGCGGGTTTCACCTGGCCTGCGACGCCTCGTGCGAACGCGCCGTCAATCTGCTGCGCGAACGCAAGCGCCGCAGTGGGAAAGCGTTCGCGATCATGGCACGGGACTTGGAAACGGTGGAGCGGCTGTGTTACGTCAGCGCGGGCGAGCGCGCGCTGCTGTTGAACCCGCGCCGGCCCATCGTGCTTCTTCACCGCCGCGAGGCCGTCCCGATCGCCACGGGCGTCGCCCCGGGGAACAAACGATTGGGCGTCATGCTTCCCTACACTCCGCTGCATCAACTGTTGTTTGACGGCTCGCCCGGCTTCGATGCGTTGGTCATGACCAGCGGAAACCTCAGCGAAGAGCCGATCGTGGGCGCGAACGCCGAGGCCTGGCCGCGTCTTCACGATCTGGCCGACCATTTCCTTCTGCACAACCGGCGCATTCAAACCCGGGTTGACGATTCCGTAGTGCAGACGTTTGAAGACCGCGAGTACCCGGTGCGGCGGTCACGCGGCTACGCTCCCGAGCCTATCGATTTGGCCATGCCGATGCGCGAGATCCTGGCCTGCGGCGGTGAGCTGAAGAACACGCTCTGCCTCACCAAGCAGCACTATGCGATCCTCAGTCAGCACATCGGGGATCTGGAAAACGTCGAAACGATGGAGTTCTTTCGAGAGACCCTGGGTCACCTCGAACGGTTCTTTCGCGTCTCGCCGGTGGCCGCCGCCTACGATCTGCATCCGAACTACCTGAGCACTCGATTTGCGCTCGAAGAATCCGGCTTGCCTCCCATCGGTGTACAGCACCATCACGCTCATATCGCCAGTTGCATGGCGGATAACGGGTTGCGAGAGCCAGTGATTGGCGTGGCGCTCGACGGCACCGGATACGGAACCGACGGCCAGATCTGGGGCGGCGAATTTCTGGTATGCGACTTCGGCGGATTCGCCCGCCGCGCCCACTTGCGTTACGTCCCGCTTGCCGGAGGCGACAGCGCGATCCGGCAACCGTGGCGCAGCGCGCTCGCGCACCTGCGCGCCACTTTCGGATCTCGAGCGTCCTCGTTGCCTCTGCCGCTATTTGAAGCGATCCCGCCCAAGCAGATTACCGTCGTCGACGCGATGCTGGCACGCGGTATCCAAACGATCAGCACGTCATCGTGCGGGCGTCTGTTCGATGCCGTCGCCTCGATTCTCGGAATCCGGCACGACAGCACCTACGAAGGCCAGGCCGCGATCGAGCTGGAGATGACGGCTTCCGAAGACCAGCGGACGTATCCGTTCGAGCTCACCGGCGGCGATCCGATGGAGGTGGACACCCGCCCCCTAATCGAATCGATCGTTCACGACGTTCTCGCCGGCGCCGATACTGCCGCAATCTCGGCGCGTTTCCACCGCACCATCGGCCGCGTCGTTGCGGAAACTTGTGTTCGCATCCGCGAGCGTGATGGTCTGAATCGCGTGTGCCTGAGCGGCGGGACATTCCAGAACTTGCGTTTGCTCACGCACTCGGTCTCCGATCTGCGGCAGGGCGGTTTCGAGGTCTACGTGCACCACCGCGTGCCCCCGAACGACGGCGGGCTTTCGCTGGGGCAAGCAGTGGTGGCAAACTACTTCTTCGGAGCGTAGGGTCCGACTTCGGGCTTGCCCTGCGTGTCCTTCAGCGGCCCGAGCTCGGCGGCAACGCCGCGGGCGATGGCAGCCGTCTCGCTGCCGGCCTGGAAACAAGTGAAATCGGCCCGGTCGCGCCAGGCGATGGGACCGCACAGCCGCTTGCCCGCGCCGATCGCTGCGTCGTGCACGATGTTGATCAGCCGCTCGTAATCGGGTGTGCCCTGCCGGTAGCCGGAGAAATTGCCCAGATCTCCGCTGGCCGCGAAGATCCCGGTCACGCCCGGAATCGCGGCGATCTCGCGCGCGGCCGCGGCGCCGTCGAGCGTCTCGATCATCTCGATCAGCACGATGTTGTCGTTGATCGTGTTGCGATACCCGCCCGGGACACCGCCCCACATATCGGGATCGAAGGCCAGGCCGCCACCCTGGCTGCGCTTGCCGAGCGGAGGGAACATGGTCCAGTCTCTCGCGGCCTTTCCCTCTTCGACGGAGCGGACCGTGGGAACCACGATCACCAGCGCGCCCGCATCCATCGCGTGCTGGATCTCTCGCTCATCGGTGTAAGCGACGCGCACTCCGGGCACGGCTTTGGCGTGCGGACACGCTTTCCACATGCGGGCCACCGCTCCCCAGTCGCGTGAATCGTGCTGCATCTCGGTCCAGATGAAGTCATAGCCGGCATTCGCCATGGCGCAATAGGTTTCCGGACTGTCGGTGCTGAAGACCGTTCCGCCGGTGACTTTCTCGCCCTTCATCATCTTGATCATCACCGGATTCCAGATCTTGGAATTCGGCGGCGCATCGAAATCCGGCCCGTATTTCCATTTGGCCGGATCGAGCCCTCCCTGATTGACGGCGCTGGCGGGCGCCTTCGTGATGGCGCCGGAGTCCTGACCGGCGGGCGCGGCCAGAGGGAACTGCGTTTGCCCTTGTGCCTGCAAAATCACACATCCGAAAGCTGCCGTCAGCGCGACTGCTAGAAATCGACGATTCATCTCGCACTCCCTTTCCGTAGTCTGGTATCTGCCCGTTGCTGCCTGTCTGGAGATATCCTATCAGGCGCATGCCTGAGAAACCTACTCACTGGCGGCGCGCGGCGGCCGGCCTGGTCCTGTTTGGCGTCGCCTTCGGCTTCGTCGAAGCCGCGGTGGTCGTCTACCTGCGGACCATCTACGAACCGGTCCGGCGGCAGCTTCGGCCGGAGCAGCCGGCCGGCGAGTTGTTCCCGTTGATCGCGAAGGACCAGATTCCGTCGATGCCGCCAGAGGCACGCAGGCTTCCGGCGGTGGAGGCGGCCCGCGAGGCGGCGACCATGGTTATGCTCGCGGCGGTCGCACTGGTTGTGACAGGGGACCGCCGCCTGTGGCTGCCGGCGTTCGCGGTGGCCTTCGGAACCTGGGATCTCTTCTTCTATGTGTTTCTGAAAGTGCTCATCGGCTGGCCCGCCACTCTGCTCACCTGGGATGTCCTCTTTCTGATCCCGGTGCCGTGGGCCGCGCCGGTGCTCGCCCCGGTCGTGGTGTCGCTCACGATCATCGGAGGCGGATTGATGGCGCTGCGGCGGACTGTTCACATGCGCCCGCTTCACTGGTGCGGCCTCACGCTCGGGAGCCTTCTGATCCTGGTTAGTTTCATGTGGGACTTCGGCAACATCACCGCCGGCGGTCTGCCCCATCCGTTCGCATGGCCGCTGTTCGCAGCGGGAGAAGCTCTGGGCGTGGGGGCGTTCCTTCACGCTGTGCTAAAATCGACGGCGCATGGACGTTTATCAATGGGACAAAGTTGAGAAAGAGGCGATGAACCCGCTGTTCACCCGGCAGGTGATTCACTCGGAAAAGATGACGGTCGCGCGGCTCGAGCTCGCCAAGGGATGCGTGGTGCCCGAGCACAGCCACGCCAACGAGCAGATCACGACCATCGAGAAGGGACGCCTGCGATGCGTGGTCTCGGGCGAGGAGCGAATCCTGGGAGCGGGCCAGATCCTGCGATTCCCGCCGCACGCGAAGCACAGCGTCGAGGCGCTCGAGGACAGCGTCGCGGTGGATTGGTTTTCTCCGCCGCGCGAGGATTGGATTCGCGGCGACGACGCGTATCTGAGGAAGTAGAGCGCAGATGGATGTGTTGGACAGAATCGAAAAGGGCGTGCTGCGCCTGACCGAGAACCAGACTGTCCTCCAAGACTCCCTGATAGAGACGCAGGAAGTGGTTCGGGAGACACGCAAGGCGATGCGGGCCCTCGATGAGAAAACAGACGAGCGCATTGCAAAGCTGGTGAGAGCAATCGTGGAACTAAGCAAACAGCGCCGCAACGGTTCTAAGAAATAAGAGCCTAGTCCTGCCGCGTCGCGGTGCGGACCACGCCCTGAGGACCCGCGGAATAGGTATCGGTCACGCTGGCGTCCCGGACCCCGGCCTGAACGTGGCGCTCTTCGTCGTGATAGATAACGGTGAATCCTGCGCCCTCCGGATGAGCCGTCAAGCCCGGAAGCATCGGCGATTCCCACGCGGTCTGGACTCCCGCCGGACCGACGTCATACAGAATCGCCTTTCCGGGGAACTGGTGACCGCCGCTCCACTCGAGAATGCCGTGGATCAATATCGACACGGAGTTTGGCGAGGGACTCCGCATCTCGTCGGCATTGAGGTCGTAGCCGGTCATCTCCGATCCACCGCGTCCGGCGAGCCGGGCTTTCCCGCGATCCACCACGTAGGATTCGACGATGATGCGGCGCCCGCCCATGCCGTAATACAGCGCATCTCCGTAGACGATTGCCCAGACAACGGGTCCAGCCTCGCCCGCTCCGGGCGAAGCGGGCAGACGGAACACGTACGGCGGCTGACCGTCCTTGTAATGGGATCGCTCGGGCGGCTTGGCTCCGCGCACACGAAACAGTTGGTCGCGCAATTGCCATCGATCGATTCCGGGCTCGGCTTCGAGCTGGTCGAGGATGAACCCCGAGAGTCTCGCTTGCAGTTGGTCGAAGTACATGTTCCTCTCGCGGTCATTGGCGTCGGGCAGCAGCGCGTGCAGATCGTGAACCTGCTTCGCGACTTCGTCCGCGGGCAGAAGGACGGGGTCGGCGCCGAAAAGGGGAACGACGATTAGCAGGAGTGCAGCGAAGGGGCTCATGTTCACCTCGGGAGCTGGACCGGTTCGGGAATCGCAGCGCCATCCGCTCGCGGATCGGAGGCGGCGAAATTGGTCCCTCGTTTGGAATCGTGCAGAATGGCCTGGCCGCGTCCCATCGCTTCCATGTACTCGGGCCAGACGCGGACCACGTGGCCTTTGGCGGAAAGCTCCTGCAACGTCGCGGCCGGCACGCGGGATTCGACCGCGACTTCGCAGCCGGGAGCGCCGCTCTTGAAGAGGCGCGGCGCTTCCAGCGCCTCCTGCAGGTTCATGCCGTAGTCGACGAAGTTGGAGACGAACTGCGCGTGCGCCAGAGGCTGCACCGAGCCGCCCATGATGCCGAAGCCGACGTGCTGGTCGCCGCGCTCCATGAATGCCGGAATGATGGTGTGGAACGGCCGCTTGCCGCCGGCCAGCACGTTGGGATCGCCGGAGTCGAGCGTAAAGCCGCCGCCGCGATCCTGCAACACGAAGCCCATTCCGTCCACGGTAATGCGCGATCCGAAATAGTCGAAGATGCTCTGAATCCAACTGGCGATGTTGCCGTCCTTATCGACTACGGTCAGGTAGGTGGTGTTGCTGGCGATCGGATCGCCGGCCTCCACTTCGCAGTTGGCGCTGTTGGGATCGATCAAGGAGGCGCGTTTCGCTGCGTACTCCCTGGACAGGAGCCGCGCGACCGGCGCGTCGTAGGTTCGCGGGTCGGCAGTGTAGCGGTGAACGTCGGAATAGGCCAGCTTCATGGCCTCGATCCGTTTGTGCAATTCCTCGGCGCCGAGCGCTCCGGAGGAGGACGGCGGCCTGGTGGCCATGAAATTGAGCATCTCGAGTGCAGCCACGCCCTGGCTGTTCGGCGGCAGCTCGTAGACGCGCCAGCCGCGGTAGTCGATCGAGATGGGCTCCACCCACTCCGATGAGAAGGACGACAGATCCTGCGCCGTCATGGTTCCGCCCAGCTTCTGCGAGGTCTTGAGGATGGCCGCGGCGATCTCACCCTTGTAAAACGCGGCGGGTCCCTTGTCGGCGAGCAAGCGGAACGCGCGCCCGAGGTCCGGATTCTTGAACACCTGCCCGGTCTCGGGCGGCTTGCCCCCGGGCAGGAAGACGCGAGCGGACTCGTCGTTGCTCTTGAGGCCCCGGACAATGTTCGAAGCCGACCAGATTTCATCGATGCCTTCGTGGACCGGATGACCCTGCTCGGCGAACGCGATGGCGGCCTGGAACAGATCCTTCCAGGGGAGCTTGCCGAAGCGCTGGTGCATCTTGTACCAGCCGTCGACCGCTCCGGGAATGGTCACGCTGTGGATGCCGTAGAAGGGCATGCTGGAAATGCCGCGGCGGACGAGAAACTCCGGCGTGAGGGCCTGGGGCGCGGGCCCGGACGCGTTGAGACCCGCGAGCTTGCCGGTCTTGGCGTCCCAGTAGATGGCGAACAGATCGCCGCCCATGCCGGTCATCATCGGTTCGGTAACGCCGAGCACGGCGTTAGCGGCGATGGCGGCATCCACGGCCGATCCGCCGCGGGCGAGGATCTGCGCCCCCGCCTGCGACGCCAGCACCTGGCTGGTGGCGACGATCCCGCCCTGGCTGATCACCATCGAGCGGCCGTAGTTGCGGCCCTGCGCGGCCAGCGCGGCCAGGGTGAGAAGAGAAAGCCCGAATATTCTTGCGGTTCTCACCATGCTGGTGATGGTATCATGCCGCTGTAGGCGGTCTGATGGGACTCGGAAATCACAGGCTGAAGGCCTGTGCCACGTTTGTGTTGCTGGCGGGGTTCGCGCGCGCGCAACCGGCGCGCCCCGAAGACCTCGCGGCGGGCAAGTTCCTGGTCGCCCCCCGCGACGCGCCCGACCGCCACTTCGCCGAAACCGTGATCCTGCTGATCGACTACAGCCCGGACGGCGCGGCGGGGTTGATCGTCAACCGCGAGACGAAGGTTCCACTCTCGCGCGCGCTGGAGAAGATCAGCGGAGCCAAGGAGCGGTCCGACTTCGCCTATTCCGGCGGTCCGGTGGAAGGCTCGGCGGTGCTGGCGCTGCTTCGCTCGCGCACCAAGCCGCAGGACGCGCGGCGCGTGTTCGGCGACGTCCATTTGATTTCGAGCCGTGCGCTGCTCGACAAGACATTGGCCGCGGGCACGAGTCCGGACGAGGTTCGCGTCTATCTGGGCTACGCAGGCTGGGGTCCCGGGCAATTGCAACGGGAAGTGGAGCACGGCGGCTGGCACATCCTTCGAGGCGACGCCGATATCGTGTTCGACCCGGAGCCCGGCTCGGTCTGGCGGCGGCTGGTCCGGCGGACGGAGACCCAAGTCGCGCGGCGGTAGCGCGGCCGGGTCTGCGTTGGGTTCGTTTTGTACTGGGCGATGAGGGGGCTGGGCGCGCTGGAGAAGACTCAACTGCTTGAAGGCCCGGTCATAACAGCGGTTGAGGGTGCCTTCGTAGCGGATCAGCACGGCCAGGCTTTGCTGCTGATCGGCAATCCTTTGAAAGACCCAGGCCAGGCGATCATCGTCGTCCATGTTGGAGAATTCCCGGTCGATATCCTCGGCGCGGCGTTCGATTTCGGTGCTAAACAGGTTGGTTTCGATGGCGCAGAGGCGGCGCAGGCGCCAGCGGGCGACGGCCATGGCCTCGACCAGGTCCATTTGGACGCCGCTGGAGGGCTGGAACTGGTCGACGTAGGACTGGCGGAGGAGTTGAAAGTCCTCGATGGATTCGCCAGGGAGGACGACGGATTTGGCGCTGAGTCCATGGCTGAGGCTGTTGCGGGCCGAGGCGGCCTTTCCTTCGGGGGTGACGGGACCTTGGGATTTGGCGCCGTTGGCGCGGGCGGTTTCGCTTTTGGTTTCAGATGGCATGTGGCTCCGCCGCGAGGGTAGCAGGCGGGGCGGGATGCCGAAGGCGGGTGAGAGTGGGAAGTGGTTGGGACCGAAGAGACTAAGCCGCCGATTAACGCCGATGAACACGGATGCGGCCAGATGAATCAGAACGTGAACCGGATCTGCATTTCCAGCCGCCGGTTGTTGGCGTTCTCGGAGAATCCCTCGCCGTTGGCGCCGCCGTACATCTGATTGGCCTGGCCGAACAGAGGCGACGTGATGTTGCCGATCACCGGTCCCGGATTGTTGCGGTTGAACACATTTCGCGCCGACATCGAAATCGTGAGATTGTAGCGGCGGTCGACGGCGGGGTTCCCGAAGACGTTGTACAAGGGGACGTTGCTCGGACCCCCGGGCCCCGATTGCGGAGGCCCAGCCCCTCCTCCTCTGGTTGCCCCTGAGCTTTTCTCCGGCCCGAAGCCGAAGGTCTTGCCCACGCGCAGGTTCACGCTGACGAAGCCGGGCCCCCGGCCATAGTTGCGCGAGAGAATTCGCTCGCCCGGCGCCGGGTTGGGGTCGAGCAGGCCGTAGGAAGACGGAATCAGGCCGGGCCGGCTCAAGTCGGTCGCGATTCCGGCGCGGCCGTTGAACAGCGTGGTGCCGTAAAGATCGCGGCCGACGGTGATGTCATAGGGCGGACCCGATTGCACGGTCACCAGTGGGTTGAATCGGATATTCCATCTGGTATTGATCGAGCCGCCGAGGCTCACGCGGTGACGGATATCGGAGGACGCGGGGCCGTACTCGCCGGTCCAGTTGTATGGATTCGCCGGGTAGGTTCCCAAGCCGTCCGTATTGCTCATCGCCTTGTTCCAGACGTAGAAGCCGAAGAAAGAGACCGCCGCGTTCAATTTCGAATTGACGTTGACGTACACCTGGTTCTGGTTGTAGAGCCCCGAGGAGGTCATGAGGAAGATCGGGTTGGAAGTGCCGTAGGGGAACGCCCCCTGCAACGGCGCATTGATATCCAGGGACCGCAGGCTGTGTAGCCCATGCGAGTTGGTGAAGCTGACCGCGAGCGTGGTGTTCGCAGGCAACTGGCGCTCCACCGTGAATGCGGATTGCATGATGTAGGGCGCGCGCAGGCGCGAATCAACCTGCTGGATCACCTGCGGCGACTGGCTCCCGGCGAGCGCCGAAGCCGGTGGAATCTTCGGATAGAAGGAGCAGGGACAGGTGAGCACGTACTGCTGCTGCAAGATGCCGTTGTAGCGCTCCGCCGCGAGCGTGTTGGCCAGGGCGAAGCGGTCGTAGAACATGCCGAATCCGCCGCGCAGCACCGTGCCCGGACGGCTGGTCCGGACGCCGGCGCCGGGGGCCCAGGCAAAGCCGACGCGCGGGGCGATGTCCCGCGAGTCGTGAATGTTGGTCTGGGTTTCATAGCGCAGCCCGAGATTCAGCGTCAGGTTCGGGCGCACGCGCCAGTCGTCTCCCATAAACGCGCCCAGATCCACCAGGTTTCCCGCGAGCCCGGGCGTTCCGGCGTTGATGCTGAATTGCGCCGGGTGACCCAACCGGTACTGGTCGAGGGAGTCGAAGGTGAACGTGCCGTTGAAATTCAACGGCGAGATGTTATCGTCGGTCTGCGCGCGCAACCGGAACCCGAACTTCCAGGCGTGCGCGCCGCGGACCATCGACGTAATATTCTGCAGCTCGTAATAGTTCTGCGTATCGAGCGTGTGGCCGAAGACCGAGCCCCCGTCGCTGAACGCGCCCAGCACCTGGATCTTCGGGGCGTTGCTGTTGGCAAGGGTGTCGTTGGCGCTGCGGAAAAACTGAAATCGCGTCTCGTTGATGGTGGCGCCGATCACGGCGGTTTCGGTGACCTGCCCGGTCTGGTAGCCGATTTCCCGATGGACGCCGCGGGAAACCAGGTCGAAGCCGCCAATGCCGAAGCCGCGGACATCGCTGTGCAGGTATTGGTAGCGGATCGTCAGGGTGTTGCGCTCGTTGATCTGATAATCGAGGCGCGGACTAACGTTGTCACGCCGCTGCGGCGTCGTGAACACGTCCGTGAACGGAGCCAGGGCATTGGGGTCGATGGCGTTGATGATGGCGCCGTTGTCCACCGAATGCCGCTGGACATCCAGCGTGAAGGAGGCGCGCCGGCCCAGAGGGCCGCTCAGATTGGTCTCCAGCTCGTTGAGCAGCAGCGTCGCTTTTTGCGCGGCGTAAGGATTGCGCGAGTTCCAGAAGTCGTCGGCGAAGTTGTACACGACGGAGCCGCGCAGCTTGTCCGTTCCGGGCTTGGTGAGAATCTCGACGCGCCCGAAACCCAGCTTGTCGTACTCCGGCGAAAACGGGTTCTGGTTGACGCGAATCTCGCGGATCGAGCTCTTGGCCGGCAACTGCCCTCCGCTGAAGCCGTCGATGAAGATCGCGCCGCCGCTCGGGCCGGCGCTGGGTCCGGCGAGCGCCTGCAAGTCCGCCTGCAGATCCTCGGGATCGTCGGAGAGCGCCTGTAAATCGTCGCCGCGCAGCACCACGGCGCTGGCGTTGCTGGAGGCGTCGGTGCTGACGGCGGGTCCGGCAAGGTACTCGACGGTGATCTGCTGCATGGTCGCCGCCAGCTTCAACGTGAGGTTCACGATCTGGGAGCCGGCGTTCAGCGCGATCTTCGCGGGGAGCATCCCCAGATCCGGCGCCGACGCCTGAAGCACGTAGTCTCCGGCGGGAAGGCCCACGAAAGAGTACGCGCCCGTATCGCCGGACTTGGTCGTCCTGCTCAGCCCTCCCGGACCGTTGACCGCGACCGTTGCTCCTGGCACCAGGGCGCCGCTCTCATCGGACACACGGCCGTTCAGCGTGGCGGTCTGCGCGAGAGCCGCCGACGCCGCCAGCGCCACGCATGCAAGAAGCTTCACCAGATCACCTTCAGCGCGAACTGGATCTGGCGCGATGTGGTTTGTGTAGAAGTGATTAAACCTGCGCCGGAGATGGGGCTCCCGGTTTGGTCAAAGACAGTGCGATTGTCGGTCGGCGAAGCGAAGTTGGCGCGGTTGAACACATTGAAAACCTCCGTCCGGAGCTGGACGTTAAAATTCTCCGAAATCTTCCGGATGCGGTTGTTCTTGAACAGCGAGAAATCCAGGTTTGACAGGCCCGGCCCGATCACCGTGTTACGGCCCAGATTCCCGTATAATCTCGCTGGATTCGGAAAAGCCAGGCACTGCGTCTTGATGTAATGGTTGGGATTGCCGGAGTTGCTGAGCGTCTCGCAGCCTGGGCCAACCACGCGATTCGGCAACTCGGCCGTTTCGTCGAGCTTCATCCCCAGCGGGTCTCCTCCCAGAATCGGCGTGAAGGGCTGGCCGCTCGACGCTTTGTAGATGCCACCCAGTTGCCATCCGCTGAGAGCCCATCCCGCCACCCGAGAGCCTGTCCTCGGCGCCGGCACCTGCCAGGTAAGGTTGACGACGAAATTCTGCCCGACATTGAAGTCGGAGAGGCCTCGCGTCGTGTGTTGATCGAAAAACAGCGGGTTCATGAGCCCGTTAGGAAACGCGTCGTCGGCCACCGTTGCCGACAGCGTGTCGATGCTCTTGCTCCAGGTATAAGCGCCGTGGAACTGAACGCCGTGACTCAGACTCTTGTTGACCACCGCTTGCAGCGCGTGATAAGAGGAGGTCGCCTGCCACAGGTGCCCGCTGATCCGTCCGAAGTTGGGGTTGAGCGTCTTGCTCGTGGCGGCGGGCGGGAAGAGATATCCGGCTGGAGTCAGCGTGGGAAGAACCATATCGAAATTATCCTGCCGGAACGGCTGGTGAACGCCGCGTGAACCCACATAGCCGAGGGTCGCCGTAAGGCCGCGGGCAAGCTCGCGCTCGAGATTGACATTCCATTGCATCACATAATTGCGTTTAGGCGCGGGTTCGACGTAGTTCGCGCGGGAAACCGTCGAGCTGCCGGAAAACTGTTGGAATGCCCCCACGGGAAATGAACCCTGGGGGAGCTCTTCCCCGAATATCTGGGCGGTGAAGGGAGTCACATTGGGGATGGTCAGCGCGAATTCATAAGGCAGCGGCAGCACGTCGAACATACCGAACCCGGCACGGACGACGGTCCGGCTATCCGCTGTGGGGTTCCATGCAAGACCCACCCGTGGCTCGAAATTGCGAAGTGTCGGATTCAAGAAGAAAGGCGAGCCCAAATGCGGCTGCGAGTCGGTCAAGTGGAGCAGATTGGAGAGCAGGGTGTGCGCCTCCGAGGGAACGGTGCTCATCTCATAGCGGAAGCCGAGGCTGAAATTCAGGCCGGGCCGGACCCGCACATCGTCCTGGAAGTAAGCACCGAAGAGCGTCTCGCGGACTCCGAAGACAGGAAGGGGACCTGGAACCTGCGCCTGAAAATTTCGCGGGTGGTTGGTCAACAGATCCGCGACCGATCCGAACTTGAAGCCTCCGCCGCTATAGCTGACAGAAAAAGTGTTATCTTGCATTCGCTCCACCAACACACCGAATTGCAGGGCGTGCACTCCCCTCGTGAAGAAGGCATCGTCAGCCAACTGGAATGAGTTCCAAGCAATGTTCCTGGTGGAGCTCAGGGTGCTTGGATGCGTTGCGCTCGGCCCACCGGCGAAGTCAGTAACCCCAGGCACGCCCCTGATGTAGCCAGCAAACTGTCCGGGGATAAAACCGAAGGATGGATCCGTCAAAAGCGGGTTAATGATCCGCGATAAACCGCCGTTGATGGCCACCGCGCGGTTGAAGCCAAAGCGAGCCGCATTCAGGAGCCTCGGAGTGAAGATGTGTTGCTCGTGCAAAGTGACAAGCTGGCGCCGCGAGACGACATTCGACAGGAGCTCGCCAAAGGCGTCCGGCTGGACCACTTTCGAGTTGTCGCGCAAGTAAGTGCCCGAGAGGCTGTCGTGCTCGGAGAATTTGTGATCGACCTTGGTGGTGAAGTAATTCTCGGAGGTCACCTGTTGCTCGGCGAAGCTGAAGATTCCGATGTCGCCGTTGCCGAGCGTCGCTCCGTTCGGCACGGGGAAGAAGGCGCCGAGAAAGCGCGCCACCGCGGGATCCACCTGCACGGTCCCGGTCGAGAGCTGTCCCGCCCTGGCCGCCAGCGACGGCACCGTGTCGACGTGAGTCACGCCGAGGGACTGGCGCAATCCTTCGTAATCCGCGAAGTAGAACGTGCTGCCCCGGTGGATCGGACCTCCCACCGATCCTCCGAACTGGTTGCGCTTGAAGGGAGGAATCCGGCCGTCAAAGAAATTCCGCGCGTCCAGGGCGCTGTTGCGGAGGAATTCATACACGTCGCCGTGCACCGCATTGGTGCCGGATCGCGTCACGGCGTTGATCACGCCTCCCGAGGTCCGGCCGAATCCGGCGGGGTAGTTGCTGCCGAGCACGGAGAACTGCTCGACGGCATCGACGCCCAGGTTGGAACCGAGCACGCTGCCCGGCGCGCCGTTGGAGTAGTCGTTGATGCTGATGCCGTCGAGGCGATAGTTGTTCTGATCGGGCCGGGCTCCGGAGACGCTGATCGCCGCCCCAAAACCGCGCGTGGCCTGGGCGGCTCCCGTTTGGATGCCGGTGACGCCGGCTTGCAGGGCCGCCAGTTGCGTCCAGTCGCGCCCGTTCAAGGGCGAGTCGCGGACGGTCGAAGCGCTCACCTTGCCGCCCGCGGAGGAAGAGGCCTGGTCCTCCGCAATGGCGGAAAGCGCCACTCGAGTGACGTCCTTCGAGTCTCCCTGCTGCATCGTCACGTTGACCACCAGCCTGGAGCCAACGGCGACGGCGATGTCGGTTCGCACCTGCGTGCTGAAACCGGAGGCTTCGACGGTCATCTCGTAGGCGCCGGGTTCCAGATTCGGAGACGTGTACACTCCCCCTGCGCCCGTGGTGACGGAGCGCACTACTCCGGTCGCGACGCTCCGGAGCGTAACCCGGGCGTTCGGCATGGCAACTTGCGAGGCATTGGTGATGGCGCCGGTGAGCGCGCCGCCGGTAGCCTGCGCGTCCGCGCGGACGCACACAAGGTGGATGCCGGCGAGCAACAGAATACATCTTGAAAAAGCCACTCTCACTAGCATAAACATTCTCACCTGAATTTCTCATGAAGGTTCCAGGAAATGTGCATCACTGCAGACGGCGGGCTGCATCCTGGCGGGCACCTTGCGGATTCTCATCTTTGGCCTGTAAGGCTCAGTTTGACTTTTCGCCAGATCCGATCAATCCGTACAGGCCGTGCGCGTACTTTGAAATGATGGGCGAATGAAGGAGATTGAGGTAAGCGGTCCTCCGATGCGCGGCCGTGGCACGACAGACCGACATGAATTCTGAGACGGTCATGGCTCCGCCGTGTTGGGACAAGATGCGGACAATCTCCCTTTCGGTTTGAGACAGGATGTCGGCTTGGTTGACCGCCGGCATCGCTTTGATCGTGTGTTCATATACCTGCAATCCTGGCACCTGGCGGCAGAATTCAAGAAATATTTTCTGAGGAGGTGAAACCCCCTTCATCCTATAGTCGTGGGCGATGCCCGCCCGCAACTCTGACAGACGAATCGGGTTCGCAACCGACAGAATCTTTCTTATGCGATTCAGAACTCGATTGTTAAAGTTGCCCGATAACCAAAACCACCCCGCCGACTGATCCAGCCAGTGGAAGCCTCGCTGACAGGCCAGTGCGCTCGCAACGAGATTGCTGTCGCAGACTCCAGAGTCAGCCTCACGCACCTTGGCTGCGACGCCGGAAAGAGTCGCCATTCCGTAATGGGCGACCGCACGCCGAGCGATACGAGCGATCGTATCGAATGACCGGATCCCCGGTGCATGTACCAGCCGCTCCCCTTTTACCTCCGTGATCGCAAATGGAAGGCGCCTCCCGAGCAACTCGGCGGCCTTGATGACGCCCTCCAGCCGAAATGCGCCGGACGCGAGCCCCTCAGACCGCGTTTCGGCTTCGATCACTCCAGCGGCCGCTGGAAGGCGCTCGGCCACAAATGCGATGGTTCGATCCAGCATCGGTGAAACCGGTCGTGCGACGCGGAACGGTTTCGACGTCGCAGTCACGATCTGGCGTACCCTCTCGCGTGTCAATCCAAAGGCGTTGCCCACGGACCGGAGACTTTCGCCGCCTCGCCCATCAAATCCGTAGTAACGCGCAGCGATGCAAGCGCCTCTTCCAGTTCCCAGGAGATTGCACAGCTCCCTCTCAAGAGTCAGCTCGGAGCGCTTCATTTGGCCGTCCTTTTCTCGAAGGATAGCCGCCTAGCCTGAATTTCTTCTGAAGGGGGCAACCCCAGCGCGCCAGGCACCTTCAGGCGATCTTCAGATTCCAGGACTAAAATTATGGTATGCGGTCCGACTTGTGCCCGCCGGGTGAAAAATGTCCTTCAGCAAGCGTGCGACTCTGACCGTGGCTGTGATCGCCGCGATAGCGATCGGCGGCATCTATGGATACATCGTTTCGGGTGGCTTGATCGCCCGCCAAAAGCCCCCTGCTCTCGAAGTGGCAGTCGCGCGCTGGGTCCTGCACGCCAGCGTTCCGCAGCAGGCGAAAACGCTCAAGAATCCGCTCAGCGCCGCGGCCGACAGCCCCGACGTATCCGCCGGGCGCGAGTTGTACCGGCAGAAGTGCGAGATCTGCCACGCCTACGACGGGAGTGGGAAGACCGACATGGGCGCCGGACAGTATCCGCCCCCGCGCGACCTCCGCCAAGCCGAAGTGATGAACGCGACCGACGGTGAGCTGTTTTACTTCATCCGGAACGGCATACGGAACACCGCCATGCCGGGCTGGGAGATGCCGGATCAACAGACCTGGCAGCTGGTGGTGTTCCTTCGGAATCTGCCCAAGGTCGTTTCGCTGTCAGCCTCGGCCGCCAGCCCGGGGCCCTCGGGATCGGCTCAATACGTTGGGTCGGCGGCGTGCAAGAACTGTCACCGGGATATCTACGAGCGCTGGAGCAAGACCCGGATGGCGAACGTGGTGCGCGATCCGCGAGAACATCCCGACGCTATCACGCCGGATCTTTCAAAACCCGACCCGCTCGTCAAATTTTCGAAGGAAGACATCGCGTTCGTGTACGGGAGCAAATGGAAGCAGCGTTATTTCAAAAAGGTGGGCGACGACTATTTTCCATTCCCGGCGCAGTGGGACTTCACCCACAAGATGTGGAGGCCCTACGTTGTCGCTAAGGGGACCGACTGGTGGACGCAGTATTACCCGGCGGATAATTTCCAGCGCCCCACCGGCCCGCTGTGCGACGGTTGCCATTCCGTGAACTATGACATTTCCAAAGGAACGGTAACGGAGTGGAACGTCGGTTGCGAGAAATGTCACGGAGCCGGCAGCGAGCACGTGAAGCAGGCGGTGCGTTCTAATATTGTGAACCCGGCCCGGCTGGATTACGTTCAAGCCAACGATGTTTGCGTTCAATGCCACTCCCAAGGCCAGCCCGTGAAGACTCCGACGGGTGGAAAATACAAATACTACGATTGGCCGGTCGGCTTCCAGGTGGGCCACAAACTGGGTGATTTCTGGAAACTGGAGCCGCACAAGCTCGGAGAAACCTCCTTCACTCACTTCGGCGACGGGACCGCGCACAAGAATCGCATGCAGGGCAACGATTTCGCCATCAGCCTGATGTACCAGCGCGGGGTCACCTGCTTCAGTTGTCACGACGTGCATGGCACCGACAATGACGGGATGCTGTGGAAGCCGGCCAACGTCTTATGCCTCGACTGTCATGGCCCGAACTCGCCCAACGGGCCGCATGCGGCCACCATCGAACAGCACACGCATCACAAGACCGGCAGCACGGGCAGCGAGTGCATCGCCTGCCACATGCCGAAGATCGAAGTGACCATCGCCGACGTCAACGTGCGCAGCCACACCTTCCGCTTTATCACTCCCACAACGACGGAGACGTTGAAGGTACCCAATCCCTGCAACCTCTGCCATATGGACAAGTCCACCGGATGGGCGACGGCCGCATTGAACGGATGGAGAGACCGGTCGCCGTGGCGCATGTCGCAGTAGGAGCGAACCGCCGAGGGCATGCCTTCACCAGATCTTCAGGTTGCGAGCCCTATACTGGTTGACGCCTCGGGTGCGGCGAGGGCTCTGATGCGTGTGCTGATCGTCGAGGACGAAAAAAAGATGGCCGAGCTGCTCAAAAAGGGCCTGGAGGAGCACAGCCATTCGGTGACGCTCGCGCACACCGGCCCCGACGGATTGGAGCTGGCGCAAACTCTCCGTTTCGACGCGATGGTGCTGGACATCATGCTGCCGGGTCTGGACGGTTTTGAAGTCGCGCGGCGGTTGCGAAAAGCCGCGAATCGCACACCCATTCTGGTTTTGACCGCGCGCGACTCGGTGCCGGATATCGCCAAGGGATTGGATCTGGGGGCCGACGACTACCTGACCAAGCCGTTCTCCTTCGTCGAATTCATGGCCAGACTGCGGGCCATTTCCCGCCGGGCGCTGGCTGCCGAGCCGGCCAGGTTGAAGATTGCCGACCTCGTTCTCGATCCCTCCACGCACGAAGTCCACCGGGGAAACCGGCGAATTAACCTGACCCGGAAAGAGTTTCTGCTGCTGGAATATTTGCTGCGCAACCCTGGCCGGGTTCTGCGCCGCGAGGCGATCATTGGCGCCGTCTGGGGCCCTTACGAGGCCGTGGAAAACAACACGCTGGACGCTTTCATCAGCCTGCTGCGCAGCAAGGTGGACAGCGGTTTCAAGCTCAAGCTGATCCACACGGTGCGCGGGTTCGGCTACCGGCTGAGTGAGGGTGACGTATGAAACCGGCGTCGATTCGCGTGCGGCTCACCGCCTGGTATTTCGCCGTTCTGGCGATGGGGCTGGGCCTGTTCGGAGCGGGGATGTATTTCACCGTGCGGCAGAGCGTCGACGCCGCGGTGGACGAAGAATTGAACGTCCGGCTCCAGGGCGTCCAGCGGCTCATGCAGCGCGAGCTTCCCGGCGGCGATTTGGACGACCTCCAGCGCGAGTTCCGCGAGCACTCCGGTTTGAAGCCTGGTGGCGATCTGATCCAGGTCGCCGATGCGCAAGGAAGCTGGATGTTTCAATCCGGCTCGATTCGTCCCTACAAGATCGCGCTCGCCAAGCCGCCGGACTCGGCTCCAGCGCAGATCCAGACCATCGATGTGGATGGAAGTCCTTTGCGGCTCCTCACGGTCCGGGTCGAAATCGAAGGACGCCCCTACACGGTGCAACTGGCGACGGCTCTGGGCGGCTTCCACGCCGTGCTTCACCGCCTGGCCTGGCTGATCTTGTGGTCGATCCCCGCCGTGCTGCTGCTGGCGACGGCCGGCGGCTACTGGATCAGCCGCAGAGCGCTCGCGCCGGTGGATCAGCTCACCCACACCGCGCGCTCGATCAGCGCCCATAACCTCTCGCAGCGCCTTTCGGTCCCGGAAACCGGCGACGAATTGCAGAGGCTTGCCGAGACGCTGAACGAGATGATGGCGCGGCTCAATGCGGCCTTCAAGAGGATCGTCCAGTTCACCGCGGACGCCTCGCACGAGTTGCGGACCCCGGTGGCGCTGGTCCGCACTACGGCGGAGGTGGCGCTCCAAAAAAGCCGTGATGCATCCGCCTACCAAGGCGCTCTTCGGGATATCCTGGCCGAGGCCGAGCGCACCAGCGTGCTGATCGAGGATCTGATGACGCTCGCCCGTGCGGATTCCGGAGCCGAGATGCTCCAGTTTTCCGAGATCGATCTCGGCAGGAGCGTCCGGGAAGCGTGCGCGCAGGGCTCCACCCTGGCGGGGCCTCGCGATATTGAGTTCGGCTGGCAGGTTCCGCCGGAAGAGATGCACGTCAAAGGCGACCCGGATGCGCTTCGCCGCCTGTTTCTGATCCTGATCGACAACGCGCTCAAATACACTCCCGCGGGAGGGCGCGTTTCGGTTTCACTCGCCCGGCTCGACGGTTTCGGCGTCGGCGAGGTTCGGGATTCGGGGATGGGGATCGCCGCCGAGGATCTGCCCAACATCTTCGAGCGCTTCTACCGCGCCGATAAAGCGCACTCCCGCGAGATGGGCGGGGCGGGGCTCGGCCTTTCCATCGCCCGGTGGATCGTGGAGGCGCACCGCGCCGAGATCCAGGTGGAGAGCTCTCCCGGCCAGGGATCGCTCTTCCGCGTGAGCATACCACTGGAAAAGCTGTCATCATGATCCGAGTGGCGAGGCGTGCAGATATGGTGGCGCAGGCCCCCGGCCTGCGGCTGGCGCCCCCGCCAGCCTTTGGATCTGTTGTTTTTACGCGAGAGCCGGACCAGGGGTCCGGCGCAGGCCAGGGGCCGGCCGGGGGCCTGCCCCACCAAATGTGCACTAGTGCCAAGTTGCGCGGCTCAGAAGTCCTTACTGAACCGCGCGCGTCAGCAAGCGGAGCAGAACGCCAATTTTTGAAACTTGGGACTCGGCTGATCTTGATTCTCTGCGCCGCGGCGCAGATTCTGCTGAAAGCTCAGAATCCCTCCGGCGCCGCCGTGACGGGAACGGTTCTCGACCCGCACCAGGCAGCCGTCCTCGGAGCGAAAGTAACGCTCAAGCGGGCGGACGGCGCGGAACTCCTATCTGCCGTCGCGGACTCGGCCGGGACGTTTCGATTTGAAGGAGTGGCGCCCGGAAACTACGAAGTGCGCGTCGAGCAGGAAGGATTCAAACCGTCGCTCCTCCGCGTACGGGTCGGGAATCAGACGCTGCGGATGCAGAATGTCGTCCTGGCGCTGGCGGAGGTGCAGCAACAGGTGACGGTGAACGCGGAGCTCACGCAAGTGAACACCAACACTTCCGACAACCTCGACACGGTAACGATGAATCGCTCCGCGCTGGACGATTTGCCGATTTTCGACCAGGATTTCATCGGCACGATGTCCCGCTTTCTGGACGCGAGTTCCCTTGGAACCAGCGGCGTCACCTTGATTGTGGATGGCGTCGAAGCCGGCCGCGCGGGAGTCTCGGCCTCCGCCATTCAGCAAGTGAAGCTCAACCAGGACCCCTACTCCGCCGAGTACTCCAGGCCGGGCCGCAGCCGCATCGAGATCCTGACCAAGCCGGGCTCCGCTGAATACCACGGCACGTTCAACTTTATCTTCCGCGACCACCACCTGAATGCACGCGATGCGTTCGCGCTGGTGCGTCCGACCAATCAGCGCCGCATTTTTGAGGGCAGCCTCACGGGACCCCTGGGCAGCGGAAAGAAGACTTCGTTCCTGCTCTCGGCGAATCGCGAGGAACGGCACGCGCACGTCACGGTGTTCGCCCTGGGACCGTCGGGGCCGATTTACGAGACTCCCCGGGCGCCCGAACGCAACACGGAACTCGGCGGGAGCATAAACCGTCAGATCGGCGAGGATCATCTCATCTCGATCCGGGGCGTCTATACGGATCACACGCTCGGCAACCAAGGGGTGGGCGACCTCACTCTTCCCGAGGCCGGCGCGAATTTTGAAGACCGCGAGGACATCGTCTTCTTCAACCACACCGGCTCCATCACGAAAAATCTGCTGAGCCAGTTCCGGCTGCTGGCGGCGCGGGAATACATCACCACGGAAAGCGTCAATCCCGTGCCGAAAATCGTGGTGCTGGGCGCCTTCACGGGGGGCGGCGCGCAGGCCGACCGGCTGCAAACCGAGAACCACACTATTTTCAGTGAGACGGTGATCTGGTCGCGCGGCAGGCACACGCTCCGCGCGGGAATCAACGTTTCCGACGTGAGCCGCCGCGGACTGGACGACAACACCAACACGCTGGGCACCTATACGTTCGCGACGCTCCAGGACTATCAACAGAATCATCCGTTCTCACTGCTGCGGCAGGCGGGCAACCGGCATTTCGTGTTCGTCGAGAGCATACTCGGCGGATTCCTCCAGGATGAGTTTCGCGTGCGTCCCAACCTTCAGATCTCGGCGGGCCTGCGTTACGATTGGCAGAATTATTTGCACGATTACAACAACCTGTCGCCGCGGCTTTCTCTCGCGTATGCGCCAGGCAAGTCGAAGAAGACCGTAATCCGCACGGGCGGCGGTTTCTTCTACGACCGGACCGGGAAGGACGTGATTTTCGATCTGATCCGCTACAACGGCAACCGCCTGAGCCAATATTTGATCACCAACACGCTCTTCCCCGATCCTTTTTCCGTGGGACCGTCCAGCGTCGTCCGTTTGGAGCCGGGTGTGAGGATTCCTTACACGCTGCAATACAGCGCCGGCGTGGAGCGGCAATTGGGCAAGGCAACCACGCTCACGGTAACCTACACGGGCATTCGCGGGGTTCATATGTTTCGGTCGCGTGACGTGAATGCACCGCCGCCGCCGTTCTACACAGCGCGCCCCAGTCCTGCCTTCAACGTGATCCGGCAGGTGGAATCGGCCGGCGATCTGGAGACTCAGTCTCTCGAAATCGGCCTGCGAGGCAACCTGACACGGTATTTCAACGGAATGATTCAGTACACGCTGGGCCGCGCGTACAACAACGTCGGCGGGACCCCGGTCGGCTTCACTCGTAATCCGGGTATTAACGTTTTTCCCGCAAACAATTACGATCTTTCCGGCGAGTGGTCGCGCGCGGACTTCGATCAGCGGCAGCGTTTCAGCCTGCTGGGGACGGCGACGGCGGGAAAATACTTCAAGCTCGGCGCGGCGGTTTCGATTTACTCTGGCCAGCCCTACAACGTGACGACGGGCCGGGACGACAACCGTGACGGGCTGGCGAACGACCGGCCTGCCGGCGTGCCCCGCAACACTCTCGAAGCCTCGGGCTACACGGATGTGGATCTTCGCTGGTCGCGCGATTTCTTTCTGGCCGCCGACCGGAAGGACAAAGGACCCACCGTCACGCTCAACTTCGACGCGTTCAATGTCCTGAACCACACCAATTTCGTGAGCTACATTGGAAATCTCAGTTCTCCGTTTTTTGGCAAACCCGTCTCCAGCCAATCGGCGAGGAGACTTCAGGTTTCGTTGCGGTTCCGGTTTTGAGGCGCGACAGTAATGGAGCGCGTTATTGTTCACGTCCTGGAAAACGCGGTCAGCTCCCGCGGAAACAGCTCCTCCACTTGCACCCTTCGGTGCGTGACGCCCTGTTCAAACGCGTACTGAAGAAACGAGTCCAGCGTCCGACGGTTGGGCTCGATCCCGTAGGGCCAGTAATCCTCGCCGAACACGCGACGCGCCTCGACCACCGCGTTCCAGGCCCAGGGAACGGGAACGCGCGAGGTGATGGCTCTGCCCAGGTGCCGCTGCGCGTTCGCCTTGGCCTCGGCGAACGCCTTATACAGATTCATCGCGATCCAGGGATGACGATCGAGCGTCGCCGCCTTGATCGTGATCACGTGCATGATGGGGAACACGCCGGTCTCGCGATAGTAGGCTTCCTCCACCGCGCGAGTGTCCGGCCACAGCCGCGCGATGCGCGGATCGCCGGCCACGAAAGCGCTCGGCTCGCGGGCGGAGATGATCGCATCCAGATCGCCCGCCACCAGCATGTCGCTGAGCGAACGGTCGGCGACGCGCTCGATTTCGACGTCTTCCGGAAGCGACAGCGTCACTTTCTCCACGCGCCCGGCTTCGTTAACGCCGGCCTGCACCCATCGAACGTCTCGCAGCGGCACGCCACACTGGTGCTGCAACCAGGCTCGGGCATAGATCCCGGCGGTTTGCGCCCACTCTGGAATGCCGACGCGGCGGCCGGCCAGATCCTTCGCCTCGCGGACGGGTCCCTTCGTGGCGACGTAGAAAGCCGACTGCCGGGATACGCGCGACGGAAACACCGGAATGGCGCGGAACGGCGGCTCCCCCGTGGCCACGAGCGAGACGTACTTGCCCATCGAGAACTCAGCCACGTCGAATTCGGTGAACTTTACCGTGCGGAAAAAAATCTCTTCGACGGGAAGCTCGATGGTGGTGAGCGTGACGCCTTCCACTCGAACGCGGCCGCGCAGCAGGTCGCTGACGTGGTCGTAATAGCTGATGGCCAGGGACAGGCCGATGTCAGGCACTTACGCTAGCATAGCAGCAGTGAATATCACCATCCTCGACGATTATCAGGACACCATCCGGACCCTCGACTGCTTCCAGAAAGTCGCCCGCCACAACATCACCATTTGGAACGATCACACCAAGGAAGTCGACGCGCTCGCCGAACGGCTGAAGGACACCGAGGCGCTGACGCTGCTGCGGGAGCGCACGCCCATCCGCGCGGCCCTGCTCGACCGGCTCGGCAAGCTGCGGATCATCAGCCAGGTGAGCGCGTATCCGCACATCGACGTGGAGGCCTGCACGCGTCGCGGCGTCATCGTATCGTCCGACACAACCAGTCACGTGTCCTACGCGACCGCGGAGCTGACGTGGGGCCTGGTGATCGCCTCGTTCCGGCGCATTCCGCAGCAGATGGCGACTCTCAAAGCGGGCGGCTGGCAGACTTCACCGGTCGGACTCCGCCTGCGCGGAAAAACGCTGGGCATCTACGGCTACGGCCGGGTCGGCGGGCTGGTCGCCGGCTATGGCAGGGCGTTCGGGATGAACGTGCAGGTGTGGGGACGCGACACGACGATCGCCAAGGCGCGCGCGGCCGGCTACACGATCGCTGAGAGCAAGGAGAAATTGTTCGCCGAGTCCGACGTCGTCTCGCTGCACGTGCGGCTGCTGCCGGAAACGCGCGGCATGGTCACGGCCGCCGACCTCGCGCGGATGAAGCCCGGATCGCTGCTGGTGAATACCAGCCGGGCGGGACTGATCGAACCGGGTACGCTCGAAGCCGCGCTGCGAGCGGGGCGGCCGGGCATGGCCGCGGTGGACGTCTACGAGGACGAGCCAGTCGTCGGCGCGCGTCATCCGCTGCTGGCGATGGACAACGTCGTCTCGACGCCGCATTTGGGCTACGTAGCGCGCGAGGATCTGGAGGCGATGTTCGGTACCATCTTCGACCAGATCCTGGCGTACGAGAGGGGAGCCCCCATCAACGTCGTGAATCCGGAAGCCACCCACTCCCTTCGGTTGCGACTCGAAAAGACACCTTAGAGTTACTGGCAGGCGGCATTGATCGCATTCTGCAGTTCCTGCACGGTGGTCCCGAGGGCCGCTGCTGCGGATGCGAAGCTTCCAAAGCTGGTGGCCAGAAAGGAGACATCCTTGCCATGGCAGTTAGCTTGGCCGGGGACTCCCGGCAGCCCCTCACTGAGCGACGCGAACGCTACGATCGAGATGTCCTCCCCGCCACCCGTTGCAGTGCCCGCTGCCACAGCCTGGCTCGAAACGAAAACTCCGGCGAGAGTCGTCTTAACGATCGGTGCGGGGGTGGGAAAAAAGTCCTCAGACGCGTTCGTCAAGAAGAACAGCGAGGTCCCGTCCGTGTCTACTCCGGTACACTCGGTCGGGCCGCCCGGCACAACAATCGTGGTAAAGGCAATCTTTGCGCCGGTCGAGGGACTATATTGGTTGTACGTGCAGGAAGTGTCGAAGTTGTTGATGAGGAAGTTGCCGTTCGGCAAGACGGTAAATCCATCGGAGTCTTCACTTGCCGAGCCGGCGCCGGAGGCTATGGCCGTAACGCTCAGGATGGCCCCGGTAACCGGATTAAGCCCGAACACGATCGGGGCACCGGTGTTATACCCGGTGAGCGCGTACAGCACCCCATTGTGGTAAGCCAAATCCTGAACGCCAAGGCCGGGACGAGGGTTCGGCAGCGTTCTGACGTCCGCGCCCCCAGCACCACCGTTAAACGGCGCGACGCGGATGAAATCCGTGGCCCCGAAGCCTCCGGACAACTCCGTGTAGTAGACAGCGTTGCGGAGAACCTGGATGCCCCGGCCGTTGTTGGCGCCAAATGCTCCCGTTGGAACGAAAGAGCCGACGGTGGCTCCGGAAGCATAATTAAATGTCTTAACCGGCCCGCCTCCGAATGCCGACGTGTTGTCAGTAATCAGCTGACCCTGTGCGGTGGTGGCTGAGAATAGGGCGACCAGGGCGACGGCAGCGAACAACAAGCCTTTCCTGCTTAGTGTCAGTGACATGATTTTTCTACTCCTCTTGTTCTTTCTGTCTCTTCAGGGATTTCGCTCGCGATCAAGCGCGCGGATAACGCTGTGGCGCAGCCATACGAACTACTTGACAGTCATGAATCCCGCCGCAAGGTTTTAACCGCGAACGCATCACCTCGGGCAGAACCGCGTTTCAGCCGGACCCGACCCCCAGGTCCGTCCCTTCCCCTTCAGGTCCGCAGTCAGGCCTGCCGGGGACTATTCGGGAGAGGAGTACTCGTAATCGACCCTGATACCGGATAACCGGTGTTAACGTACAACTCAGTATAACGGGGTTCTCATTCGCGTCAAGGGCTAATTTTGCAGTCGGTACTCTTCCGACGGGTTGGTCTGGAGCGCATCCCGGAGAATCCGGTGGCGGCGAAGCTCGAGCCGCTCGAGTCGTACCGCATGACGCAAGCAGCCTTGGACAACGTCGTCTCGACGCCGCATCCGGGCTACGTGGCGCGCGAGGATCTGGAGGCGATGTTCGGCACCATCTTCGACCAGATCCGGACGTATGAGAAGGGAGCGCCGATCAACGTGGTGAACTCGGAAGTGTTGGAGCGCCGAAGGAGCTAAATCTCCACGGGTCTATTCGCAATTCGCGATTCGCGAATGTAGAATGAATTCATGGTGTTGAAGCCGCAAGATGTGTATGTGGCGCTCAAGATCGCCGCGGCCAAATCGGATCGTGCGCCGTACTCGCAGCTCGCTTCGGAGTTGGGGATGAGTCCTTCCGAGGTGCACGCTTCCGTGCAGCGTGCACAACGTTGCCATTTGCTCCACGGCCCGCGATTGCAGAACCGTCCGAACGTTGGGGCGCTGGAGGAATTCCTCGTTCACGGTTTGAAGTACGCGTTCCCGGCCGAGCGCGGTGAGCTTACGCGTGGTGTTGCGACATCGTATGCCGCGGCGCCACTTCGCGGTATCGTCGCTCAAGGGAGCGAGCCTGGCCCCGTCTGGCCCTACGAGGAGGGTAAGCAGCGAGGCATCGCATTTGCACCCTTGTACAAGACTGCCCCCGCCGCCGCTCTGCGTGACCCGTACTTCTACGAGTACTTGATCCTTGCGGATGCCCTGCGGGATAGCCGCATCCGCGAACGCAAGATTGCCGAGAACGAGTTGCGCCGTCGACTCCGAGAAGCCGGTGAACGACTCAAACCTTGAGCAACTGATCACGGTCGCACAGCTCCTGCGCCCGTTGTTTGGCGAACTCGTGTTCGTAGGAGGATCGGTAACGGGTCTCCTCATCACGGACGAAGGGGCTGGCGATCCGCGTACGACCCTGGATGTGGATGCGATAGCGGAGATCACCTCCTACACGGAGTACGCCGCGTTCGGGGATCGTTTTGCGCGCGCTGGGATTCGTGGAAGACACAAGCGAGGGCGCACCCCTGTGCCGGTGGGTACACCCGCGGACGATCCTCGACGTCATGCCGCTCGACGAGAAGATCCTCGGTTTTTCGAACCGGTGGTATCGCGCCGCGATGAAAGCCGCCGTAGTGCGCAGGCTTTCGGATGATCTTGAGGTGCGGATGGTGACGGCCCCATTCTTTGTCGTCACAAAGCTCGAGGCGTTCAAAGGTCGCGGAAAGGGGGATTTCTTCGGAAGTCGTGATCTGGAAGATCTGGTTCGCACAGAGATCAACAGGCTACTGGCCACATCAGGGTTTCTCGACGCGTTGCCCGGCTATCTGTTCCCGGACGCCGCAAGTCAGGCAAGAATCAGCATGGTCTTAAAGCGCTTAGAGGAGCTTGTTTCCCTGAAGGAGAGCACCACCTAAAGTGGGGCTACGTCACGCCGGCCGGTTCGTCGTGAACCCCGCGTGCGAGCCCAGCGACTCCAGCGGCTGATTCAGATTCTCCTGCCACAGCAGCGATCCCATCCAGATGTTCAACGGACTGTCCTGAATGGTCAGCTCGTAAACCGGTTCGCTGTTGGACGCGTGGTTGTGAATCGCCCAGCCGGGAGCCGAAAGCATCAGGTCGCCCGACTTCCAGGTGTATCGCTTGCCCTCCACGATGCTGAAGCCGCTTCCGGAAAAGTAGTAGTTGATGGCGGAGGCGGTGTGGCGATGCGGGCGGTCGACAATGTTGCCGGGCCGCACGGTCATTGTCGCGAAAAAGTTGCTGGTGGTGCCGTTGGTGTGGCCAGTGGCAGGGTTGTAGAGCAAATACAGCCTCCGGCCGGCGTAGGATTGTCCCAGGCTGGCCAGCTTGTCGAGCTCGGCCTTCACCTTCTTCCAGGGAAAGTGCAGCGGCTTGTGCTGGACCACATCCGGGTTGATCAGTTTTTCGTAGGGCATCAAAAACGCGCCGTCCTCGGTGAGCTGAAACGTCCCGAAAGGATTCGTGGCGTGGGCTTCCGCGCCGTTCTCCTCCGCCGCGGCCACCGCGGGCGGATCTTCGTCCACGATGTGCACCTGCATCTTTTCGAGCAGCGCGGAGTTGCTGTAGGTGAGCCGGACCTGGAGATCGTCGGTGTCGTTCAGGTGCTCGTAGACGGTCCAGGCGGGAGTGTTCCACACGTCGTACTGCTCGTAGCGGATGCATTTGCCGGCGACGCGCGTCTGGCCGGCTCCGCGGATGCAGAAATTCACCAGAGAAGAGTTGTGCCGGATCGGCTTGGTCTGCTCGCCCGGTTTCAGCACGGAGAGCGACACGGCCGTCCCAGGTGTGAAGCCATTGCCTATTCCCGTGTGCGGGTTTACGATCATCGAGACTCGCCGGCCGTTGGCCGGAGCCGGCAGGGAGGCGAGCCGCTCGACCTCGGCCTCGATCGTCTCCTTGGGAATCACCACCGGGGCGATCAAGTTGAGGGGTTCGGCGGGGGCGCCGGTGCGGTCTATAAATTGAAAATCAGTCTGTGGCATTTCATACTCCTATGGGATGGTGTAAACGGGGCGGCATTTTTTTGGGGTGCTCGAAGGCGCGCCCGAGGTTCGATGCGACGGCCTTGCGATACAGCTCGATGCCGAGCGCCAGGTCGGAGATGCCCATCCCGAGCGCTTTGAAAACGGTAAGATCGTCGGCCGCCGGGCGCGTCTCGCGCCGCTCGACGACGGTTGCGAGCGAACGGACGCGCGCCCATCCGTCGGGATCGTCGCGGAAGAAATCCATCAGCTCGCGCGACAGCCGGCGCGCCTGAGGCACGCTGTCGGCGACAATCTGGCTCGCGCGCGCGAGCACATCGCCCGCGAGCTCCGCCCGGCTGGGCACAATCGCGCCAACGGTGTTGATATGTGCGCCGCGTTCGAGCATGTCTGCGGTGACGATCGGCTCGGTCGCCCGGGTGACGACGGTGACGATGGCCGCGCCATCCAGGGCCTCGGCGATGCTGCCGGCCGCGATCACGGGCAGCGCGAACTCGTTGCGGACGCGCTCGGCGAAAGCCTCCAGCCGCTCGCGATTCCGTCCGAAGATGCGGATGCGCCGGATGGGGCGCACCGCGATCACCGCCCCCACCTGCGTCATCGCCTGCTTGCCCGTGCCGATGATCGCGAATTCATGCGCGTCCGCCGCCGCCAGCCATTTCGTCGCGACGCCGGAGGCGCTGCCGGTGCGCATCTGGCCCAGCGCGAACGCCTCGATCACGGCTTTGAGCGATCCGTTATGGCTGTCGAACAGGATCAGCAGTGGAGTGGCGCCGCCTTCGGTGTGCGCCCACGTCTTGGTTCCCACGAACCCGTCTTGCGGAAACGTGGCTCCGATGGCATGCAGCGTGGAGCCGCCGTCCCACTCCACGTGGGTCTTCACCATGTTGCAGGCGTTGCCCTGAGCCTCCGCCAGCAGGCCGCGCTCCAGCGCATCGATCGCGGCCGGCAGATCCATCATGGATACGACGTCGGCCTCCGGAATCCACAGCGGCGATTCGGGCATATTACACCTGGACGCGGCCTGGCGCCATCTCTCCGTCCCAGCGCCGCGTCAGGTCCATGTGGATGTCGAACTGGTCCAGAATCCGCATGACCGTTTGATCCACCATCTCCGGGATCGACTGCGGACGATTGTAAAACGCCGGCACCGGCGGCAGGATCACCACGCCCATGCGCGACAGCTTCAGCATGTTTTCGAGGTGAATCTCGTTGAGCGGCGTCTCGCGGACCACCAGCACCAGCTTGCGCCGTTCTTTCAGGATCACGTCGGCTGCGCGATGGATAAGATGCTCGCCCTGGCCGGTCGCGATAGCCGCCAGCGTGCGCATGCTGCATGGAGCCACCACCATGCCATTGGTGAGGAAGGACCCGCTCGATACCGCCGCCCCCTGATCGTTCGGCGAGTAGAAGCAGGCCGCCATCCGCTGCACTTCGTCGAGCGAGTACGGCGTTTCGTGAATCATTGTGCGCGCGCCCCACCGGCTGACAATCAGGTGCGTCTCCACGCCCGAGCCTTGCAGAGCTTGCAGCAGGCGGACGCCGTAAATCGAGCCGGTGGCGCCGCTGATGCCGACAATCAGTCTTCCCGTGTCCATTTCAAATTAGCGCCCGATGCCGATAAGGGGCCAATAAAACGACACTATCAGCATGAGCAGGAAAAAGTCCACAATGCTCAGCGCCAGCCCCATCCGGAACAGGTCCTTGGTGGTGAAATATCCGTACGCGTAGCCCACCACCATCACCGAGGACTGATACACGAAGATCTTCCCGCTGCCCGCGAACGTCCAGATCATGCCCAGCGCGAGCGGATTCAGTTGATGCGCCACGGCGTAGTTCATCAGCACAGGCATGGAGGTGCCGAGCATCGCCAGGTCGCTCGACAGGAAGATATGGTAGATGAACGCGGTCCAGTACAAGACGACGGTTGAGAGATACGCGTGGCTGATGAACGGCGTGATCCAGGCGAACATGATTTTGGTCAGGACGTCGAGGCCCTTGGTCGCCGTCAGGACCTTGCCCAGCGTGATGGTGGCGGCGACAAAGAAAAATTGCATGTAGTTCAGCCGCCGCAGATCGTCGATGCGCAGCACGCCGATCCCCGGCAGCAGCGCCAGCAGTCCCACGCCCAGCCCGATCACCGACGGCGGGACGTGGTGCAGGAAATCGGTCATCCACAGCGCGATCGCCACCAGCATCAGAGCCAGCGTCCTTTTCTCGATGGGCTTCCATGAACCCATTTTTCGCAGCTCATCGTTGAGGAACTGGATGCCGCCGGGGAGCGAAGCGTTTTCCGGAGGGAAGAACCACAGCGTCAGGCGCCACGCGATCAGGATCATCACCAGGTCGCACGGCAGAAACGCCAGAAGCCAGCGGCTATACAGCACCTCGGTGTGACCGAACTGCTCGATGGCCCCGCGAGAGATGATCGACGCCGCGCCTCCGATGATGAACTTGTCGAACACCGTGGCCGTGTAGGTGAGGATCAGGAACATGCCGCGGCCCACGTTGCTGCCCTGGCCCAGCCCGAACGCCTCGATCAGCCCCAGCGCGATGGTCGCCATGATGACCACGCGCGGCGTGCCGGAGGGAACGAAGAAGCACAACAGAAAATCCGTGACGATCAGGCCCAGCAGCAGCCGGGAATAGGTGGTCCCGACCTTCCGCAGCACCAGGTACGCCATCCTCCGCGCGAGCCCCGAGCCGGACGCCATCGCGCCAAACAGCATGGCCCCGACGATGAGCCACGAGGTGTCGTCCGCGAAACCGCTGAAGGCGGCGTCGACTTTCACCACGCCGAGCGCCCAGAACAGATAGCACCCGATCAGTCCGGTGAGCCCGAGCTCCAGCGCCTCAGTCACCCAGGCCGCGATCATGAACAGCGCGACCGCCAGCGCATGTTTCGGGGTTGCGTCCAGCGGGAGCGGCGCGAACCAGATCACTAAAGGAAGCGCGATCGTCAGGACATAGCCGGCCCGCTTGGGCCACACGAACCGGCTCTCTTGTATCGGTGGCGCCGCCAGTTCGGCTGCGACGTTACCCGACGACAAGCCCGGCATGCTCGCTCTGGCCCGTGGTGAGGTCCCACGACTTCATCCAGTCGTACGTCCGGGCAAACAGCTCTGGGTCGTAGTAGTCGACGTGCTTGTAGCGGACAAAGACGCGCAGCAGATCCTCGGGTTTCAAGGCGCCCTCGGCCGTCGCGACGATGTGGTGGGCATACCGGCCGAAATTCGCGTTGATCAGATCCACCGCCCGGTTTTCGGCCGTGTAGTAGG
Organism: Bryobacteraceae bacterium; assembly: GCA_041486445.1. Lineage (GTDB taxonomy): Bacteria > Acidobacteriota > Terriglobia > Bryobacterales > Bryobacteraceae > Palsa-187. The sequence goes on from JBGPLI010000008.1 coordinate 32,903, forward strand.
CCACGCGCTGCTCGGGCGTCAAGTGCGGCGCGATCACCTCGCCGCCGCGATAGAACTCGGCCGAGATCATGTGGGCGCCTCGCTTCAGGCCCAGGCTGATAAAGGGCTCCATCACCGTCACCGCGCGGTGCGTGTGCTCGATCAGGGCCTCGAAGCGCTTCCGGGGCGCGCCGATGTGCTCGATCTTGACGTGCGCGCGCCCGACCGCGCCTTCCAGCATCTGGAGCGTCGTGTAGTGCGATCCGGTGAACTCGTTCACCACCACCGGGACGTCGGCCAGATCGCGCGGCGTCTGCAAGGCGTCGTCGAAGCTCAGGATCGCCTGCGCCGCCACGCAAGCGCGCAGCGCCGCGATACTGCCCCCGCGCTGGCCCCGTTCCAGGCGGTCGATGCTCGCCCACTCGCAGACGTTATAGCTGTCGGCGGAGCCGCATTCGTAATGCTGCTCCTTGAGCCGGATCAGCACCTCCCGCTCGGTCAGGGTCTTTTCGCGATCCTCGTAGCGGGCGGACATGCTGACGTCGAGCCCGGCTTTATCAAACAGCCCTTCCTCGATCCCGACCAGCACCGGCAGGTCGAACAGAGGGTTATTGGGGGCGATTTTGACAGTGGGTTTCGGCATGCACGTCCATTATAGCCCCGAGCGTCAGCGAGCGGACTGCGGGAGTAGAAGCGAGTCCACGATGCTCGTGGAGCCGTACAGGAGCTTTTTCAACAAGCCCTAGCGCGCCTGGGCGAGCATCCGCTTGATGGCGCTGGTGGCCTGGCGGGTGCGGTGCGGATTCTCGATCAGCGCGAAGCGAACATGCCCTTCGCCCAGCGGTCCGAACCCGATGCCCGGAGAGACGGCGACCAAAGCCTGCTCCAGAAGGAGCTTGCAAAACTCGAGCGAGGGCATGGAGCGATAACGCTCCGGCAGCGGCGCCCACACGAACATGGTTCCGCGAGGAGGCTCGACGGGCCAGCCCGCGCGCTTCAGCCCGTCGATGAGCACGTCACGCCGCTTCTGATAAACGGCGCAGATCTTGTTGGTCTCCTCTTCGCATTCGCGCAGCGCGATGACCGAGGCGATCTGGATGGGCTGGAACACGCCGTAGTCGAGGTAGCTCTTGATGCGCGCCAGCGCCGCGATCATGCGCGGGTTGCCGAGGCAGAAGCCGACGCGCCAGCCGGGCATGTTGTAGCTTTTCGAAAGCGAGAAAATCTCCACTCCGATCTCCTTGGCTCCGTCCACCTGCAGAAGGCTGGGTGGCTTGTACCCGTCGAAGCCGAGATCCGCGTAGGCGAAGTCGTGGACCACCATGGTGCCGTGATGCGCGGCGAGGCGGACGATCTCCTTGAAAAAATCCAGTTCGACGCACTGCGTCGTCGGGTTGTGCGGAAACGAGATCAGGATCATGCGCGGCGCGCGCGAGGACTTCCGGTAGAGATCCTCGAGCAAGTTGAGAAACGTCGCCGGGTCGGGCATGGGCAGCATGCAGGCATGGCCCTCGGCCATGATGACGCCGTACTGGTGGATCGGATAGCACGGGTTCGGCGAGACCACCGCGTCGCCCGGCCCGATCACGGCGAACAGCAGATGCGCCAGCGCGTCCTTGGCCCCGATGGTGACGATGGCTTCTTTATCCGGGTCGAGCGTGACGCCGTAGTTGGCCTGATAACGCCTGGCGATCTCCACGCGAAGGGGAGCGATGCCGCGCGAAGCCGAATAGCGATGGTTGCGCGGATTGCGCGCGGCCTCGACCAGCTTGCTCACGATGGGACGCGGCGTGGCGCCGTCCGGATTGCCCATCCCCAGGTCCACCACGTCCAGTTGCGCGGCGCGCGCCTTCGCCTTCATCTCATTGATGACGGCAAAGACGTAGGGCGGAAGCTTCTTGATCCGGTAGAACTCCTGGTCGGCGGGCTCCATCAACCCATTGTACAAAGGCGTGGCATCATGAGAGTTGCGCTCTTCCCCCCTGCTCCCCATTTTTCTGATCGTCGCGGTCGACGTGCTCGGCCTCACGATCATGATTCCGCTGCTGCCCTTCTACGCCGAGAAGCTGGGCGCGAGTCCCACTCAGGTCGGCCTGCTGATCGCCGTCTATGCCGCCTGCCAGCTCTTCTCCGGCCCCTTGCTGGGGCGGCTTTCCGATACCACGGGCCGCAAGCCGCTGCTGGTGGTGAGCCAGATCGGCACGCTGATCGGATTCCTGATCATGGCGTTCGCGCCGTCGCTGTGGGTGGTTTTTTTGGCGCGCGTCATCGATGGTGCCACCGCCGGCAATCTCTCGCTGGCGCAAGCCTACATCTCCGATGTCACGCGACCCGAGGAGCGCGCGAAATCGTTCGGCATTATCGGCATCGCTTTCGGGATGGGTTTCCTGATCGGTCCGGCGATCTCTGGCTACCTGGCAAAGTTCGATTATCGCGACCCCATTTTCGCCGCGGCGGCGCTTTCGGCCACCAGCATCCTGGCGACTTCCTTGCTGCTGCCGTCGGTCACTCCCGGCGGCAATTTGGCTGGCCCTGCCGGGGCGCCCTCTGGGCCGGGCGGCAAACGTCTCTCGTTGTTTCAATGGGGCGAATACGTGCGATACTTCCGCCAACCGAACCTGGCTCCGCTGCTGTGGCAGTTCCTGAGCTTCACCTTTTCTTTTTCCGTGTTCATCGCCGGTCTCGCGCTGTTCGCGGAGCGCCGGCTCACCTGGCACGGCAGGCCGTTCGGACCGGAGCAGGTGGGCTACACCTGGGCTTACGCCGGATTCCTCGGCATCTTCCTGCAAGGACCCGCGCTCGGACGCCTGGTGCGCCGCTTCGGCGAGCGCAATCTCAGCCGCGCCGGCTTCGCCGCTTACTCGGCCGGCTACGTGATCCTCGGCTTGTGCCACTCGATTCCGATGCTCATCGCGGCCACCACGGTCTCGGCGTTTGGCAGCCTGGTGCGCCCATCGCTCACCAGCGAGATTACGCAGGCCGCGCCGCGCGAACAGCAGGGCGTCGTGCTCGGCCTTACCCAGTCGCTCAACTCCGTCGGGCAGATCACCGGGCCGCCGCTGGCGGGGTTCTTGATCGAACACGGCCTGCTGACAGGATGGGGACTCACCGCGGCGGCGGTCACGCTCATCGGGTTAGCACTGGCAATCCGTCCAGTGGTTTCCGCCGAAGCCGCGGCGTAGGTGACAGGAAAATCGACACTTAGTACCTACTTCTCACTGCCCTTACGGTCGATCTTACTGCCCATAAGAAGGTATTGCGTGAATCGCCTAACTGTATTCGCATGCGAATCTCAGCCGATCGTACTAGAAGGGCTGGCGAAAGTGCTGGGGGAGTGCGAAGACATCGAATATATCGGCTCGGCCGGCAGTTTGAGAGACTCGCTCGAGATCTTGCGCCAGCGGCATCCCGACGTCATTCTGGTGGATCAGTCGGCCGGCATGAAAGTGGTCTTCCAATTCATTTCGGACGTGAAAAGCACCTGGGCAAGCTGCCAGCCGGTGCTGTGGGTGAACGATCTGGCCGAGATCGATTGCTTCCGCGCTTTACAGCTTGGCGCACGCGGCATCCTCAAGAAGGCGATGCCGGTTCAGTCCCTGCTCGAGTGCCTTCGCTCGGTTGGCCAGGGCAACGTGTGGATCGAGAGTTCTCTCTCCGAGTCCGCCCCTGGCTCGCCCGAACGGCGGTCTGTGCCGCGCCTGACTCCTCGGGAAAAAGAGATCGTGCATCACGTCTGCGGCGGCCTGAAGAACAAAGAGATCGGCGAGGCGCTGGCCATCACGCCCGGCACCGTCAAGGTCCACCTTATGCACATCTTTGAAAAGACTGGCGTCAAGGACCGCTTCGAGCTGGCCGTGCAAGGCCGGCGTCTGCTCGGCATCGAGCACGCCGACGTGATGTCCCGCGCCGAGCGGTCCGGGCCGAAGGAAGAAACCACCACGGCCGGTTTTCACTGAACCGCGCACGAAGTAAGCGGGATCAAAAGACACCTAAAGTACCAGCCGCAAGCAGGCGAATAAGTAAGTAAGCCGGATGACCCCGCCCCAGACACTCACCCCCTTGTGGACGCCTGTCCGCAGCATCGAATCGGTGCTTGAAAACCGGTGGGCGCGCCTGCTGGTGCCGTCGCTGTCGGACCTTTTCTTTCTGGCAATCCTGGGATGGCTGTTCGTATCGGGTTCCGGCGGCTGGCAGGGGCTGCTGGCCGACGGCGACGCCGGCTGGCACATCCGCACCGGCGAGTACATCCTGGATCATCATGCCGTTCCGCGGCGCGACCTGTATTCGTTCTCTAAACCCGATGCCCCGTGGTATGCCTGGGAGTGGGGAAGCGACGTGATCGCCGCCTCGCTTCACCGTCTGGCCGGGTTGAAAGGCGTCGTGCTCATGGCAGGCGTCATCATCGCGGCCTTCGCCACCTCGCTGGTGCGGCGAATGGTTTGGCGCGGCGCGCATCTGTTCTTTGCGCTGGTGATCGCTTTGCTGGGCGTGGGCGCGGCGTCCATTCACTTTCTGGCGCGGCCCCACCTGTACACCCTTCTGCTGCTCTCCCTCTCCGTGTGGATTCTCGAAGCCGATCGCAAGGAGACCGGCCGGAGGATCTGGTGGCTGGTTCCGCTCACCGTCGTCTGGACGAATCTGCATGGCGGATTTCTGGTGTTGGTCGCGGTGCTGGGCTTGACCGCAGCGGGTGCCGCGGTGGAAGCCTGGATCGGAGTTGAGGACTGGTCCAAAGCGCTTCGCTACGCCGCCGTGACCGGCGCCTGCGCCTTCGCCTCTCTGCTGAATCCTTACGGCTGGGGATTGCACCGGCACGTGATCGAGTACCTGCGCTCGGATTGGATCCGCACCGTCGTCCAGGAGTTTCAATCTCCCAGCTTCCGCGACGAAAACATGATGCAGTTCGAGGGACTGATGCTGGCGGGCCTGATCGCGGCCGGCGCGCTGTTCCGGCGCAAGCGCGTCGTCGAGGGTTTGTGGATCGTCTTTTTCGCGCACATGTCGCTGTCGAGCGCCCGGCACGTCCCCGTATTCATCACCGTGGCGACGCCCGTCATCGCCGCCGAGATGGGTCTCTGGTGGGGGAGTTGGACCAGCCGCGCGAGCAAGGCGTCGCTGGCCGGGATCGTCAACCAGATGGCAGCGGATTCGGCGCGCGGATTTGCGCGGTCGAGCGCCTGGCCGGTGGCCGTCGTGGTCGTGCTGGCCTTGCTCGGGCGGCCCGTGCGGTGGCCGGACGATTTCCCCGGTCAGATGTTCCCTACGAAGATGGTGCACGCCCATGCCGCCGAGATTCTCTCGGCGCGAGTACTTACTACCGACCAGTGGGCGGACTACCTCATTTACACTAATCCACGGCAGAAGGTCTTCATCGACGGCCGCAGCGATTTCTATGGCCCTGAAATCGGTAATCAGTACATCAGCCTCACCAACGGAAGCTGGGACTGGCAAACGGTGCTGGACAAGTTTGGCTTCAACCTGGCCTTGCTGCCCGTGGAAAGCGCCATTTCACAACTCCTGAAGCGGCAGCCGGAGTGGCGGGTGGTCGAAGACGACGGTAAGCATATTCTCTTAGTCCGCAAAGAGGCCCCAGTACTGCCTACAGGGAAAATCCGCCAGGAACCAAGGTTCTAAGGAATACGGGTCCTGGGGATGACCAGCCTAATGAAAACCACCGACCCCGCCGAACTTACAACTGGTGAGCAAACAGGATGAAGTCGCAGAATACGAGTCCGCGTAATTTAGGCGCGGGCCGGAGCAGTCGCTCCTCTGTGCGGATTCCTCGGATCCCCATGGAGTGGATGGATCCGATGAGCTGGCGGCTCCCGTCGGGGAAGGCTTTGGCGGAGTTTGCGTTACAGGCCGGGTTTTTGGCGCCCCTCATGCTGGGCGCGCCGAGGATCAAGCGCAGGAAGGTAGCGGCCCCGGCGCCGCTGGCTCCCGTGGCGCAGAAGGAGACACAGGAGGTGCCGGAACGGATCGGCTCCTTTCGGGAAACGAGATGACCGTGCAAGTGTGGATCGCGATTCTGGTGGGACTGGCGGCGACGATCGATGATCTGGCCCGGCGCCAGATCGCGAACTGGATTCCGGCAGCGGCGTTCGCCGGGGGCGTGGGCTGGCAGGTCGGCCAGAGCGGCTGGCTCGGCGCGGGCTACGCACTGGCCGGCGCGGCGGCAGGGTTCGCGGTCTTTTTGATTTTTTACCTGCTCGGCGGAATGGGCGGGGGCGACGTGAAATTGATGGCCGGTTTCGGCGCACTGCTCGGAGCCGGACGTCTGGCCGAGGCGGCGCTGTGGACCGCGGGCGTCGGCGGCGTGCTGGCGGTGGGTGTGCTGGCCGCGAAATCGGCGCGGCGTGTGGTGCGCCGCGCGCACCCCGCGGAAACCGGAAACAGGCAGCCCGGGGAGCACAAGGAATTCATCCCCTACGCGCCCGCGATTACTCTCGGCGTGTGGTTGTCGCTGGTGCCGAAAGGCTAAAGAGGATTCAGGCAGAGGAGATAAATTATGGATCGCAGGTTTCTCACGGTATTGGGTGTCAGCCTGGTTTTTGCGCTGGTGGTTTCCAGCGTCTTCTATCAGATGACGGCGCGCTCGGGCACGGCCCGAAAAGTCGAGGCCACCGATCAGAAAGACCTAGTCGTGGCCACGCGCCCGCTCAGTGTCGGCGTGATGGTCAAGCCGGCCGACGTGAAGACCGTAAAGATCACGAGCGATGCCTTTCCCAAGGGCGCCTATTCCAAGGTCGAGGATGTGCTCGACCGGCCGGTGATCTCCAACATCCTGCTCGAAGAGCCTATTCTCGACGGCCGCCTGGCGGTGAAGGGCAGCGGCCTCGGCCTGGCGCCGACGATCCCGATCGGGATGCGCGCGGTGACGGTGCGCGTCAACGACGTCGCGGGCGTCGCCGGTTTCGTGCTGCCCGGCATGCACGTGGACGTGCTGGTGACCGGACACCCGCCCGCCGGGGAGGGTGATATCACCACCACCGCGTTGCAGAACGTCCTGGTGCTCTCGGCCGGCCAGACTATACAGCCGGATGCGCGCGGCCAGGCGATTCAAGCGCCCTCGGTGACCTTGCTGGTAGACCCGGCGCAGGCCGAGACGCTGACGCTGGCCGGCAACGATGGCCACATTCAACTGGTGCTGAGAAATTCGAGCGACCAGACCATTGAAAAGACGCCCGGACGTTACGTGGGCGAGCTCTACGGCGTGGGCCGGCGTCCGGCCAAGGAAGAGATACCTCTGCCCAAACCGCGACCCAAGCCGGTGGTGGTGGCGCAAGCCGCACCCCCCGCGCCCGCGCCGCCTCCGATAGCCGTCGCCCCGCCCCCGCCTCCGCCGCCCGATCAGGTGGTGGTGATCCGGGGCACGACCAAGACGGTGGAAATCATTCCAAACCGGTCAAACGACTAAGACAGGGACCTTACGATCATGACCCGAACAAGCCTCCTTCTCCGAATTGCCCGCACCGGCGCGCTCGCCGCGCTCCTGGCGGGTCCCGGCTTCGGCCAAAGCGCCGAGGACCTGCGCCTCACTGTCGGCAAGAGCATCGTCATCGACTATCCTTCCGACATCCGGCAGATCTCCACCAGCAACCCCGATATCATCGACGCCAGCCCGATCACCACGCGGGAGATCCTGGTGCACGGCAAGGGGCTGGGCTCGGCCACCATGGTGGTCTGGAGCAAGGCCGGACAGCGCACCTTCTATAACACGACGGTGGAGATGAATCTGGATCCGCTGAAGCGCATCCTGCGCGATTCCTTCCCCAACGATCCGATCACGGTGGAGAGTTCGCGCGATTCGGTCACGCTCAACGGGCGCGTCTCGAACAAGGACGTCGCCGACCGCGCCGTGGCCCTGGCCGTGGCCGCCACCAAGACGGTCGTCAACAACCTGCAGGTGGCCGCCAATCCGGTCGACCGGCAGATCCTTCTGCGCGTCAAGGTGGCCGAACTGGACCGCGAAAAAGATGCGCAGTACGGCATCAACCTGATCGGCGCCCCGGGCAACAATCTCGCCGGCCTCACCGCCGGAACGCCCGGGTTCCCCAACTTTACCGGGACGCTGACTGCGCCCCCGGGGGCCGGCACGACCAGCACGAGCTCGGGCACGGCCTCCAGTTCCAGCTCGAGCACCAGCAGCGCCTCCCAGGGCACCTTCACCATCTCCCAAGTGCTCGATCTCTTCGCGTTCGACCCGCACCTCAATCTGGGCGCCTTCGTCAAAGCGTTGCAGACCGAAAATATCCTGCAGATCCTGGCCGAGCCGAATCTGGTCACCAGCAACGGGAAGGACGCCTATTTCCTGGTGGGCGGCGAGTTCCCGGTCCCGATTCTGCAAGGCGGCTCGAACTCGGGCGCCGTCACCATCCAATTCCGTGAATTCGGCATCCGGCTGAACTTTACTCCGGTGATGACCCCGAACAACACCATCAAAATGTATCTGAAGCAGGAGGTCTCTACCCTCGATACCAACAATGGCGTGAGCCTCAATGGTTTCATCATTCCGGCGTTGGCCACCCGGCGCGCCGAGACCAACGTGGAGCTGGCCGAGGGGCAGAGCTTCGTCGTCGCCGGCCTGGTGAACAATCAGGAACGAGACCGCCTGTCCAAGATTCCGGTGCTCGCCAGCCTTCCGATTTTCGGCTCGCTGTTCAAGTACAAGACCGAAGACCGGCAACGCACCGAGCTGATCATCATCGTGACGCCGGAAATCACCTCGCCGCTGGGGCCGAACGATCCCAAGCCGACTCTGTACCTGCCCAGAGACTTCCTGGTGAAGCTGGACCAGAAGGATCTGGCCGGCAACGCGGGTGCTCCGAAGACCACGGCGCGGGCGGCCGCGAAAGCTCCCAGCAAGAAGAAGTAACGAGCCGGGCGTCCGGGGGGGCGCCTGGGGGATTGGGGAACTCTGTCCGAATGAGTGTACGTATCCAGAACGAACCGCAGATCCCGGCGCTGCTGATCGCGCCGAACCGGGAGATGGCGCAACAGTTGCTGGCGACCCTTCCCCAAACCCGCGCGTTCCAGATTCTGGCCGATCTGAAGAGCTATCCGCCGGCGCCCACGCTGGAAATCCGCGTCCGCCAGCTCAAGCCCGAGGTGATCCTGCTCGACCTGGTCAGCGAGCCGGCCGCGGCGGTCGAGCTGGTGCGCTTCATTTCCTCGCTGACGCCGCCGCTGCATGTGGTCGGCCTGCATACCCAGAACGACTCTCAGGCCATTCTGCAAACGCTGCGCGCCGGTGCGAGCGAGTTTCTCTACGCGCCCTTCGATCTGGCCATCCAGCGCGAGGCCATCGCCAGGCTGCGGCGGCTGTGCACGCTGGAGCCCCCGCCCGAGTTCGAAGGCGGGCACGTGGTGGGCTTCTCCAGCACCAAGCCGGGCTCGGGCGCTTCCACCGTCGCCACCCAGACCGCCTTCTCGCTCCAGCGGCTCACGGGCCGGCGCATTTTGCTCGCCGATTTCGATCTCACCGGCGGAACCATCGGCTTTTACTTGAAGCTCAGCCACAACTACTCGCTGGTCGACGCGCTGCAGCATGCCGAGCATCTGGATACCGCGCTGTGGAACTCCCTGACGGTGAACTACGGCGGCGTGGACATCCTGCCCTCGCCGGCCGCGCCCTATGCCGACGCGGTGGACGCCACCCGGCTGCGCATTCTGGTCGAGCAGGCCCGCCAGCTCTACGAATGGGTGATTCTCGACCTGCCGGCCCTGTTCAACCGCACCGCCCTGATGGCGATCGCGGAGTGTGAGCGGGCCTATCTGATTTCGACGTCCGAGCTGGCCAGCCTGCACCTGACCCGGAAGGCGCTGACGCTGGTGGACCAGCTCGGATTCCCGAAGGACCGGTTTCAAGTGCTGGTCAACCGGGTCGACCGGCGCGACAATATCAGCGGCTCGGATCTGGAGAAGCTGTTCAACTGCCCCGTGCACGCCAGTCTTCCGAGCGATTATTTTTCGCTTCACCGGGTGGTCACGCTCGGCCAGCCGCTCGGCGCCGACGGCGACCTGGGGAAGGCCATTGAGAACGTCGCCACGCGGCTGTGCAGCGGCCTGGCCAGTGTAAAGAAAGCCGCGCCGCCGGCGCGCGAGAGGAAGCCGGCGCTATCGCATGCTTGAGCCTTTGACGGAATACTATGTTTTCTTCGCTTGAAAACGGCAGCAAGAATACGCAGCAGGTCTCTTGGGAGCAGAGACTGCTCAAAAACTCTGGCAAGCAAAAAGCCAGCCTGAAGCCGGAGTACCAGGAGCTCAAGTTCACCCTTCACCGCAAGCTGGTGGACAAGATCAACCTGGAAGCCCTGGCCACCATCGACAACCAGCGCGTCCGGAGCGAGGTGCGCCAGGCGGTGATCTCGCTGATCGACGCCGAGCCGACCCTGCTCAGCTCGCTGGAGAAACAGCAGATCAGCGACGAAGTTCTGGACGAGGTGTTCGGCTTGGGGCCGCTCGAGCCGCTGCTGCAGGACCCTACCATCTCCGACATTCTGGTGAATACCTACAAGCAGGTCTACATCGAGCGGCGCGGCCTGCTCGAGATGACCAACGTCGCCTTCCGCGACGACCAGCACCTGCTGCGGATCATCGACAAGATCGTCAGCCAGGTGGGCCGGCGCATCGACGAATCCACGCCCATGGTGGACGCGCGGTTGAGCGACGGCTCCCGCGTCAACGCCATCATTCCCCCGCTGGCCGTGGACGGACCGCTGCTCTCGATCCGCCGGTTTTCCCAGGACAAGCTGATGCCGCCGGACCTGGTGGAGCGCAAGGCGATGACCCCGGGCATGATGGAGCTGCTCGAGGCCTGCGTCAAGGCCAAGATGAACATCATCATCGCCGGTGGAACCGGCGCCGGCAAGACCACGCTGCTCAACGCGCTCTCGGCGTTCATCAACGGTAAAGAGCGCATCGTCACCATCGAGGACGCGGCCGAGCTGCAGTTGAAGCAGCCGCACGTGGCGCGTCTGGAAACCCGTCCGCCCAACCTGGAGGGCAACGGCGCGGTGCGCCAGCGCGAGCTGCTGGTCAACAGCCTGCGTATGCGGCCGGACCGCATCATCGTGGGCGAGGTCCGCGGCGAGGAAGCGCTCGATATGCTGCAGGCCATGAACACCGGCCACGACGGCTCGCTCACCACGGTCCACGCCAACTCCCCGCGCGACGCCGTGTCGCGTCTGGAAGTGATGGTGTCGCTGGCCAACTCCAACATGCAGCTGGTTTCCATCCGCCAGCAGATCGCCGCGGCGGTCCACTTACTGGTGCAGGCCGCGCGGTTGAGCGACGGCTCGCGCCGCGTGGTTTCGCTCACCGAGGTGACCGGCATGGAAGGCGAGGTGGTCACGCTGCAGGACCTGTTCGTGTTCGAAAAACGCGGCCTGGATCCGGATGGGAAGGTGGTGGGCCGCTTTGCGGCCACCGGAATTCGCCCCAAGTTCTACGAAAAACTGTTGAGCGCCGGCATCCGTCTGCGGCCGGACCTGTTCGACGAGGTGGTGGAGGTCTAGGCCATGGGTTTCCTCTGGTTGATTGTATTGATCTGGGCCGCGGCCGTGGCGGCGTGGTTCGTCCTTACTAAGTACGTCAAGTCCGCAGACCTGGGGCGCATCAAAGCCCGGCTGACCGGTACCGCCAAGACCAGATCGAAAGCCAGGAAGAAGGGCGCCGCGGCGGGCCCGGCCGACGTGATCCAGCGTGAGGAGATCACCAAGCACCGGCTGGCGCAGATCCTGGTGCAGAAATACCAGTTGGGGCCCAGGCTCCAGACGCTGCTCGAGCAGGCCGGCCTGCGCTGGTCCCCCACCCGCTTCGTGCACATGACCTTGATGCTGTTCCTGGGCGGAGTCGCCTTGGCCTGGCTGATGCTGCCGCTGCCCAAGCCGTTCTCCGTGGTGCTGGGCCTGGCGGCGGCGGTCGGACCCTTCCTCTACGTCTGGTTCAAGCGCAAGGCGCGGCTCAGGCGCTTCGAGGAAATCTTTCCGGAGACGCTGGAGTTCGTGGCGCGCTCGATGCGCGCCGGCCACGCGTTCTCCGTATCGCTCGAAATGATTCACCGGGAATTCCAGGAGCCGGTGGCGGGCGAGTTCCGGCGCACCTTCGAGGAAGCCAACCTGGGTCTGCCCATGGAGGTCGCCCTGCAGAAGCTGGCCAAGCGCGTTCCCTCCCTCGACGTGCACTTTTTCGTGTCGGCGGTGTTGTTGCAGAAGCGCACCGGCGGCAACCTGGCCGAGATTCTGGACAAGCTGGCCTATGTGATCCGGGAGCGTTTCAAGCTGCGCGGGCGCATCCGCGCGGTCAGCGCCCACGGGAAAATGACGGCCACCTCTCTGAGCTGCATCCCCATTGCAGTCGCAGTTCTGATGTTTTACACCAACCCGGATTACGTGAAGTTCTTTTTTAACGACGACGTCGGCAACATCATGCTGGGCGTGGCGGTCGCCTTGCAATTGATCGGCTACGGGATCATGAAAAAGATCGTCAACATCGAGGTTTAACGCCATGTCCATGATGTTCGCCCTGATTATTTTTGTCGCGCTGGCCGTGGCCGGGGCCGCCGCCGGAATGCGGCTGTACGTGCGTCCCAAGGAGGCCATGGAGCGCGTGGTCGGCGGCATCGAGCAGCCCGAGCACATGCCCCTGCATCCCAGCCTGGCCTTCCACGAGCTGGTCAAACGGCTGGGCAACCTGGTGCCCCAGTCGCCCAAGGACGTCACGGTGATGCAGCGCCGCCTGATCCGCGCCGGCATCCGCAACGAGAACGCCCTCAAGGTCCTGTACGGCGCCAAGGCCGTCTGCGGTGTGGCGCTCCCGCTGCTGACGGGGGTTCTGCTCAGCACCTACTCGACCGACACCGGCAATAAGTTCTTTGCGGTTCTGGTGGCCACCGCGGTGGGCTTCTTCGGCCCCAACGAATACGTGCGGCGGATGGCCACGCGGCGCCAGAAGGAAATCGCGCGGGGCCTGCCCAATGCGCTCGACCTGCTGGTGGTTTGCGTGGAGAGCGGCCTGGGGCTCGATCAGGCGATCCTGCAGGTGTCCAAGGAGCTCGAGCACGCCCACCCCGAGATCAGCGAGGAATTCGGTCTGGTCAACCTCGAGCTCAAAGCCGGAAAGCGGCGCGTGGAAGCCTTGCGCAATCTGGCCGAGCGCACCGGCGTGGACGATTTGAAGAAACTGGTGGCGGTGCTGATTCAAGCCGACCGCTTCGGCACCGGCGTGGCCCAGAGCCTGCGCGCCCACTCCGATTTCATGCGTATTCAGGCGCGCCAGGTGGCCGAGGAAAAGGCCGCCAAGCTCGGCGTGAAACTGATCTTCCCGATCTTCTTTTGCATCCTGCCCACCTTGTTCGTGGTGACCGTGGGACCGGTGGCGATGAAAATCATTCGAGAGCTGATACCGATGATGAATAGCATTCAATAACTAGTACTTGCCTAAAGGTTAGGACTAGAAGGACCGATTTTACTCTTGTTAGGAAAGGAGAAAGGACGATGGACAACACCGTAATTCGAATCGTTTGCGCCGCGCTGGCGGTCCTGTTTCTCGGGATCATCGTGTTGCGCCGCAAGAAGAACGCCGACGAATAGTCACTCTCCCGGGAGGCGCCGGTTGGGCGGACTTTGGAGCGCCTCCGCGGGATGGATGGAAAGAGCGGGAGCACAACCCACACGGGCGGCTGCCCTTTTTGGGCGGCATCGTGAGGCGGGTGAGAAATGAGTCGTTGATCGACGCCAGTAAGGCCGGCGAACCGGGCTTCAGCCGGAAAGATGGAATTTGGGAGAGATGGAGTTAATGTATGCTTCCTAAGTCTTGGATGTTGGCAATCACGGGCGCGCTCGCCCTGGCGGGCGCGGCTCTTGCGGGTAGCTTCGGCTTGGTCGTCCCGATCGGCGGCTCGGCCGCGGACCTGGCCCTGGATGAAGCGCGCGGCGTTTTGTACGTCGCCAATTTCACCGCGAACCGAATCGAGGTCGTGTCGCTCAAGACCAACCGCGTGCAAACGTCGATCAATGTCTCGGCGCAGCCGGGCTCGATTTCCTTGTCTCCGGACGGCCGCTGGCTGCTGGTCGCTCACTTCGGCAATAACGCGGCGCCGGCGTCGCCGACCAACGGGTTGACGCTCATCGACCTGACCAACAACAACGCCAAGCAGGCCTTCGCGCTGGGCAATCCGCCGCTGGGCGTGGCTTTCGGCTACGACAAGAAGGCGCTGGTGGTGACCACCCAGGAATACATCCTGTTCGATCCGGTCCTGGGCACCACCCAGGTGCTGAACACCGTCGCCAACGTGACGGCGAACACGCTGCCTGTGAAGGCGGCCACCCCGCCCACCAGCATCACCACCTCCTCGATCGCCGTTTCCAGCGACTATCTTCACGCCTTCGGGATTGGGAGCTCATCGACAACCTTTACCTTCCGCTACGACGTCGCCACCCACACCGTGTCGCCGGGAGGAATCGTGCTGGCCTCCGGAATTTTCGGGCCGCGCGTGGTGAGTTTGAACCAGGACGGTTCGTTGGGACAGGCGGGCTGGGTCATGGTCGATTTGGCCGGGAACTTCATCAACCTGTTCCCGCAGGTATCCAACCAGTTCAGCGTGGGGACCAGCGTGTTCGACAACAAACGCGGGCTGATGTACGCGCACATGCCCACCACCGCAGGCGAGGCGCCGACGTTGCAGATTCTCGACAGCGACAACCTCACCCTGCGGGAACGCCTGAACCTGCCCGAGAACACCACCGGCAAGAGCGTCCTTACCCGCGATGCCAGCGTCATGTATTCTGTCTCCGACTCGGGCGTGCTGGTGCTGCCCATTGGAAATCTGAACGCCGCGCCCCGCCTGACGGCCTCCGCCGAGAGCCTGGTTTTCCGCGGCAATTTCTGCGACCGCAAGACGGCTTCGCAGACCCTGTTCATCACCGATCCGGGCGGCGGAAGAACTCCGTTCTCCATCCGGGCGTCGGCCCCGGGCATCTCGGTTTCGCCGTCCTCGGGAGTGACGCCGGCGCAGGTCACCGTCACGGTGGATCCCAACGTATTCTCCTCGCAGAAGGGCACCTCCGTGGTGAATCTGACCCTGAACTCGGGGGCGGCGGTCAACGTGCCGCCTCCGGTCCGGGTGCTGGTCAACGTTCAGGAGCCCGATCAGCGCGGGACCTTCATCGACATCCCCGGCGTACTGGTGGACGTGCTTGCCGATCCGGCGCGAAACCGCTATTACGTCCTGCGGCAGGACAAGAATTTGGTGTTGGTCTATGACTCGACCAACAACACCCAAATCGGCAGCATGCGCACCTACAACGTGCCCACCTCGCTGGCCATGACCCTGGACAACCGCAATCTGCTGGTGGGGCACACCAAGTCGCATACCATCGCGGTCTTCGATCTGGAAACGCTTCAACCCCAGCCCTACATCAGCAGCGAGGCCGACAACGGCAACGTGGTGCACTCGATCGCCGTCTCCACCAATCGGATCCTGGCGTCTTCGGTGGATTATCAGGGCAAAGGACACATCCTGAATGTCGATCCCGTGTTGCGCAACTCGACCCAGCTTGCCACGCTGGGCGTGTATGAGAACGCGGTGGATCCGGACACGGTCGTCACCACTTCCTCGAACGCCTCCAAGGTGATGGCGGCCTCGGCCGACGGCACCGTGTGGCTGTACGACGCCAACGTCGACAGCTTCACCGTTTCCCGGCAGGACCTCAAGTCGCTCGGAGGCGCCTACGCCGCTTCCGCCTTCGACCTGTTCGTGGTCGGAAACACCCTGCTGGATTCCTCCCTGGTGCCGGTGGCGCAGTTTGAGTCCGGCACGGGCAGTTCTTCCGGCTTCGCCTTTGTCGATCTGGGGGGCATCCGGACCACCGCGCCGAACGCTTCCAGCGCGGGCATCATCCAACACGTGGATCTTTCGTCCGCCTCGGGCATCCGTCCCACGCGCATGGTGGAGGCGCCGCTGCTGAATACCACGCTCGGCCCCGAGAAACCATCCGTCTTCACGCGGACTCTGGCTCCGCTTCCCAGCCGGAACTTCCTGGTCGCGCTGACCACCTCCGGCATCACGGTGCTGCCGTGGAACTACGACGCCTCCGTGGCGCCGCCGAAAATCTCCGGTATCGCCAGCGCCGCCGACGGTAAATCGCCGGTTGCGCCGGGCGGCCTGGTCTCGATCTTCGGATCCCAGTTGAGCCCGGTCAACATGGCCAGCAGCGAGATTCCGATTCCGACCGCTCTGGGCAATAGCTGCCTGACCGTGAACGGCCAGCCGACCCCGATCATCTTCGTGTCGGCTGCGCAGATCAACGCGCAGATGCCGCGGCAGGCCATCGGCAACGTGACCATGACCGTCCACACGCCCGGCGGCGTGAGCGACAACTTCAACCTCACCGTGGTGCCGAACGCCCCGGCGATCTTCCTCAGTGGCCAGGCCGGCTCGGCCACCGGCCTGGCGACGGTGGTGCGCGAGGAAAACAGCCTGCTGGTGACCGATTCCAACCCGGTGCACCGCCGCGATACCTTGGTGATCTATCTGACCGGTCTCGGCACCACCAGTCCGTCGGTAGGCGATGGGATGCCCGCGCCGTCCGATCCTCTGGCGCAGGCGCTGACCATGCCGGTGGTCGCGCTGGGCGACATCACGCTGCCCGTGCTCTACGCGGGTCTGGCGCCCGGACAGGTGGGCGTCTACCAGATCAACGCGACGGTCCCGACCAACGCTCCCCAGGGTCTGGGCATTCCGCTCACCATCACCCAGGGTGACTGGACTCAGACCGTGAACGTACGCGTCGTACAGTAACGCAACAAGGAAGGATCATATGAAACTGGCTCGAATGCTCGTAGTGTGCGCGGTGGCGGCGGTGCCGGCCGCGATGGCGCAGCGGTGGGAGTTCGGCGGCGGCGCGGGCGGCGGCTTCTACACGTCGCAGGATGTATCCGCCCCGAGTGGCTCGGCTGCGGCCAAGATTCAAAGCAACGTCGCCGCGGGCGTCTGGCTCGCCAACAACGGCCGCGGACGCTGGGGCGGCGAGGCGCGCTACGACTATCAGCGCGGGGCCCTGCAACTGAGCTCCGGCGGCACGCAAGCCGCCTTCGGCGCGGAAACGCACGCGCTGCATTACGACATTCTGTGGCACGCCGCGCCTTCCGGAGCCCGGGTGCGCCCGTTCGTGGCCGCCGGCGCCGGCGTCAAAGTCTACCGCGGCACCGGCGCGGAAGTGGTGTTCCAGCCGCTCAGCAACTTCGCGCTGCTCACCAAGGCTCGCGACCTCACCGCTCTGGTCAGCGTGGGCGGGGGCGTGAAGATGCAGCTCACTTCGCACCTCCAGCTTCGCATGGATCTCCACGATTACCTGACGTCGTTCCCGATGCAGGTGATCGCGCCCAACGTGGGCTCCAAGGTCGGCGGCTGGTTGCACGACTTCGTTCCCATGGTCGGGCTGAGCTACACCAGCACGCCGGGCGAGTAAGGCTCCCTCCCAACCCAGCGTCACCAAGGCGGCATGCGCGAGTTGTTGTTCCGCCCACAACCCTGGTAAACTTCCTTGGACCCATTCGAGGAGGGGCAAACTAAGATAATGCTCGTGCACTGGAAGACCGCTCTTGCCACGGCTCTCTGCGCCGCGGCGTTCTCACCAATTTGTCTGGCGCAAGAGGCGCCGCCGGTGATTCTCACCGTCGATGTTGAAAACGTAGTGCAGTACATAGACGACAACACAGACTTCACCAAACTGGCCACCGTTCCGGGCCCGACCGTCGGGAGCGCATCGCAAAACTTCAGAAAGTTCGTCATTCTGGGCGACATTGTCGGAGTGAACGGCAAGCCGGTGAAGGGAACGCTGGTCGAAAATTCCCGGGCCATTACGATGCGGCCCTCTCCGAGCCCGGGACAGGCCATTACCGACATTACCCGGAATAACGTGACCCAATTCGCTTATGAGTTCCTCGCAGTCGATGGCAGTCCTATCGGCACCATCGTGGGCATTGGGTTCGGCAACGGCCCACCGCCTCCCGGAGCGCCGCAAGCGCTGACGCAGGGCAACCAGCCCATCACCGGCGGCAGCGGAGCGTTCTTGGGAGTTCACGGCATAAAGGGACAGTCTACAGCGGTAGCCCTGACGAGCACGCAAAGAGTGGCATCGATGGTGGAAGACCCCGCGAACCGGCGAGTCAACGGCGGCGCCACGCAAAAATTCATCTTCTACATCATCCCCGTGACACGGCCCGCGATTGTGGTTGAGTCGGGCGCACCGGCTATCTATCACGAGGACTTTTCACCGGTCACAACGGCAAAGCCCGCCAAGGCCGGACAGGTCCTAATTGTGAAGGCTACGGGTCTCGGGCCCACGGTTCCCGGAGTTGACCCCGGCCAGCCGTTTCCAACCGACGCGTCACAACTGGTCAATTCGCCGGTAGACGTCACGATCGGTGGCCAGCCGGCTGAGGTGATCAACAAAGTGGGGTGGCCGGGGCTGGTGGACACCTACCGCGTCGACTTCCGCGTGCCCAGCGGGATCGCAGCCGGAATGACCGCAGTTCAACTGGCCGCTGCCTGGATTGGCGGATCTCCGGTTAATATTCCAATTCAGTAAGACCAACCAGATGGAGTCCAGCTTCACACACCGAACTCGGGCCTGCCGTCCGCGTGTGAAATGCCCTCGCCCTGCCCGGAGAAAGTTCACCTAAATTTTACCTTTGCGTGAAGCCCCGCCCCGCCCTCCTCCGCTATAGTGGGAGGCATGTTCGGGCTTCGGGTGATTTTCACTCTCGCTCTGCTTGCACCGTCCACTGCTCTGGCGGCCGACTACGTCGGCAGCAATGTCTGCCGGACCTGCCACCCCGACATCTGGGCCAACTTCTACCGTAATCCTCATTACAAGAGCCTCGCCTCGGGCCAAGAAGCGCCCGAGAACACCGGATGCGAAGGCTGCCACGGCCCTGGCCAGGCGCACGTACAGGCGCGCGGCGGCAAGGCGAGCATCGTCGCCTTCTCCCAGCTTGCTCCCGACAAGGTCCTCGACACTTGCCTGCGGTGCCACGGCCAGACGCTCTCGCGCGCCAACATCCGCCGCAGCGTGCACACCCAGGAAGAAGTCGTCTGCATCAATTGCCATTCTGTCCACCGCTCGCAGAGCCCCAGGTTTCTGCTCGCCCGCCGGCAGGCGGATCTGTGCTACGGCTGCCACTCCTCGGTGCGCGCGCAGTTCGCGATGCCCTTCAAGCATCGCGTCAATGAGGGCGTGGTGCAGTGCACCGATTGCCACAATCCTCACGGCGCGTTCACGCCGTCCTATACCATGGGCTCGCGGCCCCGCATGATGGAGCACGCCGATGTCAACGAAGAGCCGTGCCTGAAATGCCACGCCGATAAGCGCGGGCCCTTCGTCTACGAGCACTCCGCCGTTCGCCTGGAAGGATGCCGATCCTGCCACAGCCCGCACGGCTCGATGAACGCGCGGATGCTGCGGCGTCCCACAGTCTTTACCACCTGTCTGGAATGTCACAACGGAGCCGGTGAGTTCGGACGCCGCGCCAGCGGCATCACCCACCAGTCCTCCACGCACAATCTGGCCGACCCGCGGTATCAGAACTGTACCACCTGCCACACGCGAATCCACGGGTCCAATAGCGACTCGTTCTTCCTGCGATGAAAAAACGCCTGCCCAGCCTCCTCGTGCTCGCCGGCGCCGCCTGCGCGCAGCCTCCAGTCGCCCCGACCAACGAGCCGACCCAGATCGCTCGCGGCGAAAACATCGCCACCTACAACGTCTTGCAGTCTTTCGAGCTGGGCTACCGCTGGCGCACGGCCGGCGGCGATACGGACATGTATCGCAGCACGGTGAATTACGGCAACGGCGTCCGCCTGCTCGCCAGCTCGCTCACCGTGCAGTCGCGCGAGGGACACGGGCGGCTGTTCGATCAGATCGTGGTGACCACCCAAGGGCTCGGCAACGATCCGTATCAGTCCGCCTTGCTGCGCATCGAGAAGAACCGCCTCTACCGCTACGACCTGATGTGGCGCTCCAACGACTATTTCAATCCCGCGCTGACCATTTCCTACGGCGAGCACCTGAGGAACACGACGCGCCACCTCCAGGATCACGACTTCACTCTGTTCCCGCAGAGCAGCTTCCGGCTGTTCCTCGGCTACTCCCGCAACACCGAAGGCGGTCCGGCGCTCTCCACCATCCAGTTGTTCGACGCTCGCGGCGACGAATTCCCGCTTTTCGCCAACATCCACCGCGAGCAGAACGAATATCGCCTCGGTGGAGAGGCGCGCTTGCTGGGGTTCCGCCTGAACCTGCTGCGCGGCTGGCAGGACTTCAAGGAAGACACGCCCCTGTCGCTGTCCAACCCTTCGCAGGGCAACAATCCCGGCGATCTGACCAAGCTCACCTCGCTCAAGCGCGCCGAGCCTTACCACGGCACCAGCCCTTACTGGCGCGTCGGGCTGTTTCGCGAGGGGAAGAAATATTGGGCCGTGAACGGACGCTTCACCTACGTCGCCGGCCGGCGGGCCTTCGTGCTCGATGAATCCTCGGCCGGAACGAATCGTCTCGGCGCGAACGCGCTCCGCCAGGTCCTCACCTTCGGCGACGCCGAGAGGCCCGTGCTCGCGGGTAATTTCAACATCAACCTTTTCCCCGCCTCGAACGTCACTGTCAGCAACCAGACCTCCTACAACAGCATCCGCATGGCGGGCAATTCCTACTTCGTGCAGTATGCCAGCGGCCAGCCGGGCCCGCCGATTCTGCCCTTCCAGTTTCTGGGGATTCAGACCGTCTCCAATTCGACGAATGTGGACGTGCGCCTGCGGCCCTGGATCGGCGTCCACGCCGGCTACGATTACGACCACCGCCGGATTCGCTCTGTGGACGGCCAGGAGAACTTCGGCGACCCCGCTCCCGGGCCTCCCGGCAACACTCCCATCGAGCAGACCAACCAGTTGCACGCCGGCACGCTGGGATTGCGCCTCAAGCCGGTGAAGCCGCTGACC
Organism: Bryobacteraceae bacterium; assembly: GCA_041486445.1. Lineage (GTDB taxonomy): Bacteria > Acidobacteriota > Terriglobia > Bryobacterales > Bryobacteraceae > Palsa-187. The sequence continues at coordinate 53,880 of JBGPLI010000008.1, forward strand.
ATCAATCTCGACGCGGAAATCGGCCGCGCGGACCGTCCCATTTATCCCATCAGCGATCGCAACTACCAGGCCTTCCGCGGGCGCGCCGAATACCGGCGGAAAGCCTTGCGCCTCACTGCCTATGCGCGCACCGATTACAACACCAATTCGATTTCGCTCACCAGCTACGCGGCGCGGTCTCGGCAATACGGTGTGGACGCATCCTGGGCGGCGGCCCAGTGGTTCTCGATCGATGCAGGCTACGGCAAGCTGCACCTGTATACCCTGGGCGGTATCGACTATTTCGCTAATGGAAAGGACATTTCCGGCGAAAGTTCGCTCTACATCAGCAATGTCCACACGGCGAGCCTGGGCGCGCGATTCACGGTCCTCAAACGCGCCGATGTTTACGTCGGCTACAGCCACGTGGAGGACGCGGGCGACGGCCGTGCCGCATCGACAGGAGCGCGGCTGTACTCGGCGCTGCCCGCGTTTCAGGCCGCCCAGACCTTCCCGTTGCGATTCCTCTCGCCGCAGGCCCGCCTCTCGATCCGCGTGGCCCGCCAGGTTCGCTGGAACGCCGGGTATCAGTACTACGGTTACGACGAGCGGTTCGCCACGCTTCAGGACTACCGGGCGCACACAGGGTATTCCTCTATCTCCTGGTCCTTCTGAGGATTGCGGTTGACCCTCCTGATCCGGCCCGTCTCCGCCGATTATCAGAGAGGATGTGGACCGGAACCGACCTTACGACGCTGCTAGTGGTCGCCCTGGCCGTAATAGCAGTCGTGCTCCTGATGCGGAAGCGATATGACAGCAACATACCGCTGCTGTTCTACCTGGCGGCTGTGGTCTTCCTCAACGTGACCGAGCGGGCAATGAACCCGTACCTGCTCTACGTCGGCCTGGTGTCGGCGCTGCTGTTGCGGTTCGAGTTCATGGGCCGCGGCTTCGCGAAATTCATCGCGTTCCTGGCGGCGTCGTCGATGTGCCTGATCATCTGGATGTTTCTGGCTCAGGTCTTCGGCGAGGATCTGGCGCCGTTCTAGCCGCTAGATGGGGCTAGGCCCGTACCGCCGCCGCCGGCTGCGGCTTCTGCGGTTTCTGGATGGTCCCCTTCCGCGTCCAGGTGCGTACGCGGTAGAGCATCAGCGCCGTAAGAATCCCGGCATACATCAGCGGGAGCCGCACGTCGGATTTCACCAGCCAGTAATAATGAATCACGCCGGCCAGCGCGCAGAAGTACACCAGCCGGTGCAGGCGCTGCCAGCGTTTGCCTCCCAGCCGCCGTACCCAGCCCCAGGTCGAGGTCACCGCCAGAGGGACCATCAGCATGTAGCCGGTGAAGCCCACGGTGATATAGGGGCGTTTCGCGATGTCCTTCCAAATTTCCTGCACGTCGAAGAATTTATCCAGCCACAGATACGTGATGCCGAAGTGGAGGAACCCGTAGAAGAACGCGTACAGGCCGAACATGCGCCGCAGCTTGATCAGGTTCGGCAGGCCGGCCAGCTTGCGCAGCGGCGTCACCGTCAGAGCGATCAGCAGGAAGCGCAAGGTCCAGTCGCCGGTGCTGTGAGTGATGAACTCGATCGGGTTGGCGGTCAGCTCGCCCCGGTACGCCCACCATCCCAGCATCAGCAACGGAACCAGGCACAGCAGGAAGACGACGATTTTCGTCCCTCTGCTGGCAAGGATCCGGTTCATGACCGTCAGTAGTTCTTGATCAGATCCATCCCGGCGTAGAGGCTTGCGACCTGGTCCCCGTAGCCGTTGAACTTCAGGGTTTTCCGCATGGAGAAGACGTCTACGCCGAGACGCCGTTCCCCAGCCTGGCTCCAGCGCGGATGATCTTTCTCGGGGTTTACGTTCGAATAGAAGCCGTACTCGTTGGCCGCGGAGATGTTCCAGGTGGTGGGCGGCTGTTTCTCCACCAGCCTGATCTTCACGATCGACTTGATGCTCTTGAACCCGTATTTCCACGGCACCACCATGCGGATCGGCGCGCCGTTCTGATTCGGAAGCGTTTCTCCATACAGGCCGAAGCAGAGCAGGGCCAGCGGATGCATCGCCTCATCCAGCCGCAGCCCTTCCACATAGGGAAGCGGGATGCCGGCCTGCCGCTGAGAGAGCATCTGCTTGGGATCGTAGAGAGTCTGGAAAGCGACGTACTTCGCCTTGGAAGTGGGCTCCACCTGCTTGAGCAGCTCGCTCAGCGAGTATCCGATCCAGGGAACCACAATCGACCACCGCTCCACGCAGCGATGCCGGTAGATGCGCTCTTCGAGCGGCGCGAGCTTGAGCACCGCATCCAGGTCGAGCGTCTTGGGCTTGGCGACTTCGCCCTCGATCGAAACCGTCCACGGCGCAGTGCGGAAATTCTTAGACAGCTCGGCCGGCTCCTCCTTGCCCGTGCCGAACTCGTAGTAGTTGTTGTAATGGGTGATGTCCTGCAACGACGAGGGTTTTTCGGTGGTGCTGAACGGGCTCTTGGCCGCGACGCTGAGCCTGCTCGCGCCGGCAGAGAACGGGACGGCGAGCGCACCCAGCGCGGCCGAGCCCGCCGCCAGAAACCGGCGCCGATTGAGGTACACGTGTTTGGGCGTGACCTCGGAATACGGGATGTTGGCTGGTTTTCGGATGATCATAGCTCTACCCCTATCCTACCGCTACAATGAGTCGAGTGGATAAACGCCGCATGTGCCCGAACTGCCGGGCCTTCATCACCACCGACGACAAGACCTGCCCGTATTGCGAGGCGCTGGTGGGGCCCAAGGCGATCGAGCGGCGCAACCCGGCCGGAGCGCTCGGCGGGCTGATCCCGCACGCCCGCTTCACCACCGTGATGATCCTGCTGATCAACACCGGGCTCTACGCCGCCACGCTGCTCTACAGCGCGCGCGCGAACGGGGGCGGGATCGCGTTCGATCCGGATCTGCGAACGCTGTTCGACTTCGGCGCGAAGTCCCGTTCCGCGATTCTCGGAGGCGAGTGGTGGCGCCTGATCACGGCCGGCTTCCTGCATGGCGGCCTGCTGCACATTCTGATGAATTCCTGGGTGCTGTTCGACCTGGGCGCGCAGGTGGAGGAAACCTTCGGCACCAGCCGCTACCTGGTGTTCTACTTCGTCGCGACCGTCACGGGGTTCTGGGCGAGCACGTATTGGTCCGGAGCGCTGTCGATCGGGGCCTCGGCGGGGATCTTCGGGCTGATCGGCGCGATGATCGCGCACGGTGTCCGCGAGCGCACGTCGTATGGTGCGGCCGTGCGCAGCATGTACGTGCGCTGGGCGTTCTACGGGCTGCTCATGGGCCTGATTTTTCCCTTCACCGACAACGCCGCGCACGTCGGCGGACTCGCCGGCGGATTCGCTGTCGCCTACATCGCGGGAACGCCGGGATATTCGCAATCGGTGGAGCGGGTGTGGCGGATCGCCTCGGGGATCGCGATGGGGATGACCGTGGCCGCGTTCTCGCAGATGTTCTTCCGGCTGATGGGGACCAAGTAGGCGCGCTAGGCCGCGTCTTCCACCGCAACCACGATGCGCTTGCCCAGCGTGTCGAGCGCCGCTTGTATTTTCTCGCTCCTGGTTTCGTGGTCGGGGTCGAGCATCCTGCGGATTACGGTCTCGCGGATGCCCAATCGCCGGGCGAGTTCCGAGTTGTTGACGCCCTGCTCCCGCATCGCCTGGTAGAGAGCGAGCTTCCCTGCGATCCATAGCGGCGCCGGGACAAGGCGCTGTCCTCGTTTCACTCGTGACGGAGCTGGAATGTCCGATTTCGCGGCAATGAGCGCCGCCAAAACGCTACCGAGGCAATCGATGGCTTCTTCCATCGCCTCATTCATATCTTTGCCGTCCGTGTGCGCGTGCGGAAAATCGGGGAAACTAACCACCCGCCGACCATCTTCATCCAGCTTGAACGTGGCGGGATAGGCGAATGAAAACATGATGGATCATCCTCACAGTTCTCTAGGATCGATACCCAGGTCTTTGCACATGGCGTGAAGCAGTCCCGCGCCGATTTCCTTCTTGCGGTCCTTGCTTGTGAGCTCGATGATAGTCTCTTTAATTCGAGAAAGATTTCTGCGGTGTCTTAGCATCCATCACCTCAAAAACGACACACCACCCGGGCGGCTGCGTCAATCTCGGGGGAGGACATAAACATGGGAACATCTTTAGATTCCTATGTCAAACCTGTGAAGAAAATCCTCACAGGCCTTCCACAAGCCTCGAAGGGTAAAAGCGTGTATGTGACTGAAAGGAAGTTATATTTGCCCGTGGAAAACCTATGGTGTAATGCTCAAGACCGTGACATGTGGGAAACGCTATGGTCGATGCATTTCACCTCACAACGACCTTCGTCAGCCCCGCGTTGCCGGCGGCATCGTAGGCGCGAATCACGATCAGGTGTTCGCCGGCGGGCAGGCTCTCCAGGCGCACCAGGAACCGCTCGCGCATGGAATCGGTGACGCCGTCAGCGGCCTCGACAGGCGACCACGGCCCGGCGTCCACCGAGTATTCGCACCGGCGCAGCACGGAGCCGCGATCCTCGGCGTCGACGTCGATCTCGAGCGCGGCGCCGGCACGGCGAGGCGCACTCGCCGTCACCACCGGAGGCGTGTTGTCGATCAGCACCGGAGCGCTCACCAGGTCCGCTTCGCGCGCCAGATTCGCGGGATTCGAGGGACGGTCCGACGCGGTCACTCGAAAGAAATACCGGCCGTCGGCCAGCACGTCGGAGTCGAGCGAATACGTGTTCTCATTCATGTTGGCGCGCAGCAGCTTCCACTCGCGCTCGTCTTCGCCGCGGAAGTAGAGGTTGTAGATCAGCCGGTCGCCGTCGGGATCGTCCGCCTGCCAGGAAATCTGGATCTGCGGCCCGGCGGCGCGGGAGACCGTTTGTGACGGCGTGCCGGCGGCGGGCGGGGCCTCGCCCGTATCGGTAACGGTGATCGAGTAGGCGGCGTTCGCCGACGACGACGCGGCCGCCTGGGGTTTCGCGGCGCCGCCGGATGCCTGCCCCGTCACGCTGATGCTGCGGACGCTGGGCGGCGTGTTCTGGGGCAGATAAGCGACCGTGACGCTGTCCAGTTGCGGCTGCGCGCTCTCGGCGTCGGAGAACTCGGCCCGCCATTGGATGTAGCGCGCGTTGGGACTCGGGATGAGCGAGCCCGACGGATCGGCGACCGGCTGCGACCAGTCGCTCCAGGTGGCGTCCGGCCGCGCCGAATTGCCGGTGCGCGTGCGAAACGCGAGCCCTTTCGCGTCGCCGCGCCAGCTCAACCGGCCCCAGCGGGCCACCGTGCCGGAGTCGTGCACGG
>JBGPLI010000009.1:0-58527 GCA_041486445.1 Bryobacteraceae bacterium
CACCTCAGGATCAGCCGAACTGGCTAGAAAAGGAACTGCAATCTTGGTTTCGCTCACGATGATTCTCCCGGCCGCCCTGCTCTGTAATTATGGCCGCGAACTCTGTCTCATCGATGTTGGCACGGAGGGAAACGCTTCTTCGGAAGCGTTAGACGTGAAACAAAGTCGCTGGCCTTGTTAGTGCCGTCCTCGCTGGAAGCAGGCTCCTCTGGATCCTTCGTGCTGGCGAAGAGCCACGCACAGGGCGCAATCTGAAAGGTCTTACCAGCGCGTCTGTACACACCCTTCTCAAGAGGTGCAAGGAATGTGCTATAGACCTCCTGATTGTCCAACTTTGCGTTGATCTCGTCCACGAACACTAAAAATCGTTTGTCTCGGTTTTGAAACTGTGTCGTGACGATTGTATCGAAGCAATCCAAGAGATCGGCCTTTGAAAGCATCTGCGTGATGTTAAACTCAAGGAGTCCCAATCCAAGGTGCTCAGCCAAGCGGCTGGCCAGGTGGGTCTTGCCTGACCCGGGAGATGCAATCAGCAAACAACCACGGTGGCCTCCAGTGCCTGCGCTCTTGAAAGCATTGAACTCCGCAATAATGGCTCGCAGCACCTCCCGCTTGGCCGGGACTAAGCAGACGTAGTTGTCCACTTCCAACATTGCCCGCCACAGTTCCAGATGCTTAAGATCAGGCTGGTCACCGATCACCCCGCGGGTATGCAGGTGCGGTTCCAGCGCCTGTTGCCAATTGTGTTGGGCCTCGTGCCATTTCACTGGGGATAGGGTCATTGGAGGCCCCTCCGCGTGAAGCGGATTCAATTCAGGCGTCTCTGGACGCCACGTGTCCGGCCAGACCACTCTTCCTGACTCCTTAGAAATCCACGAAAGGAGAAAGTTAAGGCCTTGCCTAACAAGATCCTCCAGCGAACTGTTCGGTGCATCTAAGTAGTGCGCGATCATCGCAGGAAAGAGGACGCTCGCCATCGGGCTGCCCTCAAATGACCTGAGCTCCTTGTCAGCGCGCCAAAGCAATCCGGAGGGGTCTGGCTCCCTGGTGGGCGAACGAGCCAGTAAAGTGCGGTCGTCCGGCAATGCGACGACATAAGCGTTAGGAAACGACTCTCCTACAGAGCGTACAATTTCAAGGGCTTCCTTGGAGGGCGTTCGGCGTGCGTCACCCGGTCGCACAATCCAGGAAGCAAACTGCTTGACCTGCTGAGCATGCTGAGCAGCTACTGGAGGAATCATGAGGAGCCTTACGTTGTCCCTCACCGGCTTAAGCAAGTTTTTCCAGTAGTCAGGGGCGAATTCCTTGGACGACAGGAAATATAGAATCTCTTGACGATCCTTGAGTCTATCAACTATGAATTCGATCGTGGCCTTGGAAATCACGCCCTTGCACATGTCTTTGATGACAACCGCCTCGATATTGGGATCTAATAGGGCGTTTGCGAGATCCCGATTCTCTCGGAGCCCGTCGCGTGTGGCCCACCCATCCTTTGGGGTTTCCACCTCCCAATCAATTCGTTCCTTTAGTTCCACCTTCGAGCCCGTCCGTTGATACACTCGGATCACTCTAGTCGTGCCACACATCTCCTCAGCGGTGAGCCGCACCATCTTTGTCTGATGAGGAGCGTACTGGTGAGTGACTTGATGCGGAGTGTGGTCACAACCCTCCGAAGGATCAAGCAGCCTCGCAAGCGCATCGCCGTCAGCGGGGTGCCACATTCCGACGCCAAGAATCCTCCTGCGCTGCGTTTGGTACAATACCGACGCCACCTTTCCGGCACCAGCCAGACACACTACACAGCTCTGCGGCCCATGAAGAGTACGACTGTGGACCTGCCCGACTCGGCTGCTCGTCATTGAACGATGGATGCCGGTCACCCAGTGCTCGTCGACGATCCAGTCACCTACCACGAGAATAATCCCGGTTTGCTGGGAGTCATTTTCAGCGCCCCGCTGCGTTCGTTTGTCAATAGCTTCCATTAGATATTGAATACTGCAAGGTGCCGAGAATGTCAAACAACGGCCTCCTAGGGCTCGCCGGCCGGCTTGACGGGCCCCGCATCCACGCGGGTCAGGTACAGCACGAACGGCGTCACCTCGAACGGCATCTTCTCGCGCGGGGACAGCAGCGAGAGGGGCCGCGTCTTCACCAGCGTGATCTGGTTGGTCCACGGATCGAGCTTCACGCGCGAGCCGAGCGGAAGCGCGGCGATCTGTTCGAGCTTGTCTTCCTCCAGAGCCGGCGCCGAGGCGGTGAATCCCGCCAGCCGGGCCAGCGCGTCCGGGTCCGCCACCTGATTGCCCAGATTGGCCTGCAGCAGCCGCGGCAGGGCGGAGTTGCGGCTGGCCAGCGCCTTGAGGAACAGGCCTGCGTTCGCGGTCTTCTGATAGGGCGAGGCGCGCATGATCTCGATGGTCTTCCGGCCGGCGGCCAGCATCTCCAGCGGCGAACGCTCGAAATGCAAACGCTGCAACATCTCGGCGTCGCCCAGCATGGTCTGGTTGTGGAAGGCGAACTGGGTTTGCGGGCGGTGTCCGAGCGCGATGTGCGCGAGCTCGTCGGCCAGCACCAGAGCCAGGCTGGCCTCATCCGGCAGAACGTCGATGAGCCCGCGGCTGATCACGATGGTATGGCCCACGGCGAAGGTTTCCATGGGCGTGGTCAGCAGCACCCGGCAGTGCGCCTCGACATTCAGATTGGCGGACACGATCAGGTTGTTGACCACGGTGTTGAGGACCTCGTCCACCGGACCGGGCGGCGCGAGCAGGCCTCCCTTTTCGAGACGCGCGATAATGTTCGCCTCGGCCTGCCGCTCCCAGGAGCGCTGGCTTTCGAGCGGCGAGACGTCCTCCGGCCCCGTCTGGTCCTTCACTCCCGAAGGGCCCTCCACCAGGATGCTGGTCAGCTCGTCGAACTTCGTGGTGGGCGTGGCGAAGTAGTCCCAGATTCGGGTCTGCGCCTTGAACCGGGGCGTCGCGGCCGTCTCTTGTCCCTGCCCGCCCTCCTCCTCGATGTAGATCTGCGCCGGGGCCCATTGCGCCGGCCCGACGTTCACGCGCCAGCTATCGAAGTGGAAGTACAGCTCGAGCAGCGCACCCTTGGGCGTGGGCACCGGGACGTAGGTTCCGTTGAAGCGCACGATGGAGTCGTCGCGATCCTCCACCCAGATGCGGCCGACGAATTTGCCGCCCTGCATGCGGTTGAGCGGCGTGACGTCGAACACCAGGCAGCGCACCTCGCCCAGGAACTCCCGGCGCACGTACTCGAAGCCGTAGGTCTGGCGGTTGAAGTCGCGCAGGTCGATCACCGACATCTGCGCGAAACCGCGCGGCAGAAACCGCATAGGCTGGTTCTGAAGCTTGGGCGCCGGGCGGAAGGGCAGCCGTGAGCCGGGCTTGGGCGGCGGCGACGGATCGGTGCGCTCCACCAGCGGCTCATACCGCACGTTCCCCCCCAGGCGGAAGCGGCCGAGGAAGTAGTGGTCTTTGTTCGGGTGCGGGTCGTCTCCCGCATACTCGGGCGTCTCCTGGATATAGGTCTCGACGATGGGGATGCGGTTTTTCATGCTCTCGATGAACGCCGTCTCCCTTTCGACGATGTGGTCGAGCAGGCGGTCTACGGCCGGGTTATCCGCGGATGGCCGCGAGGGTTGTCCCGCCGCCGGCAGGATCAGAACAGAGGCGATGGCAATCAGGATTTTCATGGCGGTGAGTCCTTTAATAAGCGAGTTGAAAGATGATGTGGACGACGGCGGTCGAGTCGGCGGGCGCGCCTTCGCGCAGCGCGGGACGGAACCGGATGGCGCGCGCCGCCGCGACGGCGTTTTCGTCCAGGCCGTAACCGAGGCCGCGCACGATGCGCACCACGCGCGCTTCGCCCGAGGCGCCGAACATCACGTCGAGCAGCACTTCTCCTTCGATCTGCCGCCGCCGCGCTTCCTCGGTGTAGGCGGGGCGCGGCTTGAACAGGATTTCGGCGGGAGTGAAGCTGGAGGCGGCCACCGGCTTGCGCGCTGCCGGTGCCGGGCTCGCGACCGAGGCGTCGGAGAAAGCTCCGGTACGCGCGAGGTGCGCGGGCGAGGGTGCGGGTTCGCGAACGGCGGCGGAATCGAATGCGCCCTGCGACGTTCGCGCCGGATTCGCGGCGTCTTTGGGCGAGGTCTCGACGCTCCCGAATCCGGCCGCCTTGACGACGGGCTTGGCGGGAGGCTCGGGCGGCACGGGGCGGATTTCCTTCAGGTTGTCGGTCGGCAGCGGCGGCGCGGGCGGGGCCGGCGTGCGCGGCAGGTCAAGGGTGGGAAGAGGGGGGAGGCGCGGGGTCTCCGGAGTGGGAGCGGGCGGAAGTTCGACGGCGACGCGCGGAACCGCCGGGCGGGGAACGGCCGGCTCCGGCATCTCGGGCGCCGGGCGCGGCTCGGGCGGCGGGATCTTCGGGCGAACCGGGCGAGGCGGCGGCGAGAGCGGCGCGATCAGTGCGATGTACGTGGCGCGCGCAGGGGGTCCCGGAACCGGGGGCGGTGGCGCGAGCGTGAACAGCGCCAGCACTGCGGTTGCGTGCAGCAGAAGACTGGCCGCCAGGGACCGGGTCTTCATAACGTGTTCAGCCGGAGGCTTCGAAGCTCCACTCGTCCCTCGGCGCGGACGGTTCCCGGTTCGCGGCGATACACCAGGCGCAGGTGCGTGAGAGCGTGCAACGTTACGATCCACTCGCCCGTGCGCCAACCCTCGCTGGCCTCGAGCGCGGGGCCTTCCTCCCGGTCGAGCATCCAATGAACGCCGCTCGGGCGCGGCATTCCGGACGCCGAATATTCGAAGATCAGACGGTAGCGTTTCCCGGTCCGGCCCGAGGGAAGCGCCTGTTCCAAGAGCGTGCACGCCTCGGGCTGGCTGCCTGAAAACGCGAACTCGATCCGCGAGGCGCGCCAGCGGGTGGTGAGGCCCTCGACGGCGGGCAGGCGCCAGTCGAATCCCTCGCCGCCCGGCTCGGTGCTGAGATCGCCATTCGTGAGCAGGCGGCCGGCGGCGGGATCGAGGCGCGGAAACCGGCCGAGCCCGTTCCAGATCTCGAGCGCGTCCGCCCCATGTCCCGCGCGGATCTGCCGGTTGACCAGGTCGAGCAGGCGAGGCGTCTCTTCTGGAGAGTGTCGCGCGAGCATGCGCCGCCCTACGGCTTGAGCGGCGTCAAGGCGATCTTCGCCGATCAGGAAATCGAGGTAGGCGCGCTCGACCCGCGGCGAGCCCTGCAACCGTTCGAGCGCGGCGGCGGGATCCGATGCCATCCCTTCTGAGAGTTTGAGCAGCGGACCGAGGTCGCCGTGGCTGAGCGCGGCCGAGCGCGCGGCCCAGGGCCAGAATGAGCCGGACTGTCCACGGCGAAAGTAATAATTGGCAAGCGTCCAGGCGGGCAGATACTGGTGATCGAGCCGCGCCCCTTCAAGCAGCTCTCTTTCGGCCTCCTCAAAACGACCCGCGCGCTCGGCGGCGAGGCCACGCTCGATGGAAGCTTCGCCCGGCAGCGGATCGACGTCCTTGGATTCGCGGAACGCCAGACGGGTTGCCGCGGCCGTCGCGAAACCGAAGAACGCCAAGGCCGCGAGCGCAAACAGGCGTGCGAGAGCCACGGTTGCCTGTCAACGGCTGATCGAGGGACTCGAGCCGCCGCCCTGTCCGGGAAGCGCGCCCCCGGCCGCCAGGCCGCCCACGGTCGCCGCCACCGCCACGCCGCCGATGACGGCGATGGTAGTGGTCGAAATCGCCGCGGCGCCGCCCGCCTTGGCCGTTTTTCCAGCCTTGCCGCCGACGCCGGCCGCCGCGGTTCCGCTCCGATTCACCACGCAGTTCCTGCCGATGCGCTTGACCCCGCTCACGCGAATGAACTGCGAGGCGTCGGTGACCGGCGTAGCGGCCGCATCGAGCGAGCCCGACACCTCCACCCGATTCCCTGTTTCCCGATCCAGACCCGGACCGCCCAGCTCCACCGTCACGTTGGTGGTCTCGTCGGTCAGCAGAAAATGGCCGGCCCGTTTTTCGAGACACCCTGTCAGCCGGGACGGCGCGCTGGAGCCTTGGGGCTCGAAGGCCAGCGCCATCCCCGCCGCCAGGTTCGCCACCAGCAGTCCATAGGAATTGAGCACGCGGAACGAGCCCGTCATCGCGGCCACGTTCACCCGTGCGGCCCCGGCCAGACCCACGCGCGCCGAGGCGTTGCCGGTCTCCGGCTGAATCGTCAGGCCCCGGGCCACCAGGCGAAAGCCGGCCGCCTTGTCGAGCTGCCCTTCCCCGCGCTCGAGAATCATGTGGTCGCCGAAAAACTTCCCCTTGGACTCGGAGGCCAGCGAGACTTTGGCTCCGCTCGCGAGCTCCATCGAGGAGCCGGCCGCGCGGGTTTCGACGACCGCGCCCTCAAACAGAGTGGCGTTGCCCGTCACTGCGGCGTTGTCCACCCGGAAGGCGCCCTTGGCCACCGCGGTTCCGATGACCGGCGCCGCCGGTTCAAGCGGGCCGATGGCCAGTGCCAACGTCACAATGAAGATCGGGACGGATTGCTGTCTCACGAAAATTTCTCCTCTAGTCTAGTAGCCGCTCTCTCGGAGTCCTCTCAGCGTGAGGCGCCCAAGAAGCGCCCCGGACAGGGCAAAGATCCACGCTGTCAGTCCGAAGCGCGCGAACGGATCGTCCACCAGCGCGTGGATAAAAGCCGCCGGGATGCCCAGGCCCCATACCGAGCCAAGAGCCGGCTTGAGCGTCGCGAGCGCGAGAACGGCCCAGGCGGCAGCGAAGGGCAGTCCGCCTTGCGAGGCCCATTCGAGCCAATCGTTATGGGCGTGATTTACTCTTGCGCCGGCGTCGAAGGTCGCGTAGGCCGGATAGACCGATGCGAACGTGCCCAGGCCGAAGCCTTTCCACGGATGCTCGCGGATCATCTCGAGCGCCGAGCGGGCAATCTCGCGCCGGTATTGCATCGGATCGGGCTCGCCGAGGCGCGCGGCAAGCGTACCGGCGCCGGCCACGGCCGCCAGAACGGCCGTCGCCGCGGCAAGCTGCATCACCATAGGTGTTCGCGACGGGGCGCGGCGGAGCAGCATGAGCGCGACGCCAGTCTGCAAGACCAGCACCGTCGCACCAGCCCGCGAGGCCGACGCCAGCCCGGCGGCGAGCATCGCCGCCGCCATGACGGTGTAGACCAGCCGCCTCGGCCGGTCGCCTTCGAAAGCCAGCCACAGCGCCACCGGAAGCGTCAGCTCCAGGAATCCCGCGAAGTTGTTGCGGCTGAGAAAGGGCCCCCAAACGTCGGGATATTCACTCGGGAATATCCATAGGATTTTTCCGGGCGAGGTGTAATAGGCCAGCACCCCCACAATCGCCACCAGAAATCCGAACCAGGCCAACCCTTGAAGAAACGACAAACGGAGACGGGCGTTCGCCAGCGCCGAGGAGGCGACCAGCGCGGTCGCGGCCAAAGCGGCCAGGCGCAGGGATACCTCCATTGTGGCGTGGGGGTTAAGGGTGGCGCCGAGGACGAGTTGCAGAAATCCCCAGATCGCGATGGCTGCAAGCGCCGTTGCCGCCCAAGTCACCCGTAGCGGCCGCGGTTCGAGTGTTCTCAACAACATCCAGACGGCGGCCAGCAGAAACACCCCGCATTCGTAACCCCAGTTCGCCATCCGCTCCGGCAGAGAGATCGTCAGCGTGGCTGCCGCGGCCAGTAGAAACAACACGCCAACAGTACCAACGACCCAGAAAGTTCTGAGACGATCGCGGTTGAACGGTTCAGGGAATAGCTTTACTCTCATTACGTAGACCACCAAGTAATGGGATAAAGGAAATCTCCTATGAAGAAACCCGCCTTGATTGCCGCTCTCGCTTTGGCCTCTTTCGCGAGCGCCGCCGATATTTCAACGGAACTCGTACCACCGGTTCGATCGGTTGAAGCCAACGCCCTGAAGGCCTGGAAACGGAGCCTCGTGCCGCTCATGGCGAGCCAGTCGCTCGACGCGGTGAGCTCCTATGGGATGCGCGAGCTGAATCCGATGCTGGCCGACTCGCGCGGCGCGTTCGGCATGCGGGCTACCGCCGTGAAGTTCGGAGTGGTAGGGGCATTGGTCGGTGTCGAGTACCTGATCGTCAGAAAGCACCCCGGAGCAGCCCGGATTTTTTCGAAACTGAATTGGACTGCGGCGGGCATCACGACCGGCGTCGCCGTCCACAACTTCGCGATTCGTTAACCTCACGCGATTGCGCCTCGCGCCTGCTCCTCAAACGCCCTCCGCAGCACGAAGCCGCTGGGGTTATAATCCGGGATCATTTCTTTCACGCTGAGCACCACGCCCGCCGGATCCCTGGCCTCGGTCGAGCGCCGCAGACTCTCGAGCGACCGGCCGAGCGCGTCGGCCGGAATCCCGCGGCTCAGGAACACGCGGATCTGAGCGTGGGGCGTGGGCGCGGTGTCCTCTTCGATCGCGGTGAGCTCCTCGTTGAGCTTCTCGCCCGGCCGGATGCCGGAAAACTCGATGCCGATGTCCTGCTCCGGCCGCAGGCCGCTCAGCAGGATCATCTTTCGCGCCAGGTCCAGAATCCGCACCGGCTCGCCCATGTCGAGCATGAAGATCTCGCCTCCTCTGCCCATGGCCGCGGCTTGCAGCACCAGTTGCGCCGCCTCGGGAATGGTCATGAAGAAGCGCCGCATCTGCGGATGGGTCACCGTGACCGGCCCCCCGCCCGCGATCTGGCGCTTGAACAGAGGAATGACGCTGCCGTTCGATCCGAGCACGTTGCCGAAGCGCACCGCCAGGAACTGGGTCGCCGAGCCCTCGCCCGCCGCCAGGCACGCCAGCTCGGCCAGCCGTTTGGTGGCGCCCATCACGCTCGCCGGCCGGACGGCTTTATCCGAGCTCACCAGCACGAAGTCCTCGGCCTCGAAGGTCGCCGCCGCGCGCGCCACATTGCGCGTGCCGAACACGTTGTTCTCGACCGCTTCGAACAGGTGCGCTTCCATCATCGGCACGTGCTTGTAGGCGGCGGCGTGGTACACCGATTCCGGCCGGTGATCGCGGAACACGTCCTCCAGGCGCCGCCGGTCCCGGATCGAGGCGATCTCGGGATAGAAGGCGACCTCGGGAAAACGCTCGCGCATCTCCCGTTCGATCTGATAGAGCGCCGTCTCGGCCTGATCGAGCCCCACCAGCGCGCGCGGCTGATAGCGCGCGATCTGCCGGCACAGCTCGCTTCCGATGGAGCCTCCGGCGCCGGTGACCAGCACGGTCCTGGCGGCCAGGCGCTCGCGGATTCCGCCTTCGTCGAGCGCGACCGGCGCGCGGCCCAGCAGATCTTCGATGCGCACGTCGCGGATCTGATCGACCAGCACCTGGTGCTCGATCCGCTCGGTGAGCGCGGGCACCTTCTTCGCCGCCACGCGGGCGATGCGGCACTGTTCAAGGACCGCAGTCATCTCCTCGCCCGTCGCCGAGGCGAGAGCGATCAGCACCTCGTCGACGCGATGCTTGCGGACGATCGCCGGCAGGCTCTGTAGGCCTCCCAGAACGCGCACGCCGTGAATCCTCAGGTCGCGCCGGCGCGGATCGTCGTCGATGAGTCCGGCCACCTGGTAGCCGATCTGCGGATTGGCGCGGATCTCGTCGAGCAGCGTCACGCCCGCCTTCGCCGCGCCGTAGATCACAATGCGGCGAAGAGTGAGCTCGCGCGGGACGCCGCCGCGCCGCTCGATCACCACGCGGATCAGGCCGCGCGCCGCCACCATCAGCGTCAGGCACACCAGCAGGTCGAGCACGTGAATCGACCTCGGGAACCGGCCGCCGATAGCCAGGCGCAACGCGAGGGTCGCCGCGGCCGAGGCCGCCAGGTTGGCCATCGCCATCCGCACCAGGTCCGGGAACCCCATGTAGCGCCAGGCCAGGTCGCGCAGGCCGAAGGCGCGGAACACGACCAGTTTCACGCCCACCAGCACCGGCAGCGAGGACGCGAGCATCCGCGAGTAGAACGGGTCGAGCGCGAACTCGAACCGCAGCAGGAAGCCTGAGGCCAGCGCGGCCGCCGCCAGCGCGCCATGGATGGCTTCGGAAACCCATCGCCGGTGATTCAGAAGAAATCGTTTCATGCGTGCGTGGCTGAGGAATATCGAGAGACAATCTCTCGAGCGCCCGGCGGAGGATATGCGATCGGAGGCTCGCGCCGCTTTGCGATTTCAAGCAGCATCGGGTCCGCGCCCCAGGCCTCGAGCATCCGGCCGACGCCGCTAAGCGCCCTCCGGTGCGAGATTAACGTCAACATCGTCAGACCCACGATTCGCAGGTCGGCCGCCATCGAGCCGCGATCCACGTACAGCAGGGCCAGCCGGCTCTTCCACGGCCGGATGATCTGGTTGTAGAGCAGGTCCGGATCGGGACTGCCGGCCAGGATCTCACCCTCGTCGGCAAACACGATCGACGCCAGATCCGTGATCCCCGGCCGCACGGTCAGCATCCGCCGTTCCTCGTCTGTGTAGAGAGCTGCGTCGGTTGCGACTTGCGGACGCGGCCCCACCAGGCTCATGTCGCCGGCGAGGACGTTCCACAGCTGCGGCAGCTCGTCGAGCTTGGCCTGGCGCAGCCATCGCCCTACTCGCGTGATGCGCGCGTCACCGGCCGCGGTCGAGTTCACGCCCGATTTCCAGGCGCCCGGCGTCATCGTGCGAAACTTGATCATTCGGAACCAGCCTCCGCCGCGCGCCACGCGCTTTCCCAGAAACAGCGGCGAGCGGCGATCCTCGATCCACACCGCCAGCGCGGTCGCGGCGAGCAGCGGCGCCAGAATCAGGAGCCCCGCCAGCGCCACCGCGCAATCGAGAGTCCGCTTCACGCGGCGGCCTCTTTGGAAGCAGGACGCTTCAGTGTCCGCCTCGCCGCCTCCGCGATATCGGCCGCGCCCGGATAGTAGGCCCGCTCCTCGGTTCGGCTGGTGGGCGCGGGCGCGTCCGGCAGCGTCACTCGCTCGACCGGCGCGCGCAGTTCCCGGAACGCCTGCGCCGAAATCTCAGCCGCGATCTCGGCCGACGCCCCCGCCGTGCGCCAACCCGGATCGGCCACCACCGCTCGCCCGGTCTTCTGCGCGCTCTCGATCACCATCTCCTGGTCCCAGGGCTTGAGGCTTCGCAAGTCGATCACCTCGGCGTCGATGCCTTCGCCCGCGAGCGTCTCGGCGGCCTTCACCGCTTCGGCCGCCATAAAGGATATCCCCACCAGCGTGACGTCCGACCCCTTCCTCCGCAGGGCCGCCCGGCCGATCGGGACCTGGTACATCGCCTCGGGAACCGGCCCCGTCGCTCCATAAAGCCAGCGGTCGTCGATATAGAGAACCGGATTGGGATCCTCAATCGCCGCAATCAACAGCCCTTTGGCGTCGTACGGGGTCGAGGGCATCACCACCTTCAGTCCCGGCACGTGCATGAACATGGCGTGCACGGCTTGGGAGTGCTGCGCTCCCTGCTCGCCTCCGCGATTGACGACGGCGCGGACGACCAGCGGCGCGCTCACCTGCCCGGCGAACATGTAGGACCAGTTGGCGGCCTGATTCACGATCGGGTCGAGTGCGAGCAACATGAAGTCCATGCGCGGGTGAAACACGATCGGCCTCATCCCGGCCAGCGCCGCGCCCAGCGCCAGTCCGCTCGCGGCGCTCTCCGATACCGGCGTATCCACCATTCGCGCGCACGAAAATTCCTGGTCCAGATCCTCCAGGCTCGACCCGGCGTACCAGGGGCTCCACAGCCCCTGCCCGATCACGAACACGCGCGCGTCGCTCGCCAGCAACTGCGCGTGGGCCTCGCGAATGGCCTGGGCGTAGCTCAGCGTGCGCATGCGGCCTCCTGCCAGACGTGTTCCAGGACTCTGCCGGGCGGCGGACTCGGCGCCCGGCGCGCCGCCTCGAGTGCGCCCTGGATTTCACGGTCGATCTCCGCGCGACGCTCGTCCATCCCACGCACAAACCGCCGCGAGAGCGCCGCCTGAACCCGCGCGATCGGGTCGCGCTCGATCCATTGGGAGAGCTCGCCACGCCGCTTCACGCCCACGTCGAGGTCGTAGCTGGCGCCGACGTGCCCCCGCCAGCGGAACGTCCGGCACTCGATCAGCGACGGCCCCTCGCCGGCGCGCGCCCGCCCAGCCGCCGCCAGCGCGGCCTCATACACCGCCACGACGTCGTTGCCGTCCACGCGGTCGCCGGGGATCGAGTGGAACTCGCCGGCTTTGTCGAGATTGTCGGCCACGCGGCGCTCGCTCCAGTGCAGGTGGCTCGAATACAGGTTGTTCTCGCAGATGAAGATCACCGGCAGCCGGTACAGCGCCGCCGCGTTCATGGTCTCGTGCAGCGCGCCTTCTTCGAGCGCGCCGTCGCCGAAGAAGGAAACCGCCACGCGATCCTCGCCGCGCATGCGGTAGGCGAAGGCCGCCCCGGCCGCCAGCGGCACGGTTGCTGCGACGATCGGCACGGTCCCCAGGATTCCCACTTCAGGCGCCGCCAGGTGCATCGATCCGCCGCGCCCGCCCGAGCAGCCCGTCTCCTTCCCCAGGATCTCGGCGAACAACCCTTCGAGCGATCCTCCCTTGGCCAGATAGTGGCCGTGCGAGCGATGCCCGCCCCACACCGAATCCCGCCGCGTCAACGCCGCGCACACGCCCGCCGCGACGGCCTCCTGCCCGATGGCGAGATGGCACGGGCAGCGCGCTTCCCCTCGCTCCACCATCTGGGCGATGGCCTCTTCGGCGCGCCGGATGCGCGTCATCGTCTCCCAGCGCGCCAGCAGCCAGTTGGTCGAATAGGTCTCGTGGATCACGTCACCTCCCCGTATAGAATTCGCGAATCGCTTCGCACACGCACTCGACGTCGCCGCCCGAAAGCGAGAGATTCATCGGCAGCATCAGGATGCGCTCGAACAGCGATTCGGTGAACGGAAGCCGCATCCGAAACCCGAGACCCTCCCACTGATGCACGGCCTTGCCGCCCCAGGCGACTGCGGTTCCGATGCCGCGCGATTTCAGGAACTCGCGCAGTTGGTTGCGGCGGGCGGCCTCGATCTCGTAGTTCTGATAGACATCGAAGTGGCCGGGATCGCCGTCGGGCCCGGGCGGCAGTACGATCTCCTCGAGCTCGCCCAAGCCCTCCCGGTAGAGGCGCGCCAGCGTCCGGCGGCGTTCGATCGTCTCGCCGTAGTTTTGCAGCCGGTAATCGAGGATCGCGGCTTGCAGATTGTCCAGGCGCGAGTTCAGACCCCAGCTCACGATCTCGCCGTCGGCGCGCCGGCCGTGGTCGCGCAGTTCGGCCATCCGCACATACATCGTGTCGTCGCTGGCGATCACGGCCCCGCCGTCGCCCAGGCACCCCAGCAGCTTCGCCGGAAAGAAGCTGATGGCGGCGCCCGCGCCGAACGTGCCCGCCGCGCGGCCCTTGAACCTCGACCCCAGGGCTTGCGCGGCGTCCTCGACGATCGCGAGATCGTGACGGCGGGCCAGCGCTCCGAGCGCGTCCATATCGCACGTGCGGCCGTTCAACTGCGTCGGCAGGATGGCGCGGGTGCGCGGCGTGATGGCCGCTTCTACGGCCTGGGGATCGATCAGGTGATCGGCGCCGCACTCCACAGGCACGGGCACTCCGCCCGCGAAGTGAATCGCCGCCGCGGTCGCGCACATTGTGTGCGAGCTGAAGATCACCTCGTCGCCTGCGCCGATGCCGGCCGCGCGCAGCGCGATCAGCAGTCCGTCCGTGGCGTTGGCCACCCCCAGGGCGTGGCGGACGCGAAGGAACTCCGCCAGGTTGCGCTCGAAGCGCGCGAGGTCCGGTTGCAGGATGAACGCGCCGCGGCGGCCCACGTCGCGAAAGATCTCGACCAGCGTTTCCTCCTCCGAGGTGAACACCTGCGAGTAATCGAAGAAGGGGATCGAGCGTGCCAGCGCTGGTGTCATAAGTGACTCTTGGTGGCCTCCGCGTAAAGGACGCGGTAGTTTGCGATATCGAGATCCTCGCCGGCCTCGATCATCGCCTCGGTGGGGATTGTGCCGGGATCGAGGCGCGACGGGATCTCGTCGAGCGGCCCGTAGAACAATCGCTTCAGCAGCGCCTTGCCGGCCATCGTTTTGGGGATCAGGCGGAGTGCAACCGCCGTGGCGCGGACGGTTCGGAGGAGCCGCCGCTTCCGTTCCGGGAAACCGGCCAGCAGCCGCGACTCGAAGCCCGCGGCGCCGAGCGTCTCCTTCAGCTCCCGGGCCGAGAGATAGCGCGTGCTGAACGGGCTCGGGTGGAATCCCCGCCACTCGCGGTTCACGGTCGCGACCAGCAGCCGCCCGCCGGGCCGCAGAACGCGCCGAGCTTCGCGAAAGAACGCTTCCGCGTCGGCCAGGTAATATAGGGCCTCGAACAGCAGCACCAGGTCGAAAGATTCGTCCTCGAACGGCAGGCTCATCGCGTCCATCTGTCGCACGCAAATCTTCGGATAGCCGCGATAGGCGGCTTCGGCCACCCGGCAGTTGGCCTCGTCCAGATCGCCCGCCTCGACCGACCGCGCCCGCGCCGCGAGCCATCCCAGTCCCAGCCCCGCTCCGCAGGCGACTTCGAGCACATCCTTGCCTGCCGCCTGCCGGGCCGCCCAGCCGTAGCGTGTGGCGAGCATCGCCATCTGCTCGCGCGTGGCCTTCTGCGCGGGCTGCTCGGTGACGGTCGAGAAATCAGGCGCATGGGGCGGGTTACGAACCCGCCGCAGGTTGAAAACCTGCCCCACAAGCCGCACCACGCCCCACGCGCTGCCCGCCCCGTATGCCAGATGCAGGCCCGCGAAAGCCACCGGCATCAGCGCAAGATACGCCGGGTTCCGCCTGATCCAGGCTACGTGCGCCGACGCCGCCAGAGTCGCCGCCGCGTACGCCGCCACCACCCAGCCAGACGACAGCATGGCCGCGATCAGTGCGAGCGGCGCCAGGTGCCGCCACCGGACCGGCATCACTTCGCTCGAGGCGATCGGCAGCACCGCCCAGACGCCGTTGGTAAAGTTGTGGCCGAGAAACGCGCCGAGCCTGGTGCGCGCGTAGTAGCGGCTCACCAGCCCGGGCTCGAGCAGAATTTTTCCGCCCGCCTTGCGCAGGCGCAGGTTGAACTCCAGATCCTGGCCCCTTTCCAGGCGCTCGTTGAAATTCCCGATGCGGTGAAATACCTCGCGCCGCCAGCAGCCGCCGAACGCCGTATCCGCCCAACGCGGGCTCTTTGCGCCGGTGCGGAAGTGCGAGTTGCCCACACCGAAGGGATGCGTGAGCGCCGCGACAATCGGACCCGCGAACGCGCCGGCGTCTCGCGCCACGGTCTCGATCACGCCGCCGGCCTGATCCGCCCCGCTCGCCCACAGCGTGTCGACCGCCCGCCGCAGATAGTCCGGCGCCAGGGTGGCATGCGCGTCGGCGCGCACGATGATTTCGCCCCGCGCGGCAGCCAGGCCCCGATTGAGCGCCGCCGGCGTGATGCGCGCCGGGTTGTCGATCAGCCTCACCCGCGCGTCGCGGGCGGCGTAGCGCTCCACCATGGCGCGCGTGCCGTCCTCGCTTGCTCCATCGACAACCAGCACTTCCATCCGCCCGGCCGGATAGTCGCCTTCGAGAATCGAGTCGAGGCACTGGGCGAGACGCCCCGCCTCATTCCGGCACGGGACGATCACGCTCACGAAATCATCCATTGGCCAGCACCCAGCCTCTTTGCGGATTCCACGCCAGCTTGGGCTTGCGTTTCCTGGCACGGCAGGCGAAGGCCAGCGTGCCCACCGGAATCATGACGCCTTCGATGAACAAGCCCTTGTAGCCTTCCGGTCCGGCCCGCACCAGCGGCGGCAGACAGGCGACGAACAGCCATGGCCCGAGCGTCGCGAACAGCCGGAACAACAGCCCCGACGCCGGCCGGATGCGCCCGTGCGCGTTGAGGCAATACGCCCACGCGAGACCGAGCACCACCGCGCCCAGCGGCACGCCCAGATATCCGAAGTTCAGATACCAGCCGGTGGCGTGGTGCACCGAGTAGCCCTGGTTCTGGATCGCGCCCACGCTCTGGCTGTAATACATGTAGATGTCGGCGGGCCGGTCCGGCCACAGCAGCCGCGGCACCACCGAGCAGGCCAGCGCATACAGGCTGTAGCCGAAACGCGGCTCGGTTCCGGCGGCCAGCACGCCGTAGAGCGAAAAGTGCGCGGCGTAGGCTTCGTTGCTCGAAGTCATGAACCCGGCTACGTCAGCCTCCTCCAGGCGCCCCTCGATCGCCTCCTCCATCCTGGAAATGGGCACGGCGCGGAAAAAATCGATGGTCGCCAGGAACCAGAACCCTGTGAACAGGATCAGCCCGGCCTTGGCCAGGCTCACCCTCCGCACCGAGCCCACGTAGGCCAGAAACCCGGTCAGCAGCGATTCGAACACCTCGTTTTTGTTGCCGAGCACGAAGGTGAACGCGCCCATCGCCACAAACAGCGCCAGGTAGGCCGCCAGCGTGTATCGCGGGGCGGCATTCACGAAAAAGCGCGAGCGCTTGCCGGCCATCAGCGTGGCCAGGCCAATCGCCGGCGGAATCATGGCCACCCGGTTCAACACCTGGTGCAGCGTGAACCACTCGTTGGTCTCGGCGCGCGTGTACACGTACGCCGAGGTGTTCAGCGCCCAGGCCGCGCTCAGTTTGTCTTCGATGATGTAGAAGCTCGCCGCTCCGGCCAGGAATCCGATCAGCAGAATGGGCTGGTGGCGCAGCACCAGGCGCGGAATCCGCCGCGCGCGCCCTCGCGCGAGCGCCGCCAGCAGGGTCAGTTGCACGCCGATGAGAAAGCCCGCATAGAGAATCAGCGTGAGCATGTAGTTGCCGTCGAGCGCGATTGGGAACAGCTTGTGCTCCAGATAGTGATAGTTTTTCCCGCTGAATCCTCCAGTCTTGTCGATCACGATGTACCACGTCCCGTACAGCGACCAGTAATACAGGGCGGCCGTACCCACCAGCACGTCGATCTCTCCGCGCCGCCGGTACAGCGTCCAGGCCAGCACCGCGATCACCGCCGTGGCCGCCGCCAGCATCACGAAGTACTCCATTCAGGCGATCTCCTGGTAGAGGGCGTGGAGGCGCCGGGCAATCGCGCGCGCCGAGAATTCGTCGCTCTTGCTTCGGCCGTCGGAACGCTCGGGCCGGGCAACCACCCCGGCCAGCGCCGCCCCCAGCGCCTCCGGATCGCGGGCCACGATCAAGGTGTGGCGGACGCCCGCGAGCCTCTCCGGTGCATCGCCGGCCGCCACGCTCACCACCGGAAGATTCGAGGCGAGCGCTTCCTGGACGACGGTCGGCGAACCCTCGGCGTCGCTGGTGACCAGCAGGCAATCCGCCGCGCTCATCAGCCACGGAACCCTCTCGGGGGGGACCGAGCCGTTCATCACCTCCAGGCGCAGCCTGGGTTCGGCTCGCCGGGATGCGAGGCCCGCCGGACACAATACCACCAGCCACCGGCGCGCCGCGGTCACCGCCGCCGCCGCCAGATCGAGGCGCTTCCCGCTTTGCTCGCGGCCCGCGTTGAACAGCACCACGCGATCCGCTTCGGCCCACCCCAGCCGGCTCCTGGCCGCCGAGCGCGCCTCCGGGAAGAACACTTCGAGATCGACGCCGGTGGGCATCACCGCCGCCTTCGGCCGGCGCCACCACAGCCGCTCGCGAAGCTGGCGGCTCACGCACACGATTCGCGCGGCCCTGAGCGCCGCGATCTGCGAAAGCAGGCGTCCCGTGGCCGAACGCAGCGACCACGGATGAGACGGATTCAGGTCGCTTCCGCGGTAGGTGATGACGAGCGGCGTCGGGACGGACGCCACCGCCGCGAACAGCGCCGTCATGGTGCCAAACTGCGCGTGAATTACGTCCGGACGCACCCGCCGGCGAAGCCGCCGGAAGCGCACAAGCTCACGCGCCAGCGCGGCCGGCGAAGTTCGCGATTCAAGATAAAACGTCTCCACCTCGACGCCCTCGGCCCTCAGGATCTCCGCCTGGCGCCGCGCGAAGATCATCGAGTGGCCGCGAGCCTCGCCCGGAATCACAAACATCACGCGCATTGCTGCTTCCCTAGGACCCACTCGCTGCCGGGCCCAGAGGGCGCCCCGGTTCTGTGCCGGCACCGAACCGCGAACGACCAGTGAGCGGGTGTGCGCTAAAGCACATCTCCCGCGCCGGCGGCAGCGCGACGAACACGGCCCAGCGCGCCATCTTCGCCCACACCAGCGCGCTCGCCGGGTTTTCCCGCGCCAGGCGCAGGTAGGCGCGCCAGGCCTCGCCGTAGTCGCCCGCCAGCATCCTGTGATCGGCCTGTTTGAGCGCGGCCCGCAGACTTCCCCCGCCATCGGCGATCTGCTCCGCGGCCTGGCGCAGAGCGGCCTCGACGTCTTCGGGTTCCCCTCTCCGGCGAGCCTCTGCCAGCCGCCGCGCCGCCAGATGCACGCGCGCCTGTTCGGCCGCCCGCGCAGCCGTCACCGAGCCGGCGCTATAGCGGTAGTGATACAAGGGCTCGGCCAGATTCGCCGCGTCCCAGGACTCGGCCAGGCGCCAGAAAAAGTCGTAGTCCTGAGAACACGGAAACTCTTCGCGATACCCGCCGATCTCGAGCGCGGCGTCGCGGCGGAACATCGCCGAGCCGTGAACGAAAGGATTGCCCCGCGAGAACCCTCGCAGAATTTCATCCGGTGAGTGGGGCACCCGAACGCGCCACAGCCGCGCGCCGTCCCGCTGATGGGTCCAGTAATCGCTCCCGCACAGACCGATCTCCGGAGGAGCGTCGAACCGCGCCACCTGCCGCGCCAGGCGCACCGGCTCGCTCCAGTCGTCGGCATCCTGCCGCGCGATGAGCTCGCCTTGGGCCATCGCCAGACCCGCGTTGAGCGCCGCCGTCAGGCCCCGGCCCGGACCCCTCTCCAGACGAATTCGCGGGTCTTCGGCCGCCCGGCGCTCAAGACACGCTCGCGTGGATTCACTCCGGCTGCCGTCGTCGAGAATCAGGAACTCGAAATCCGAAAGCGTCTGCGCGCGAATCGAGCCGATCGCGGTCTCAAGCTGATCCACAGGCGCGTCGCGAACCGCCATCAGTACCGTGACGCGTTTCACCAGGTTGCCCTCCACTCGCGCGCCCACGCAGCCAGGGCGAACAGGGTCCACAGCTTCTGGCCCGAAAGCCCCTTCTGGCGATCACGCTCGAGCAACGGGCACGGAACTGACTCGGCGGCCGCGGCGAGCAGAGGTCCCCGCAACCACCGATCGACCGGCGCGCCGAAGCCGTGCTTGGGGCGGTCGAGCACCGCCGCCGGCAGATCCCCTGCATAGGCCGCCCGCAGCAGGATCTTTCCGCTGCCGCGACGCACCAGATCCCGCGCCGGCAGACCCTGCGCCCATTCGAGCAGCCGGTGATCGAGGAACGGCGCGCGGCCCTCGATCCCGAAGCTCGAAAGCGCGATGTCCATCTTGTAGGTCAGATCGTTGGGCAGGTACAGGTGCCGGTCGGTCCACAGCGCGCGCCCGAGCGCGCCGCCGTTCCGTCCGCAGGCAAGATACGATTGCGAGGCGAGCACGGAGGCGAGCGTATCGTCTCCAGCATTTCCGTTAAGCAGCCGAATCCTCTCCCCCGCGCGAAAGGTGACCTTCGACTCGACGTACACGCCCAGCGGCCCGTGCGCGCGCCCGTCGCAAAATCCCAGCGCGGCGGCTGCGGCCTTGGCGGCCTGCTTGACGCCGATGTAATGGTAGTGGCGATACCCGGCCAGCGCCTCGTCGCCGCCGTCGCCGTTGAGAACCACTTTGTAGCGCCCGGCCAAGGCTCTCGCCAGCGCCAGCGACGGCACGGCGGAGCTGTCGGCAAACGGTTCGTCGTACTGGCGCCTGAAGCTCTCCAGATCCTGGGCGAGCGTGCCGCGTCCCACGCGCAGCACCTGGTGCCGCAGGCCCAACTTTTGCGCGGTCTCGCGCGCGTAGGGGAGATCGGTCTCGTCGCCGTCAAACGCCACGGTGTAGGCCTGGGGCCCGGCGCCCAACCGCACGCACTCGGCCGCGATCGCCGAGGAGTCGAGGCCTCCGCTCAAATACAGCGCGATCGGGACATCGGAGCGCAGCCGCAGCTTGACCGCGTCCGCCATCAGCGCCCGCAACTTGGAAACGCGCTCGAAGCGCGAGCCCTCGGGCGTCTCGCCGGTTTGCTCGGGAAACCACCAGCGGTCCACGCGCAGCGATCCTTTGCGGAACCGCAGCAGGTGTCCGGGCGGAAGCTTGCGGCAGTTGCGAAAAATGGCCAGCGGCGCTGGCACGTAACCGAGCGCCAGGTAACAGTCGAGCGCTTCGGCGTCGAGTCTGCGCTCGTGCAACGGCTCAAGCGCCTTGAGTTCGCTAGCAAATGCCAGCGTCTTGCCGTCCCAGAAGTACACCAGCGGTTTTTCGCCGGCCCTGTCCCGGACCAGAACGAGCTCGCGTTCTTTCGAGTCCCACAGCGCGAAGGCGAACATCCCGACCGAGCGCGAGATCGCCTTCTCGACGCCCCAGGCCGCGCAGGCTTCGAGCAGTACCTCGGTGTCGGTGGCGGTGCGAAACGCGCCGCCCAGTTCCCGCCGCAATTCGACGTAGTTGAAAATTTCGCCGTTGAGCACGATGGTCCACCGGCCGTCGCGCGAGGTCATCGGCTGACGCCCGGCGTCGCTCAAGTCGAGAATCGCCAGGCGGCGATGCCCCAGCGCCAGCCCGGCCCCGGGGTCGGTGAACAGACCTCCGCCGTCGGGCCCGCGATGGCGCTGCGCTTCGGTCATGCGCCGCGCCAGATCGGCGGCGTTATCCGGTCCGATGACTCCCGCAATCGCACACATTACAGTGGACTCACACTCTCCCCGGCCGGCACACCACTGGTCCCCATCCGCTCGATCAGTTCGCATCCGGCCCGCTCGATCCACTCCGGCGTCCGCCGCCCCGTATGTTGCAGCAGCACGTGCCAGGCCGCCGCCGCGGCCTCGGTGTGCCCGCCCCGGATGCGCGTCCGCAGCGTCAGGATCAGTCTCAGCCGGACGTTCGCCCTCCACACCGCGCGCCAGAACATCCGCGCCAGGCCGGCCCCGGGCCATCGCCGCAGGATCGCCTTTTCCACGATCTCGAAGATCTCGCGCTGCATCCGCGCGCTGCCGACGCGATTGCTCCAGTTGCCGGCGTGCCGCCGGTTAACTACGCCGTGACGGGGCAGCAGCGCGATGCGGAACCGCTCGGCCGCCCGCACGAACCAGTCCGTGTCGGCCAGCGCGTAGGCTGGATCGAACTCGCCCGTCCGCTCCCACACCTCGCGCCGCATGACGATGGTGGAGGCGTGAAACGGCCAGTCGTAATAGCGGGCCATGTAGGCGAGCAGGTTTCGGGCATCGACCACGATGGGTTTCGGCGAACGCAGCGGCCGCGGCGCCAGCTCGGACGCCTCGCGCGTCTCGAGCGAATCGACGAATCCGGAATGCACCAGCCCGATCTCGGGATGCGCTTCGAGATACGCGAGGGATGCTTCCAGGTGGCCGGCGAGGAACCGGTCGTCGTCCGAGCACCAGGCGATGAAGTCGCCGCGAGTCTGCGCGATGGCGAAGTTGTGGTTGGCCACGCCCAGGTTGATGGGCTGGCGGTACACCTTCACGCGCGCATCGCGCCCGGACAAAAACTCGAGAACGGCGGAGGTCTGGTCGGTCGAGGCGTCGTCGGAGACCACCACTTCGCCCGGCGCGAGCGATTGCGCGAGCGCGGACTCCACCGCCTGGCGAACCATGGGAGCGCGGTTGAACGTAGCAATGGCCACCGATAGCTTCATGGATTCCACGCCGCGGCCGACGAGACCGCCACCAGCGCCAGTCCGGCCATCCAGATCGCGGCGGTCTTGGCTCCGAAGGTGAACGAGTGCCGCCAGTGCAGCCAGGCGTAGCACAGGCACAGGTGCGTCGCGTACATCAGCACGAAGGCCATGGCCGCGCTCTCGGCCGCCGAAAACCAGCGGGCCAGCATCCACGAGCCCGCGACAAACACGCCGTACGCCGCCAGATCGGTGGCCAGAAACGCTCGCATTTCGGCTCGTGCCAGAATCGCCAGCGACAGAATCCAACTGGTGCACTTCAGATAATCGCCGAGCAGCGTCCAGCGCAGGTACAGCGCGGCCGGGTGAAACGCGCCGGAGTAAAACACCGTCAGCGCCAGCGGCTTCAGCGCCGCCAGCAGCGCGATCCCCGGAGCCACCACCGCGGCCGTAACCGCCAGCGCGCCGCGCAGGTGCTCGGTTTGCCGCGCGGTTGTGCCCGCGCCCGCGAGCTGAGGCAGGCAGTAAACTTGCACCGCCCCCAGGACCACCGTCACGTGATTCATGCTGATGCTCCAGGCCGCGTCGAACTGGCCCGCCTCGGCCAGACCCGCGGTGTGGACGATCCGCGCCCGCACCACCAGCAGCGCCGCCGACGAGACCACGCCCGTCGCCAGCATCGCGCCCGAGATCGAAAGAAAACGCCGCGCCGCGCGCATGGTCCATAGCCGGACCGGACCCCGGAACCACTCCGAGAGCGTCGCACGGTACCGGGCCAGCATCCCCAGCGCGGCCGCCACGCTCACCGCCGCCGAGAACGAAAGCAGGTGGACCAGCGCCGGCGGGCTCCCGTGACCGAGAGCCGTTGCGGCGGGCCACGCCGCCGCCGCCATCGCGAGCGACGCCGCGATCTTCAACCAGGCCAGCTCTCCCACCGCGCCGAGAGCGGCGAGCAGCGCGCTTAGGAACACGAAGGCGCTCGATAGCGCCAGCGGCAGCGCCAGCCGGACCACCAGCGATTCCATGCCTTCCGGCAGACCCGCGAACCGCGCCACGCGCGCCGGCGCAGCCGCGAGCGCCACCACCGAGGCGAGCGTCGCCGCCGCCACCAGCAGCGCCGCGGTGCGCAAATACTCGCGTCGTTCGGAGCCCTCAAGCGCGCTCGCGCCCTGCACCAGCGCCGTCTGGCCGTTGAGCGTCGCCGGACCGAGCGCGGTCTGCCGCGTCTGTTCGAGCGATCCGAGCAGCGCCACCGCCGCCGGACCGGCTTGTGACGCCAGGATCTTCACCGCCACCGCGCGCAACACTCCGCTCGCGAGCGACCCCGCTCCGATCTTGCCCATGGCTTGGGCCACCGGACGCCACCGCGCCGCGGGAGCAGCCACGGCTGTTGCACTCACTTGGTCCCTCGCATCTGGAGATATTCGTCCAGATCCCGGATGTAATCGTCGTCGCGGTAAAGGTCCGACGCCAGCACCACCAGCACCGCATCGGAGGAATATTTGTACTGCGTGGTCCACAGCATCGGTGGAATGTGCAGCGCCAGATCCGGACGATTGAGCACCACCTCGTCGCCGCGCTCGCCGTCATAGAGTCGCACCGAGCAGCTTCCGTGGACGCACACCAGCAGCTCTTCGAGCGTCTTGTGCGCGTGCTCGCCGCGGATTTCCCGGCTCGGGACGCCATACACGATGAAACAGCGCTCGACCGCAAACGGAAGCGATTGATGAAGCTCGGCGAAGGACAGTTGACCTCGGTCGTCGCTCACCCGGTTGAGCTCCACCAGCGCCGCTCCGCCCACCAGCTCGGTGCGCGTGGAGCGCTTGGCTCCGAAATCGGCGGCTCGACGCGCCGCGGCCCCCGTGCCGCCGTCCACATACCCCGTCACCCGGGCCGGATTGCCGGCCACGATCGCGCGCGGAGGCACGTCGCGCGTGACCACCGCGCCCGCCCCGATCATAGCGTGCGCCCCGATGACCACCCCCGGCAGGATGGTCGCGTTGGCGCCGATCGAAGCTCCCCGCCGCACCGTGGTGCGCGCGAATTTCTCCGCGCCCCGCCCCGGCGGAAACGGATCGTTGGTGAAGGTCGCGTTGGGCCCCACGAACACGTCGTCCTCGAGCGTCACCCCGTCCCAGATCTGCACCCCGCACTTCACCGTCACCCGGTCGCCGATCACCACGTCGTTTTCGATGAAAGTGTGGTCGCACACATTGCAGCCGGCGCCGATGCGCGCCCCGGCGAGCACGTGCGCGAACGCCCAGATGCGCGTGCCGGGACCGATCGAAACCGATTCGGCCAGCGCCTTGGGATGCACGAAGAACCGCGCCGGGGCCTTGAGCGCGGGCACCGAGCTCATGCTCGCTTCTCCACCCACCAGTTGCCCAGCGCCATGTACTCCAGGCCGCTGCGCAGGAAAACATCGACGGCGTCGCGGGCCCGGTAGACGATCGGCTCGCCATGGATATTGAAGGACGTATTGAGCACGATCGCTTCGCCCGTGCGCGCTTCGTACTCTTCGAGCAGCCGGTAATAGTCGGGATTGTGCCCGGCAAAAACCTCCTGGGGGCGCGTCGTAAAATCGTGAGGATGCATGGCGGCCGCGAGCGCCGGGCGCTTCTCGGGCCGCGAGCGGAACGCGAACATCATGTAAGGCGAATCGCACGGCTTCGGTTTCGCGTAGTATTTCCCGGCGTGCCCGGCCAGGACCGACGGCGCAAACGGCATCCAGAAATCGCGGCTCTTGACCATTTCGTTGATCGCGCGCGCCGCCGCCGCCGCATGGGCCGGCGCCAGGATGGAGCGGTTGCCGAGCGCTCTCGCCCCGAATTCGGCCGCTCCCTTGGCCCGCGCGACGATCTTGCCCTCGGCCAGTTTCTCCGCCGCCAGCGCCTCGATATCGGCCACCCAGCGCGAGCGCAGCCGCCCGGTCCGCGCCGGCGCCTCCAGCGCAAGCTCGGCTTCGGCGTCCGTGATCGGCCCGCCGTAATAGAGCGGCCCCAGAGCCTGGATAGACTCACCCGCCTGGGCGGCCACGTAGCACGCCGCGCCGATGCTGTTCGATTCATCGCCGCAGGAGGGGCATACGTAGAGCCCTTCGACCTCCTCCATCTCGAGCAGCGCCAGGTTGGCCTTCACGTTCATGAACACGCCGCCCGAGCAGGCCACTTTCCGGATACCCGTCTCCCGCACGGCGTTGCGCACCCAGCGGACCAGCATTTGTTCCAGGAAACTCTGGATGCCGGCGGCGACGGTGTCGAAGCGCCGCCCTTCGAGCAGGGGCGCCAGGAACGCTCCGGCCGCGTACATCGACGGAACGCCTTTCGCGCGCCGCCACACCAGGGGATTCGCGGTGAACGCAAACAGCGGCAGGAAAATTTCCGCGGCGCGGCGTACCTTGTCGCCGCCGCTCACATACGGAGCCAGTCCCATCACCTTGTACTCGTGCTCGAGCGGCGTCATGCCGAGCGAGCGCGTCACCAGCGCGTACAACCGCCCGATCGAGTCGTGCTCGGAGATTTTCGCGATCCGGGTCAGCCGTCCCCGCTCGCCCGTGCTGACGGTGGCCGACAGCCGGTCGCCGGAGCCGTCGCAGGTCACCACCAGCACCTTTTCGCTCTTCCACGGCGAAGTGTAGTAGGCCGCCGAAGCGTGCGCCAGATGATGCTCCACCGGCACGAGCTGTTCGGGTGCGAACCCGAGCGCGGCCAGCTTCTCGCTCCTTTCCCCGGCCTTGCGGCGCTGATAGGCGCGGTCGACAAAGGTTCCCTTGAGCGGCTGCTTCAGGCGCGAGCGGAGCGACGCCGACCGCTCGTAGTCGCTGAGAATCGTCTCTCGCCGCCACTGATCGTAGTTCATGTAGTGGCCGTTGAGCGCCACTTGAATCGAGCCCGCGCCGCCGTTCACCAGCCGCCGCGCCATCCCGGCGGCCCCGGCCGGAGCGTCGCCCTGGTTCTTGACCCGCGTCAGCCGCTCTTCCTGAAGCGCCAGCTCGATCCTGCCGTCGCGGATCAGCGCAACCGAGGCGTTGTGTCCGTCGTGGATGCCGATCACGGCGCTCATGCGGACGTCTCCTCCTTGGGCCGGTAATAGGAGCGATAGTAGCCGTAGTAGTAGTAGCTGTCGCTCAGCTCCTTGTGGACCTCGTTCAGCACCAGGCCGACCACTTTGGCCCGCAGGCGGTTGAGCGTGGCGAGCACGGTCGCCACGGCTTTGCGGGTGGTTTGCCCCGCGCGCGCTACCACGATCACGCCGTCCACCGCCGTCGCCATCTGGAGCGGTTCGGCGAAGCCCAGCAGCGGCGGCGCGTCGAGCACCACCAGGTCGTATTCAGACGACGCCTCTTCGAGCAGCTCGGCGAGGCCCCTGCCGACCAGGTCGGAGGCGCGCCGCGAAGGAGGACCCGCCGGCAGAATGTGCAGCTCCTCCAGTCCCTCGACCCGGATCAGCGCCGAGCGCCACGGAATCTCGCCGAGCAAAGCGTTGGACAGGCCCGCTACGCTCGGCAGATTGAAGTTGCGATGCACGCTCGGCCGCCGTAGGTCTCCGTCGATCAGCAGCGTGCGCTTGCCCTGCTCGGCATGCGCCGCAGCCAGGTTGGCCGCCGTGGTGGTCTTGCCGTCGCCGGGCGCGGCGCTGGTGACCAGCAGCGACCGGTAGCGCCGGTCGAAACTCGCGAGCAGAATCGAGTTCCGCAGCGTGCGCACGCTCTCGCCGAACCCGGAGATGTCGCGGTCGTCGTCGATGGCCACCCCGTTTTTGTGGCTGCCGTTGAAATCGGCCCGGAAGCGAGGCATGCCGAGGCCGGCGGCGCGGCGGTTCTTCATAAGAGGCAGGCTGCCGATCACCTCGGTGCGCAGCGTGCGTGCCACCTGCTCCGGGTCGCGGATGGTCTTGTCGAGGACGTCGCTCAGCACCGCCACGCCCACCGCCAGAAGCGCCGAGAACAGGAACGCCAGCAGAGCGTTCAGCGGAGCATTGGGAAACACCGGCTGGAGCGCGGGCCGGGCCGGATCCGCGATGCGGATCGAGCTGTTCTGGAAGCCGGCGTTGATGCCCGCCTCCTTGATCTTGCGCACCAGCTCCTCGTACAGGTTCTTGTCGGCCTCGGCCTCGCGTTTCACCGCCTGGTATTCGAACGACCGCGCGTTCACGCGGTCGAACTCCGCCTTGGCCTGGGCCACCGCCTGCTCGACCATGGCCTCCCGCCGCGCGCCCTCGCGATACTCGATCTCGACGCGCTGGGCGATGTCGGTGCGGCTGGCCTCCACCGCCTGCTCCACCTCGCTCAGCTTGGCCTGCGCCTTGCGGTACTCGGGATGATTGGCGCCGTAGTGCGACTTCACTTCGACGAAGTGCTCGCGCGCCTCGGCCAGGTGCTCGGTCAGCTTGCGCAGCGATTCGCCCTGCGGTGTGGCGAGCGCGGCCGCCATCGATCCGTCGCGCACCGATTCGAACGCCGCCTCTTTCTTCAGCCGCTCGCCCTGGGCGCTGGTGTACTCGGCGTTCATCTGAAGCAGCCGGGACGCCAGAATGTTGGTTTTTTCCTCCGGGTTGACCACGTTCAGCACGCGCTCGAAGCCAACCAGCGCGAGGCTCGAACGTTCCATCTTGGCCTTCAGCTCCTCGAGCTGCTTCTCCATGAACGTCGACAGGCTGGCCGAGCTGCGAATGCGGATGTTGTAGGTGTGCTCGAGGTAGGATTGCGCGATCGCGTTGGCCGCGTCGGCGGCCAGTTGCGGATCGGCCGAGCGATAGCTGATCAGCAGCAGGTAGGTGTTGGGCGGGCGCGTCACTTTGAGCCGGCGGAGAGCCACCGGCGCTTCCTCGGCCCGGGGCGAAGAGGGCGCCTCGGCCGGCTGTTCGCGCTGGCGCAGGTGGAACCGCTGGTCCACCGGACGCAGCACCGAATCCGACTGCACCAGCTTGATCTGGGTGGCCAGAAACTGGTCGGCGTCGTTCAGCGCGCTGCGCGTCGCGTCCTGGCCCACCACGCCCGGCGGCGTCTGCCGGTCGATATCCACCGTCGCGGTCGACTCGTAGATCGGCGTCAGGCGCGCGGAAACGATCAGCGTGGCGATCACCGCTCCGGCGACGAACCCGGAGATCCGCCAGCGGTAGCGCTTGACAATCCACAGGTATTGCGAAAGCGGAATCCTGGCTTCTTCGGGCTCCGAGTCGGCAAAGCCGTAGGCGGGCGGATAATAGGCGGGTGCCCGTTCCGGCTCGGCTAGCGCCGGCAGCCGTTCCTGGTCGCTCGAATTCATGCGCTCACCAGCCGCTTGAGCAGCGCCCGCAGCATCTCTCCCTGGCTGTTCAGAGTGCTCTCGATGTCGGACAGCCGCACCTCGACCGAGGAAAAACGGTCGAGCACCTGCGCCGAGGGATGGACTCGCGACTCGGCCAGTTGCAGCACGGCGTTACGCGCGAAATCGGAGGTGTTCCGCGCGCCCTGCATCAGGCAGGCGACTCGCAGATTCTCGAGCTCTTCCTGCGTCAGCCGGAAACTCACCAGCCGGCTGCGCGCCTTGAGTACGCTCACTTGTACAGAACCGCGACCGCAGGGAGCGGGTCTTCCGCGGCCCCTTCAGACCGCGGCGCGAAGCACCCGGACCGGCACCACCATGTCCGGATCGAGATCCACCGCGATCGAGCGCTGCAACAGCTCCACGTTGATCACCAGCCGCAGGCCGTTCTTCTCTTTGCCGTCCTTTTCCCGGAGCAGCCTGCCCTCCAGGCCCCGCAAAGGGCCGTGCGCCACCTGGACCCTGTCTCCGGGTTTCAGGTAGGGCCAAGGGCACACCGGCAGCTTCGAGTGCATCACCAGGCGTATGTCGGCGATCTCCCGGTCGTCGACCGGCGCCAGGCTCTCGCCGAAGCCCACGATCTTCGCGACGCCGGGAGTATTGAGCACTTGGACTCGCTCCCGATACGGGAACCGGCAAAAGACGTATCCCGCAAACAGAGGAATGTCCAGCTCCTTCATCCGGTCCGACCAGCGCCGCCGGGTCCGGTAGGTCGGCACCAGGGTTTCCAGGTTCTTATATTGCAGCGCGCTGGCGGTCTGGATCTCATGCTGGTGACGCACCATCAGCGCATACCATCGGCTCACTTGACTCATTGGTTTGTAGTGCAAAAGATAACAGTCATCCGCTTCGCCCGCCAAATCTGAACGTAGCTCACGCACCGTGAGTCCCAAATCGGCCTCTCCTGGCCGGCTTCGCCCAGCGGCCGCAATTCAGATGTACGACATTTGGTGGACAGTGGGAGGGATTCGTCTCAGCGGGAATTGCCAGGAAATTAGCGCCAGATCTGATACCATTTGCGCCGCTCCGAAACTATTTCTGTTTCAAGCGTGTCCAGGGATTCGCCCGTCAGCGTCGCCCGTGGATTGGTCACGCACAGCAGCTCCGCCGCCGGCTCCCCGTAGTTCTTCTTCAGCCAGGCATAGGCGTCGTCGAGCCGGGGAGGGCGGCGCTGGCAGTCGTGGGCATCGCTCGCCACGAAGTGCACCAGTTGCCGGTCAAGCAGCGTCTGGCAAAAATCCTGCGCCCGGCGGCCGAACTGGCCTAGCAGGCTCTGCGCGGTCACCTGCACGAAGGCGCCGGCTTCCACCCAGCGCGCCAGATCCTCCAGACGGTCCCGCAACAGTTGATTGCGCTCGGGATGCGTCACGATCGGCGCCATGCCCGCGTCCTGAAGACGCGAAAAAATCTCCGGCGTGTTGCGGAAGATCAACATGTCGGAGAACTCCACCAGCAGGTAGCACTGCTGATTGATCGTGTATTTTCGCGGCTGGGCGATGGCGTCCTGGATGTTATCGTAGCTCAGGTGGAAATCGCAGCCCGAATACAGGCGCAGCCGCTCGCCCACCGCCGCCGCGATTTCGGCCACACGCTCGCGAATCCGCTCCGGCTCGAAACGGTAGCTCAGGTTGGCGTGCGGCGTCCCCACCAGGTCGGTGGTGCCGCTGTCTGCCGCCATGCGCGCCATGGCGACCGATTCCTCCAGCGACGGCGCGCCATCATCCATGCCATACAGCAGGTGGCTGTGAATGTCGATCAAGCCTCATCTTAGCGCAGGGACGACGACCGGTACGAGGATTTACAAAGATCGCCCTTCCAGAACCTCTTTCAAATCGCGCTTTGCGTGCAGGACGGCGACTATTTGAAGCGGGACGGTTTCAGGGCGGTAGACGATCACGTAACTGGGGAATTTCGTGAGCGCATCGGCGGCCTCCTGGTTGTCCAGTGCGATAAACCACCAGATGGCATCAATGTCTTCAGTTGCGTTTGGAGTGAGCTGAAAGGGCGCACTCATCCTGGCGGCTTCAACCGCTCGGCTCGCCGTCGGCGCAACATCTCAATCGCCGCGTCCCCGTCCGTCAATTCTCCCCGCTCGGCCTGCGCAAAGCCCGTGGCGATGTGGGCCGCCACACGTTCAGCCTGCCCTGCCATCCAATCTTCGAACTGGAGTTGTTCGCGGATGATCTCAAACGCCTGAGCGATGACCTCATCGGGACTCCGATACGCGCCGGACTGGACGGCGAGATCGATCACGCGCTGTTGTTCCGGTTTCAGGTCAATCGTCATGTGCGTTCCCACTCTATCGCTCCACCCCGCCGGGGGGTCAAGAACGTGCAACCAGAGTGTGCAACCACAGGCGGAAACGAGAACGCCAGCCGGCCGACCGATTAACCTGAAAGCGTGAACCTCACTCTCGCCCCCGTGCTCGGCCAGATCGTGCGCGAGCTGCGCGCGGCGGGATTTCGCGGACTGGTGGTCGGCGGCGCGGTCCGCGACTCGCTCCTGGGACTCGACCCTCCCAAGGACATCGACATCGAGGTCTACGGCATTCCCTACCACCGGCTGGCGGAGTTTCTCGCCCGCCGCGGCCGCGTCGATCTGGTCGGCAAAAGTTTCGGCGTGGTGAAATTCGCCAGTTCCGGCGGCGTCGCCTGCGACTTCTCCGTCCCCCGGCGCGACAACAAGATCGGCCTCGGCCACCGCGATTTCCACTCCACTTTCGATGAGACCATCACGCCGCGCGAAGCCGCCAGCCGCCGCGATTTCACCATCAACGCGATGGCGTTCGATCCGCTGACCGGAGAGCTGCTCGACTTCTTCGGCGGCCGCGCGGATCTGGAGCAGCGTATGCTCCGCGCCGCGAGCGAAGCGTTCTCGGAAGATCCACTGCGCGTGCTCCGGGGGATGCAGTTCGCATGCCGCTTCGATTTGACGCTCGATCCGGCCACTGCGGAAGCCTCGCGCCGCATCGCCGGCGAGTACTCGACTCTGCCCAGGGAGCGCGTCGCCGAGGAGTTCCTGAAGTGGGCGGTGAAGGCGCCGCATCCCGGCCGGATCGCGGACTACCTCGTCGAGACCGGCTGGATCGCGCACTTCCCCGAGATCGGCCGCATGCGCGGAGTCCCTCAGGATCCGCGATGGCATCCGGAGGGCGACGTCGGCACGCACACCATGCACGTGGTCGACGCCGCCGCGCGTATCGCCGAACGCGACGGACTCGCGGGCGACGACCGCGCCGTGCTGCTGTTCGCCGCGCTGGCGCACGATTTCGCCAAGGCCGACACCACCGAGCTGCGCGAGCGCGACGGCGCGATGCGCTGGACCTCCTGGGGCCACGAGCCGGCCGGCGGCCCGGCCGCGCGCGCGTTCCTCGATCGGATCGGGATCAAGAGCGCGATTGTCGATCAGGTCCAGCCACTGGTCGAGCATCATCTGGTCCACCTTCACCTGAGCGGGGAGGCGACGGCGCGGGCCGTGCGCCGCCTGGCCATCCGCCTGGCGCCGGCGAGCATCGCGCAACTGGTGCGCCTGATCGAAGCCGACTCCTCCGGCCGCCCTCCTCTCGCGCCCGGACTGCCCGAGGGGGCTCTGCGTATCCGGGATATGGCGGAGTCGCAAGCCGTGGGCGAGCGCCCGCAGCCGCCGCTGATCCTCGGCCGCCACGTGATGCCGTATTTCGACAACCGCCCCGGAAAGCACATCGGCGAAGTCACGCGCGCGGCCTATGAAGCCCAGGCCGACGGCGAATTCTCGACCGAAGCAGAAGCCCTGAAGTGGCTCGGTCAGCGCCTACGGAACCGGAGGTAACTGCCGCATGGGTGACGGTCCCCTTTGACCGTCGTCCTCGTTATACCGCCACCGTTCCGTCGGTCAACAAGCGTAAAATGGAGTGAGGAACCAGCCATGGATGTCACCTTACCAGCGGACTTGAGAAGGCAGGTCGAGCAAGAACTCGCTCGCGGTCGCTATAAGAGTCCCGATGAGTTGATCGAACAGGCTGTCAGGCACTTCCTCGACGAGCGTCAGCGCGCTCAACGGCGGCTCGATGCGCTCCGCAGGATCGGCCGGGCGGTTGATGAAGCGGGCCTGTATGAGCACGTGTTGATTCCCCGCCAGGAATGACGGGCACATCGCTCGTCGTCCTCGACGCCTGCGTCCTCCCAATTTCTCTTTGTGCGACACGCTCCTGCGCCTTGCGGAACCGCCGCAGCTCTTTGAGCCGAAGTGGTCGGACGAGATCATTCGTGAGACAATTCGCACGCTGGAGGCGAAGCTTCGATGGCCGAGTTCTCTGACCGCTCAGTTTGAAGCCGAGTTGCGAGTCCACTTCGGCGAGGCTTGGGTCAGCGGTTACGACCGGCTGATTCCCCGGATGACGAACGACGAGAAGGATCGCCACGTCGTAGCGGCCGCAGTTCACGCCGAGGCGCCGATCATTGTGACCTTCAATCTGCGCCACTTCAGGCCAGAGCATCTGGAGCCGTGGGGCATCGCCGTACTACACCCACAATCGTTCCTGATCGAGATTTTCCGACAGGAGCAAGCACTGGTGATGGCGAAACTGGAGCAACAGGCCGCCGACCGCGACCGTACCTTGAGTCAACTCCTGAACATCCTGAGTGCGACCGTGCCCGCCTTTGTCTCGCTCGTGGACTCCTCAGCTTGAAACATGATCTGCCCCTGGCCGACTCGGTCGTATATGCGACGGCCCAGATTCATCGCGCTAACGGGTTCAATGGAGCCGCTCGGACAGAGGGAGCCTACGCACCCAAGCGCTGAAGAATCTGCTGAACCGCCGCAGTAAGCTGAGCGGCCTGCTCAGCAGTCAGCTTTCCGTCTCCCTGAAACGCGCTGACCTGGTTCAGGAACGCTTGCAACTGATTGATAGCCGCATTTGTGTTTCCCGCGTTCAAGGAATTCACAGCCGCTTGCAGGCTCGCCGACAAAGCCTGTTGGGTCCCCTGCGGCAGGCCCATCGACTGCACGGAGTTTAAGAGCGTCTGAGCAGCTTGCGCCGTGGTCTGATATTCATAAGCCCCGATGTCGCAAGCCGGACCTTGAGGCCGGGGAATACCGCGCTGATCGGTAGCCACGGGCGTGATTCCATCTGCGAGCTTGCAGAAACTTAGCGGAACGGCATCCATGGCGAGGCTGGTCACCAGCAGCGCTATGGTCTTGGTCGGGCCGCCGTTGTTCTGGAGGCCGTTGGGATCGAGCCCGGGCAGGAGTGCTGTTTAGATCACCGAACTGGTTGAAGAGACTGGAGCAGGCCGCATCGGCGGACAGGTTGTGGCCTTGGGAAGTGAATGTCCCAGATCCGACATAACAATTTCCCCCCGAAGGACTGTTCGCCACGATCGCATTCTTCAGCGTGGCGCTCCCGGTTACGTTAAAAATGCCGCCGCCGTAAGGGGCAGAGTTCCCGGAGAGAGTGCTGTTGGTGAGCGTTAGTCTTCCCTCGCACTGACTGTTGGTGATGCCGCCGCCGGCGTCGCCGGCGGCGCCTGCGCTGCCACGCCCGTTCTGTATGGTCAGCCCGGAAATGGCCACGGTGCCGCTGCCAATGTTGAACACCATGTACGAGTTGTTCCCGCTGATCGCCAGGCTCGAGGCGCCGGGAACGATGATCGTCAGGTTTTTGC
Source organism: Bryobacteraceae bacterium (assembly GCA_041486445.1). GTDB lineage: Bacteria > Acidobacteriota > Terriglobia > Bryobacterales > Bryobacteraceae > Palsa-187. The sequence continues at coordinate 33,773 of JBGPLI010000009.1, forward strand.
TGATCAGAAGCTCGCCGCTGGTAAGCGTAATCGTGCCCGTGACGCTGAAGTTAATGGTATCGCCGCCGGCAGGATGACCGTCTGCAATCGCTTGCCGCAGGGAGCCCGCCCCGCTGTCGTTGGTATTTGTAACGGTGATGGTGCCGCCGAAAGCGGGTAGGGCGCTCAAAACTGCCAGCATTACCAGAAAGCGCGGTGCAAGAAGTCTCGTAATTCTTCGGTCAGTAATTCGTACCTCTACATTTGGATTCTGCACGCCTAAGGCTACTAAGCATACACCCATTCCCCATTTTTGGATCTTTATTTTTGCAGTTTTTCTTTTGGGGCGCCGTTTTTCCTTCGCACCATCGCCCCGAACGGCCGGCTTGGTCAGATGACTCCCCGCCAACATCGTCCAGTAGTACCAGGACCAACCTGAGCCGGTCATCGCCGCCCGCGAGTCACCGCGATTTCCGCCGCCTATTTCCTCTTGCGCCTCTGCCACTTCGCACTTTGCCTAGCCCGCGATTTTTTCTCCCTGCTTTATCGTGAAAGCAGGAAGGAGTTGACGCGCTCTCTCATCGGAGAGCCCAACCGACCTAGAACAGTTTTCTAGATAAACTGTTACGGTTCGCGTGCGATGGGTGTCGCCGGCACATAGCCGGTCCCTCTCCGTTGCGGGTTACGAAACGGAACCTCGGCCGCGAGGTGCTAAAGCGGCTCAGGGAGCTCCCTCGAATGTCTTCTGTGTGGCGCCGGCGAGTGTAATGTGGCGCCGGCGATCTTGTCGCCGGCGATGCCCGCTACTTCCGGCGGAACCGGTAGTTGCCGGACACGTGCATCTCCAGGACATGTGTCACATTACCGCTGGCGTCCTGGACGAAGTCGAGCCCCAGCCCGTAAAAGCCCGTGAAGGTGGTGTCGGACTGCGCCACCAGGTTCACTTTGTCCCTGCCCTTGAGTTGCGCGGCCAGTTCGCCGTTAGAGACGGTGATGTCGATCATTCGGGGGTGGGGTCCCTGTCCCCACAGGTCCTGCTCCTCGTAGGTACCGGCGTATTTCGCCAGGAGGTCGGGGGACAACTTCTTGCGGTTCTTCTCGGCGTCGGAGAGCTCCCCGACCCAGTGCTCCTTGCGATCGTTGCCTTCGTTGCAGACCGATTCGAGCAATTCGGTATCCGCGACCAGGTCCGCGTTCAACGCGACGGTAATAGGCTTCGCGTAGGTCGCGGGGTCGTTGAACGTGGCTTCGATTTGCAGGTGGCCGAAATCCGGGCGCCGGTATTTTTCGGTCATGCGCAGCGCTTCGCTGTGGGGATGGCCGTTGCGATCCAGCCACGTCCGGTCGTTGTATCCGTTGCTCTCCACCACCAGCGTGTCTCCCTCCCAACGCGCCACCGAATACCCCATCCAACTCGGATTGGGTTGGCTTTCCAATTTGCGCCCGTCCATGAAGATCTGGCGATACGTCAGATCCTCGTCCAGCATGAGGATCACGCCGGGCGCCTGCACGATCTTGGTCCTGCGGGCGCTGTTGACGGCGTCGGGACCGTAAGGCAGGCACTGGAGACCCATGTACTCTCTGCCGAAGTTCGCCATGCGGTTCTTGACCACAGCCTCCGCCGCGGGCTGGACTTCGCCGGGTTTGAGGTCCGCCGCGACGTTCGCGTTATACTTCGCCACGGTCCTCTGCCAGATGCCGGAAAGGTCCGGCTTGCCGTCGCGCGTGCGCGGGGCGGGCGCGGTGAGATTCGGTTTGCCGTTGGCCGTGCGCGGAATGCCGGGCGTGGGCAAATGCAGCCACTGCGCCGGGAGCGGCGCGCTCAGCGTCAATCCGATGGCCGCGATCACAAATGCCCTCATGATGTACCTCCTCGTGCTGTCTTTCATGCAAATTTACTAGATTGTATCAAGCGCGTCCAGCCGGCGCTATGCCAGTGGGGTTTCGAGCTTTTCAAAACAGCAGCTTCAGCGCGAACTGGAGTTGCCGCGACGTGGTGGCCATCGGGGGCAAAATCGTCCCAGCCGAAGGGCTATACGAGTAACTGGAGCTGTTGCCCGCGAAAACAATCGCGGTCGGGTACGAGAAATTGGAGTGATTGAGAATATTGAAGGACTCGGCCCGGAACTGCAAATTCAATCTCTCATTAATTTTGAACATCTTGAACAACGAAGTGTCAATGTTGAACAAGCCTGGGCCGCGAAACGACCCACGCGACACGTTCCCGAAGGTTCCGGCAATCGGCATCCGGAAGGCCCTCGGATCAAACCATTGATCCGGCTTCCCCAAGACCACCGGCCCGTTAAAGTTCGGATTACGGTCGGGCACGTCGGCTACACTGGTGTCGCCCGTCCCGGAATTATTGAAGCCGATTACAGGCGTGAACGGGAACCCGCCCTCAGCGGTGACGATCCCATTCCATTGCCAGCCGCCTGCGATGCGCCGCCCGCGCCCAATCGGCAACTGATAGCTGAAGCTCGCGTTGAACTGGTGGTGGAGACTGTAGGAAGCCACGCCCCGGTTCAGAAAGAGATTATAGGGGCTAAAAACATCCGGCGGCTCATTTGCTCCGGATTGGGCCAGGATGGCCGAATTCAAATCCATCACTTTCGAATAGCTGTAATTCGCTTTGAAGGCGAGCCCGTGGCTGGCGCGCTGGAGCAGCGAGACATTCAGCGCGTGATAGCTGCTGGTACCCTCATCCCACCATGAAACGTTGTTGGACACATATGGGTTGGGGCGCGTCCCCGGCGCCATGTACGTAGTGCCCTGTGGCACAGTTTGCCTTTGACTGGCCGGCAGAACGCCGCCGCTGATACATCCCTGCGGGCTCTGGCACACTTGGGGCGGGGCCGTGTTGGTATCCATGTCGAGATTGGTGTGATAGGACTGGCTGCCTACGTAGCCCACCTGAAGCATGAGGTCCTTGGTGAGCTCGCGTTCCACGGTGAAGCTCCACTGCTGAATGGTGGGCGTGAACAGGTTCGGATCGACCCCGCCAGGGCTATAGATCGAGCAGGGTTGAGGAATCCCCGGGCCGCAGGTCGGCGGCAGTGCTGCTGCCTTGTTGAGCGGAAGGAGAGGAAGCATCCCGTTGGGTACCGCTATCTGCTCGCGGGCGTTGTAAGGTGGATTGGCGTAGGTCCGGTTCCCGAGGTTGTCGAGAAGATCGTTGTGGATTCCAAAACCGGCCCGCACCGCCCAGGTCCCCTTGCCGGTCGGGTCCCAGGCCAGGCCCGCGCGCGGCTGCCACAGCGCTTTCGCGTTGTTGTGTGCCAGGCAGGAATCGCCGACGTGCGGATTGGTGTGGATCACGAAGTTGGGGTCATAGAAGTAGTTGGCGCACCGGCCCGCCACTTCATTCCACCCGTTGGTCATTTCGTCCCTCAATCCAAGACGCATCCTGAGATTCGGCAGCAGCTTGATTTCATCCTGGACATACCAGGCTGCTTCGAACGACCGGTAGCCAACCGGAACCGGATTCCGATTCAGGATAAACTGGCTCGGTTGGTCCTGGAGCAAGGCCAGGACTGTTGCGTAAGCGACGTTTCCTGCGGATCCCTGAGCTGCCCCAGCATCGCCTTGCTGTACTCGCTGAATCCAAGCGCCCGCGCTCAAGGAGTGCATGCCCTTGGTGAAGCGCAGGTCATCGGCCTCGGTGTAATAATTTCTGACGCCTCGCGTCGGGTTGCTGCCACCCGCTGGCGTGACGCCCGCTCCGCCGGCGGTGATCACCCCGCCCCCGACAACGATCGCGCCAGGGTTACCCCCGGGAAGAAACACAAGGTTTGCGGGGATCGGCACTGTGGGAGCAACCACCGTGGTTCCAAACGAACGGGCGTATCCCACGGTCGCGACATTCACCAGACTGGAAGAGAAAACGTGCGTTTCCTGCAAACCGAGTGTTTGGGCGCGTTGGTCAGCGAGCTGGGCAAAATTCTGGTCCGGCAGCGGGACGTTCCTGTCCCCGTTGTCAATGGTGTAGTTGGCCGAGAAGGAATCTTTGCCAGACAGAGTGTAGTCGAAGCGGATCAGGCCAAAATCCTCCCGAATCGACTGCGGAGGATTGCTGTACTGGTAAGCGGTTCCGCCGCTCAACTCGGGACCATTGGGAGCCGGCCAGAACGCATTCACAAACGGCAGCATGGCTGTCTTCAGGTTAGGAACGGGCGAACCGTTCGGCAACAGACCCTGGCGGGCGAACGCATCCGGCACAATCGCGACGTTGCTAACCGCTAACCGTTGCCGAAATCCTTCGTAGTTGCCGAACAGGAACAGCTTGTCCTTCTTGAGAGGACCTCCCAGCGTTCCTCCAAATTGGTGGCGCTTAAACGGGGGAGTGCCGACAGTTTGATCGAAGAAATCCCGGGCGTCGAACGCGCTGTTGCGCAGGTACTCGAACAGGTCTCCATGCAATTGGTTGGTCCCAGAGGAGCTCGCGATGCTGATCTGCCCCCCGGCCCGTTTCCCATACTCGGCGCCATAGCTGTCCGGGATGGCGTTGAATTCCCGCACCGCTTCTACCCCCAGCAGCTTTCCGCTGGCCCCCAAGGGCGTAACGAACTGGCCGGTCGCGTTCCCGCCGACCCAGTCGATCCCGTTGATCAGAAACCGGTTGGTTTCAGGCCGCTTGCCCGACATGGAGAAAGACGTCCAGCCGGTGGTGATATTCGAGCTGTTGTTGACGGAACCCGGGTTGAGCATCAAAAGCTGATCGAAGCTGCGCCCGTTCAGCGGCATGTCCTTTATCTGGCCCTCGTTGACCAATCCGGAAGTGGAGGCTAGCGTCGTGTTCACAAGAGGAACCGCGTCGGTCACTGTGACCTGCTGCTCGATCCCTCCCACTTGCAGCGTCAGATTCACCACGGCTTCCTGAGCCACCACCAACTCGATCCCGCGCCGCACTTCGCGGCTGAATCCGATCTTTCCCGCGGTGACCTCGTACGCGCCCACCGGGAGCGACGGGATGCTGTAGTTGCCGCTGGTGTCAGTCTGGGCAGCGCGCGTTAGCCCGGTCTCCAGATGTTTGACGGTAACGGCCGTCCCCGGCAACACGCCTCCGGATACGTCCTTAACCGTCCCTAGGATGGTCGCGTTGGAGCCTTGGGCGAAAACCAAGCCAGTGCCCAACGCGATCAACACAATCATCCCCATTATTTCCCGGCCTTCTGCCGCAACTCTTCGAACCAGTTCACCACCACGCCCAGCTTGGCCTCAGCGGCCGTGGTGTCAGGCTCTTTCACCACCAGGAAGCGCTTCCCGCCCGGCGCTACATCCCAGGGCACGTTGCCCAATACAAGAAGCGCGTGCGGCTGCCCGGCCCGAAATGCGGGACCGGTCTGGACGTCCACCGCCATCAACTGGTTCTTGCCTGCGTCGCGATAAAACAGCTCGCGTCCATCGCGGGACCAGCGCGGCTCCTCGCCGCCTTCGATCGAAATGGAAGTCTTCCCTCCCGGGCCCGGAAACGGCCGAACATACACGCGGATCTTTCCGGACTCGTCGGAGGTGTACGCCACCCATCGGCCATCCGGCGAAACCTGCGCGTCACGTTCGTTGAATGAGCCCGCCTCAAACAACAGCCGTGGTTTGCCATCGCCTCCGCTGCCAGGCGGATGCAAGGTCCAAATATGGGCGCTCCCGGTCGATTCGTACAACAGCGTCTTGCCATCTGGCGTCCAGGAGTCCGGAACCCCCGTTTGGCCCGCCAGGAGCAACTCGGGTTTGCCGCTCCCGTCCGCCGGCGCCCATTGCAGCCCCCTGCTCCCAAATGGTCCGTAACGGAAAACCAGGCGCGTGCCGTCCGGCGTCCAGACGGGATTCGTGTAGATGCCCTCAGCTGTCAGACGAGTCAAGGCGCCCCGCGCCAGATCGAGAGTCCAAATATCGCCCAATGCGCTGCCGCTGCTCCCGACAGCTACCGCCGCATGCTGTGCGTCCGGCGACAAGCGCACCTTGATGTAATCCCGCGGTGGCGCCGAGAGGGACTGCGACGTCCCCTGGCGATCCAGCCATTCGAGTGTCCTGAGGTTGATCGCCTGCGTATCCGTCATGTACAGCAGGAGACCGGAATCCGAGAACGCGTAGTCGGCAAGGCCTCCCCTGGGGTTGTAGAAAAGTCCCTCCATCGCAGGCGTCTCCGGACCCATCACCCTCAGCCGCTTCAAGTCGAACGGCACTGCGAACAGCGTACCGCCGCGTACGTACACCAAGTGGCCGGAGGGAACGTAGCGTCCGAACGATCCCCCGTTCACGAGGGTGCGAATCCCGCCCGACTTCAAATCGAGCACCGCGATCCGCGCGCTGTCGGACAACCCCTCCGCGCCAGCCGTAAACAAGACTGACTGGCCACCTGGGAGGATCTGCGGCCACGCGTAGGTTTGCCCCTTTTGCCGGTCGCCCGTCGTGAGAGTTTCACACGCGCCTCCCGAGGCGGATACGCGCATCAGTCCTCCGCCGCTTCCGGAGAAAATAAGGCGGTCGTCCTCGCCCCAGCTCCCTCCCGCAGGGCTCGCCCCTTCGCAGAGAGTGACCGGGGTTCCGCCCGTCACCGGAACTTTCTTGAGCAGCCCCCCGTAAGCCGTGAAATATGCGAGCCATTGTCCATCGGGAGAAAAGAAGGGACGAAAGCCGCCCTCGGCGCCAGGAATGGGCTTCCCTTCGACCCGATCCAGCATGCGGACCCAGATCCGCCGCGAACCGCCCGTGCCCTCCCCATACGCGAAGCGCGTGCCGTCGCGGGAGATAGCGAGACCGGTACCGTCGAGGGGAGCAGCTGCCAGCAGCGTCGTCGTCCACCGCGCGACCGGGCGCGGCTCGGAGGGCGGAGTATGCAACCATCCCCAAATCGCCACGACCGCGAGCACTCCCGCAGCGATCCAACCCAGTGGCGCGCGCGATCTTGTCGCCGGTGATGCCATGGCCGGCGCCACTTCAAGCTCGAACTGCACGTCCTTTGCTGAATGCCACCGGCTGTCAGGCTCGGTTGCGAGACATCGCTCCACCACGCGCGCAACATGCGGAGGGAGGTCTGGCGTCATCTCGCGGAGCACCAGACCAAGCGCGTAGATGTCCGTCCGCGCGTCGCACTCCTTACCCTCGCGCTGCTCGGGAGCCATGTAGGCCGGCGTGCCCATCACAGCGTTGGCGACCGTCAGGTTGTCATCCCGCTGCGATTTCGCCAGCCCGAAATCCAGCACCTTAACGCCGTTCTTGCTCACCATGACGTTGCCGGGCTTCAGATCGCGATGAACGATCCCCTTGGCGTGCGCCGCCGCCAATGCGTCGGCGATCTCGGCGCCATAGCGCAGCGCCATTTCCATCGGCAGCGGCCCCTTTTTGAGGCGGGCGGCAAGCGTTTCGCCCTCCACCAATTCCATGACCAGGTAGTTGGGTCCGACATCATAGAGGGTGCAAATGTGCGGATGGTTCAGCGCCGAAATGGCGCGGGCCTCGCGCTCGAAGCGTCCGCTGAACTGCTGAGCGGAGATTTTGATCGCGACTTTTCGGTCCAGACGGGTGTCGGCCGCGCGATACACCTCGCCCATCCCGCCCGCTCCGATCCGAGCCTCAATCTTGTAGGGGCCCAACTGCGCGCCTGCGGCTAATTGCGTGATGGTCACATCGGAGACCAGGTTCAAACTTGGAAGCGAAACCCCATCCTGCGCCAGCAGTGACTCCACCTCGCGCCGCAGCTCGGGATCCGCTTTATCCAACGCCGCGCGATCCTCCCGCGCCGCGTGGTACAACTCCTGAATTTGCTGGAAGCGTTCCCCGGTCATGGCTGCCGCTGCGCCTCAGAATATCACTTATTTTATTCGCTCGGACTACTGCGCGGCCGGCCCGCTGCGCCCGAATGCTAAAATCGGGATTCATCTTTCCAATGACCGAACAGCAACGCATGGCGCGCCCTCTGGCGGAGGCCGACCCGGAAATCTTCGAGGCCATCCGCAAGGAAACCGAGCGCCAGGCCTCGCGCCTGGAGCTGATCGCCAGTGAGAACTTCACCTCGGAGGCGGTGCTTGAAGCCACCGGCAGCGTTTTCACCAACAAGTACGCCGAGGGTTACCCGGGCAAGCGCTACTACGGCGGTTGCGAGCACACCGACGTGGTCGAAAACCTGGCGCGCGACCGCGCCAAACAACTGTTCCACGCCGAGTATGCCAACGTGCAGCCGCACTCGGGCTCGCAAGCCAACCAGGCCGCCTATGCCAGCGTGATCAACCCCGGCGACACGGTTCTCGGCATGAACCTGTCCCACGGCGGACACCTCACCCACGGCCACCCTCTGAATTTTTCCGGGAAAACGTACCACATCGTCCCCTACGGCGTACGCCGCGAGGATGAGCGGATCGATTACGACGAGCTGGCGCGCCTCGCCGAAGAGCACAAGCCCCGTCTGATCATCGCCGGCGGCAGCGCCTATCCGCGCATCCTGGACTTCGCGCGATTCCGCCAGATCGCGGATTCCTGCGGCGCCATCCTCCTGGTCGACATGGCGCATTTCTCCGGACTGGTCGCCGCCGGCCTGCATCCCAATCCGTGCGAGTTTGCCGACATCGTCACTTCCACAACGCATAAGACCCTGCGGGGCCCGCGCAGCGGCCTGATTCTGGCGGAGGGAAAGTACGGCGCGGCCATCGACAAGGTGGTGTTTCCCGGCGTGCAGGGAGGGCCGCTGGTACACGTGATCGCGGCCAAGGCCGTGTGCTTCAAGGAAGCCATGGCGCCGGAGTTCGTCGCCTATCAGAAGAAGGTCATCGCCAACGCCCGCGCGCTCGCCGAAGGCCTCCACCGGCACGGATTCCGCCTGGTCTCCGGAGGCACCGACACGCACGTCCTGCTGGCCGACGTCTTTGCCAAAGGCGTGCGCGGCAAGGAGGCCGAAGCGGCGCTGGACCGCGCGCACATCACCGCCAACAAGAACACCATCCCGTTTGACGTGAACCCTCCGCTCAATCCGAGCGGGATGCGTTTCGGCAGCCCGGCCGTCACCACGCGCGGCTTCGGCGAGGCGGAGATGGGCGAAGTCGCCGCGCTGATCGCGCGCGTGCTCGACAACATTGCGAACGAGGAGACTTTGGCCGAGGTGCGCCGCCGGGTCGCCGCGCTCACCGATCGGTTCCCTCTCTACGCCTGGAAGCTGACCGCGGCGGCGGCCCGCTAAAGTTGGAAGCCGGCTGATGCCGCTGCACATCGTCATCGACGTTCGCCGGCTCCGCGACTTCGGGATCGGCACCTACATCCGCAATCTGCTGCGCGCGCTGGCGCGCCTGGACCAGGAAAACCGCTACACGCTGATCGCCCGGCCCGAGGACCTCGAGCACACCAGCGAGCTCGGTCCGAACGTTCAGGCCGCCGCCTACGCGCGGCCGGACACCGACGCGTTCCACAACCTCTCCTTTCCGTACTTTTTGCGCCCATTTCGAGCCGATTTGTACCATATTCCGCTGAATTCCGTGGCCTGGTGGATGCCCCGCCCCTACGTTGTGACCATCCACGACATGAGCACCCTCCTGTTTCCCACGCGGCGCGATTTCCGCCACACCCTTCACGAGGAACGCTACCGGCGCGGGGCGACGCACGCCGCGCGCGTCATTGCCGTGTCGAACTCCACCCGCCGCGACGTCGAGACCGTCCTTCACGTCCCCTCCTCCCGGGTCCGAACCATTTACAGCGCGCCCGATCCCGCCTTCAACGCCCAGGAAGACGATCCCGTGCAGGCGCGCCAGTTGCTGGAGCGCTACTCCATCACCTATCCCTTCGTTTTGTATGCCGGGCCGATCCGCGCACAGAAGAACGTGGCGCGGCTGGTGGAAGCCTTCGCCGTGCTGCGGTCCGACCTGGAGAAGCATCCGCGGTATCGCGACCTGCGGCTGGTGATCATCGGCGACGAGCTCTCCAAACACCCTTCCGTGCGGCAGGCCGTGGCCCATACCCGCATCGAGCAGGCGGTCCGCTTCCTGGGCTTTGTTCCGCTCGATACGCTCCGCGTGTTCTATCGGGCGGCGGAAGTCTTCGCCTTCCCATCGCTCTATGAAGGCTTCGGGCTCGCGCCGCTGGAGGCGATGGCCTGCGGAACGCCCGTGGTCGCCTCCAACATCCCTTCGCTGGTCGAAGCCGTCGGCGAGGCGGCCGAGCTGGTGAGTCCGGACAACGTGTTCGACATCGCGCGGGGTCTGCGGGAAGTGTTGCTCGACGAGGACCGGCGCGGGCGCATGGCCGCCGCCGGGCGCGAGCAGGCAGGCCGGTTCCATTGGGACCAGACCGCGCGCGAGGTGCTGGCCGTCTACCGCGAAGCCTCCGGCGCGCGACAATAATCGGCACAATAAGAGCACAATAGATAAAAAACATTTGACATTATTGGGTAATATCCGTACTATTACCTTACCTACCGGCCGGGGACCGGCCGGATCGGTTGGAGAGGACGAAGGAATGGATTGGACTCGATCGGAAACATTGGTGCTCGCCATGCACAACTGCACGCAATGCCACGGTTCCGGATTGCGTATGGGAAAGAAGGGAGCGCTCTCGCCGTGTAACTGCGTGATGCGGGCCATCTTCAGGATCTGTTACGACCGCTTTCTGCGCTGCGTGACGCAGGAACGGCACTTGAGCCGGGTGTCGCTCGAGCCGCACATGGGCCGCGAGCGGCCCTCCACATGGGGGCGAAAAGACGAAGAATATATCGCCGATTTCACTTTAATTACCAGGCGCGCCCTCGACGATTTCGAGTACCGTCTGTTCCGGTACCATTTCATCCTGGGGGCGGACTGGAAGCTCTGCTCCCGGCGGTTACACATCGACCGGGGCAATTTCTTCCACGCCGTCTATCGGATCGAGCAAAAGCTGGGGCGCGCTTTCCGGGAGACCGAGCCATACTCGTTGTTTCCGCTCGACGAGTATTTCCACGGCCCGTCCCGCCTGGACCCCTCGCGCCGGACGACGATCCGGCCGCCGATGAGAATCCCGGTGGTGCCCGAGCACCTGCGATTCCCGATGATCGCGTAGTCGGTGCGGCCTGTCCGCTCCCTCACGGTCGCGGTTCAGAACCGCGCGCGTCAGCGAGCGGAGGGCATTACCGGCGGGTTGCGAAGAACTGCTGCATCAGCCCGGCGCATTCCACGCCGAGGACGCCTTCGACGATCTCGACCTTGTGGTTGAGCACGTCTGCGTCCGCCAGCCGGAACTTGCTGCGGACGCCGCCAAACCGCAGATCGCGAGCGCCGAAGACCAGGCGCGACACGCGGGCCGCCACCAGCGCTCCCGCGCACATCACGCAGGGCTCGAGGGTCGCGTAGAGAGTCGCGCCTTCGAGGCGATAGTTGCCCAGCGCCGAGGCGGCCTCGCGCAGCGCGAGGATCTCGGCATGGGCGGTCGGGTCGTGGCGGGCGATGGGCGAGTTCCGTCCCCGTCCCACGACCCGGCCGTCGATCACCACCACCGCGCCGACGGGCACTTCGCCCGCACTTTCGGCCTCGCGCGCCAGCGCGAGCGCCGCGCTCATCCAGACATCGTGATCTGTTAATGGAGCCACTTCTGCGGCTCGCGAATCGCGCCGGCGAGATCGCTGAGGAATACGGCGGCCTGCGCGCCATCCACCACGCGATGATCGCTCGAGAGAGTCAGCGTCAGCATCGGACGAATTCCGGGACGCCCGTCGACGGGCACGACGCGATCGGCGATGCGACCGACGGCGAGAACCGCGGCTTGCGGCGGCGTGATGATCGCGCTGAAACCATCAACGCCGTACATGCCCAGGTTGCTGATGGTGAAGGTGCCGCCGGTGATGTCGGCGGGGCGCAGGCGGCCGGCTCTGGCGCGCTCGGTCAGATCGCGTCGCTGGACGGCGATGTCGCCGAGGCCTGAGGCGCTCGCGTTGGGGATCACGGCTCCGATCACGCCGTCCTTCACCGCCATCGCCACGCTGATGTTGACGCTCGGATGGAGACGGATTCCCGCGGCCCCGTCCCAACTCGCGTTCATCTTGGGATGCTTGGTTAGCACGCGGGCCACCAGCGCGACGAGGAGATCGGTCTGCGTCAGTCTTACCTGACGGTCGCGCTCGATCGCCGGGCCCAGTTGTTCGCGCGCCTCGACCAGCGCTCCGGCATCGACCTCGCGCACCAGAAAAAAGTGAGGCGTTTGGGTCCAGCTCTGCGTGGTCCGCTCGGCCATCAGCCGCGCGGTGGCGCTGAGAGTCTCGGGCGGGGCGGCAACCGGCGTGGGCGACTCGGCCGCCGCCAGAACGTCTTCGGCGCTGATGATTCCGCCGGGACCGGTGCCGCGCACCTTGCTCAGATCCACGCCGCGCTCCTGCGCGATGCGCCGGGCTTTGGGTGAGGCGCGAGGTCCTTCAGCGGAAGGCCTCTCTTGAAGAGGCGCCGTGCGCGCGGGTTCCGCAGTCGTGGCTCGTGCAACGGGAGCGGGCGCAGCGTCCTCCACTGGTGGCTGCTCTCCCGGCGCGACGATCCACGCGATGGTCTGGCCGACCGGCACCACGTCGCCCTCGCGCGACTTCACTCCGGCGAGGATGCCGCCGGCCGGCGCCTCCAGCTCGACCACGATCTTGTCGGTCTCGATTTCGAGCAGCATCTCGCCCTTGGCGATGGGATCGCCCTCGCGCTTGAGCCAGGCGAGAATCTTTCCGGTTTCCTGCGCCATTTCGAGCGCGGGCATGACAACGCTGAACGCCATGGGTTAGTCGGAGACCCCGACTCTCTCCACCCGTGCGCTGGCTTCCACCATTTCGACGACGTTTCTGTTTGGCGGAGGCTCGTGCTCGCGCGTGGTGGGAAGCTGGCCGTTCACGGTGAAGTAATGCGCGCCGGCGACCATCAACTCCTCGGCCGGGAAACGAGTGATCACTTCGTGGCCGGTTTCAGTCACCACGATTTCTTCCTCAATGCGAGCGGCGCTCCAACCGTCGGTCGAGGGCCAGAACGTCTCGAGCGCGAACACCATGCCGGGCTTGATCTCGTGCGAGTGCTCCAAAGACACCAGCCGGCTGATGACCGGCTTTTCCCAGATCGCCAGCCCGATGCCGTGGCCGAATTGAAGCGCGAAGGCCGCCTCTTCGTTGGGGAATCCGAACTCCTGCGCTTTCGGCCAGACCGAAGCGATTTCCGCCGTGGTGCGGCCCGGGCGCACCAGCGAGATGGCCGCGTCGAGATAGTCGCGGCAACGCTTGTAGGCGTCCACCATCGCGTGCGATCCGTAACCGATCGCGAAGCAGCGGTAGTAGCAGGTCCGGTATCCCATGTGCGAGTGCAAGATGTCGTAATAGACCGGGTCGCCGGGGCGAAGCACGCGATCGGAAAAAAGGTGAGGATGCGGATTACAGCGCTCGCCGGAGATGGCGTTCACGCCCTCGACGTATTCCGAGCCGAGATCGTACAGCACTTTGCTCACGAGTCCGACGGCCTCGTTCTCGGCCATGCCGGGCTTCATCGCGCGGTAGAGCTCGTCGTAGGCGGCGTCGACCATCATCGCGGAAGTGTTGAGCAGCGCGATCTCGTCCTGCGTCTTGATGACGCGCGCATCCGACATGAGCTGCTGGCCGTCGACGATGGTGATGCCCTCCTTTTGCAGGGCGAACAGGATCGGCGGCTCGACCACGTCGATCCCGAGCGGCTGCTTGTGCAGACCGCGCTTCTCGAGCTCGACTTTGATCTTGCGCGCCACGTTCTCGGCGCGGCCCATTTCCGGAGACATCGCGCCGCGCAGCAAAGGAATGCCCGCGCGGGAGCGTTCGCCGAGCCATGGGCAATTGAGCTGATGGTGGCGGGCGGCCGAACCGAAGTCCCAGAGGATGGGCTCATCGCCCTGCGGCAGCAGCGTGAAGCGGCTGATTTTGTCCTGCGCCCAGGTGCCGATGTGCGTGGCGGTGATGTAGCGCACGTTGTTCATGTCGAAGCACAGCAGCGCGCCCATCTCCGACTTCGCCAGCAGCGCCTTTGCGCGCGCCAGACGTTCCTTGCGCAGCCGGTCGAAGTCGATGCGCTGCTCCCAATCGACCGCCATGGTTCCGTGAGTTTTCAGTGCCACAAAATGCCTCCCAATTTAGGCCACGAATGAACACGAGTAAACACAAATAAGGGTCATCCTTTGCCGCAGAGTTCGCGGGCCGCAGCGGCTACCGTCTGCTCGGTCGGTACGGTCGCATCCTCCAGCGGCGGAGAAAACGGAATGGGAACGTGCATCGCGCCCATCCTTTTGACCGGCGCTTCCAGATCGAAGAACGCGCCTTCCTGGATCACCGACGCAAGCTCCGCGGTCACGCCGTAGCGGCCGTAACCCTCGTCGACGACGATCACCCGCGAGGTTTTTTTCGCCGATTCGATCAGCGTCCGCTCGTCGAGCGGCCAGAGCGTGCGCGGATCGACCACCTCCGCGCTGATGCCGGACTCCTCGAGCAACTTTGCGGCGCCCAGCGCCACCTGCACCATGCTGGAGGTGGCGACGATCGTGATGTCGTCGCCTTCGCGCTTGATGTCGGCGAGGCCGAGCGGGATCGTGTACTCCTCTTCGGGCACCGGACCCTTCAGCCGGTACATCATCTTGTCTTCGTAGAACACGACGGGATTGTCGTCGCGGATGGCGGTTTTCAAAAGGCCCTTGGCGTCGTAGGGCGTCGATGCCATCACCACTTTCAGGCCGGGAATGTGGCAGAACCAGGCATGCAGCGATTGCGAGTGCTGCGCGGCCGACCGCCGCGTGGCGCCCAGAGTGGTCCGCAGCACCATCGGAACTTTCCATCGCCCGCCCGACATGTAGTGAACTTTGGCCGCCTGGTTCACCATCTGGTCCATGATGAGCCCGACGAAATCGCCGAACATGATGTCTACCACCGGACGCAGGCCGGTCATGGCGGCGCCGACGCCGATTCCCGTAAAACCCGCTTCCGAGATGGGCGTGTCCACCACGCGCTCCGGGCCGAACTCGCCGACCAGCCCAGAGAGAACCTTGAATACCGTTCCCGCTTCGGCGATATCCTCACCGAGCATGAGCACGCGCGAGTCGCGCCGCATTTCCTCCGCCAGCGCTTCGCGGACTGCTTCGCCCAGCGTGATCTCCCGAACGGCGGTTCGTGTCTCAGACAGTGTTTCAGGCATACACGTCCTGCTCCACTTTGTCGAGAGCCGGAAAGGGAGCCGCCAGCGCAAACTGGACGGCTTTCTCTATCTCCGTTTTCACTTCGGCGTGAATTTGATCCAAGCTCAGATTCTGCGCGACGAGCCAGTCGCCCATGATCTTGATCGGATCCCGCTCGGTCTTCCACTGCTGCTCTTCCTGCTTGGAGCGGTAGTAGTCGCGGCTGACGTCGCCCACGTGATGTCCCATGTAGCGATAGGTGTTGGCGAGAAGAAACGCCGGACCCTCGCCCTGGCGGGCGCGTTCGACCAGCCGCCGGGCCGTCGCGTGGACCGCGCGCACGTCCTGTCCGTCGACGCTCTCCGCGTGGATTCCGAACGCAGCGGGGCGCGCCAGGATCGTGCCAGAGGTGGTCTCGGAAAAGTGCGTGTACTCGTTGTACATGTTGTTTTCGCACACGTAGATCACCGGCAGCTTCCACAGCGAAGCCATGTTCATCACTTCGTAGAGCACTCCCTGGCCGAGGGCGCCCTCGCCGAAAAAGCACACCGCGACTTGTCCCTTGCCCAGGCGCTTGGCGGAAAACGCCGCGCCGGTGGCGATGCCGGCGCTTCCGCCGACGATCGCGTTCGCTCCCAGGTTGCCCGTGTCCGGATCGGCGATGTGCATGGAGCCGCCTTTGCCCTTGCAATAGCCGGCTTCCTTGCCGAGCAGCTCGGCGAACATGCGGTCCGGCGCCGCGCCTTTGGCGACGCAATGCCCGTGACCGCGATGCGTGCTGGTGATGTAATCGTCCTGCCGCAGCGCTTCGCAGATGCCGACGGCGACGGCTTCTTCCCCTATATAAAGGTGAGCGAGGCCGGGCATCAGCGCGCGCGTATACAGCTCGTTTACCTGCTCCTCGAACAGACGGATGGTGAGCATCCGGCGGTACATGCGGAGTCCCTGCTCGGTCTCGATGGCGAAATCCTGTTTCGATAGGTCGATCGCGGTGGTCATTTTGCGACTCCAGACATGCGCGCCAGCACGCGGAAAATCACGGCGAAATCCTCGTGCGCAAAGCCCATGCCGCGCGCGGCGGTCAGGAACTGGTTGGCCGTGGAGGTGGTCGGCAGCGGCACGTCCACCTGGCGGCCCAGCTCCAGCGCGAGCAGCATGTCCTTCTGCATCATGTTTACATTGAACCATGCCTCATCGGGCATCTTGAGGACGAACGGACCGCGATACTGAACCATCGGCGATCCGATAACGCTGTGGGTGAGGACGTCGACGGCGGTCTCGCGCGCGATCCCGCTTTTCTCGGCGAGCAACACTCCTTCCGAGAAGGCCAGCATCTGCACGGTGAGGCTGAGATTGGTCGCGATCTTCATCACCAGCGCGAGGCCGTTTTCGCCGACGTGGGTCACCTTGGGTCCGATGTCTTCGAGCAGAGGCTTCAGGCGCTCGAAGGTTTCCTTGCGGCCGCCGACCATCAGCGAGAGCTTGCCCTGCTGGAGCGTGACCACGCTTCCCGACACCGGCGCGTCGAGCATGTCGGCGCCTTTTTCCCGCACCCGGGCGGCCAGCGCGCGGCTGACGGCCGGACTGACGGTGCTGATATCGACCAGGAACTTGCCGGGGCTGAGGCCCGCGAGCATCCCGTTGGGGCCGTCAGCGATTTCGCCGAGCGCGGCGGAGTGGCTGACCATGGACATCGTGACATCCGCGGCTTGGCAGACCGCGCGCGGAGAATCCGCCCACTTCATTCCTTTGTCGATGAGCCACTGCGCTTTCGATCGGGTACGGTTGTAACCGGTTACGGTGTGGCCCTTGGCGAGCAGGCGGTCCACCATGTTGCCGCCCATCACGCCCAAGCCTACGAATCCAAGATTTGCCATCCTTAACAGTCTACTGGTTGGGAAGCGGGTTGCGGAAAAACGCCTGCTGTCCACTCCCTAAGGGAGCGGTCTGCTCGCGGCCCCCGTCTGTCAGCTCTCTCACGCGCCCGCCCGCAACTCCAGAATCAGCCGCATTACCAGCCCCTCGATCTGATTGGCCACCGCGCGATACACCGATTCGGTCTGCCCAATCGGATCGACGACGGACCACTCCACCACGCGAGGCGCCTTCCTGGGGACCGGCATCCCGCTCAGGTTCACTACGACGTCGAACGTCTCGCGCGCCAGCGCTTCGAGGCCCTTGGGGAAATGATCGTCGATGCGGATGTTTCTCTCGCCGAGCACCTGCCGCGTCAGCGGCGCGATGATCGTCGCGGGGCTCAATCCCGCGCTGCGCGCCACCATCACGTCGGAGCCATACGCGCGGGCGAACCCCTCGGCCATCTGGCTGCGGCATGAGTTTCCGATGCAGACAAACAGCACGCGCTTCTTGGCGGGGGCCGGTGGCGTCTGGCCCGCGCGCGGCGTTCCCACTCCCCGCAATCGCGGACGCCCGCCTCTTATCCCTCCCGGCGGTACCATTCGAGCGTCCTCCTCAGTCCCTCTTCGATGCTGAACCGCGGCGCATGTCCCAGCGCCGCCGTCACCAGGGCCGTATCGGCCATCGAGTGCCGCACATCGCCGGCGCGGGGAGGTCCGTAGCGCGCCGGAATCTCGACGCCCTCCATCTTTTGCAGAGCGCTCCACACAAAATTCAGCGTGTAGCGGCCGCCGTTGCCCGCGTTGTACATCTTCCCGGCGACGCCCTCGGCGCGCGCGGCTTTGACGCACAGCTCGGCCACGTCCTCGACATAAGTGAAATCGCGCGACTGCTCGCCGTCGCCGAATATTGTCGGCGATGTGCGCGCGAGCACGTGTTTCATGAACAGGCTCAGTACGCCGGAGTACGGACTCGACGGATCCTGCCTCGGCCCGTACACGTTGAAGAAGCGCAGCGAGACCGTCTCCAGACCGAAGCAGGAGTGGAACACCGACGCGTAATACTCGCCGGCCAGTTTCTGCACCGCGTAGGGTGACTGGGGCCGCGGCGCCATCGTCTCCACCTTGGGCAGCGTCTCGCTGTCGCCGTAAGCCGAGGACGACGCCGCATACACTACGCGCCGCACGCCGCCGAGCGCCGCCGCGCGGAACACGTTGAACGTTCCATCGATGTTCACTTCATGCGCCGGCACCGGATCGTCGATCGAGCGCGGGACCGAGGGAATCGCCGCCAGGTGGAACACCGTGTCCGCGCCGCGAATGAGCGGAGCGATGGCCGCCGCGTCGCGGATATCGGCTCGATGAAACGCGATTCGCTCCCGCACTTCCGCCAGATTGCGCTCGCGGCCGGTGAGCAGACTGTCGATCACCTCGACGCTCCCTCCATCGCCCGCCAGCAGCGTCCTCACCAGCGCGGAACCGATGAATCCGGCGCCGCCCGTCACGATGTATTTGTTCATGCGGCGCCCTTTCGCGCCACGGCAATCAGAGACAGGCCGCGCCAGGGCAATAGGCCGTCGATACGGCGCCAGATCCAGACCGTCTTGTCGAACAATTTCAGCGCGGGCTTATGAATGCGCGTGCGGCCCAGCAGCTTGCCGAACACCCACCATGACAGCGCTCCGATTTTGTTGAGTTGCAGCATGCGCTCGACGCGAAGCCCGGCGTCTTCGATCAGCTTGCGCAACTCAGACGCCGAGAACCGGCGCTTGTGTCCCATGGCGCGGTCGAGCGACCCGTACAGGTTCTTGCCCTGCGGCACCAGCACGATCATCGCGCCTCCCGGCTTCAGACAGCGCCCAAGCGAAGCGATCACGCCCGCCGGATTCTCCACCGATTCGAGGACGTTCACGCACAGCGCGCTCTCGAATTTCCCCTCCCAGGGAGCATAATCGGCGGGGTTCTCGGGATTGAGCTCGCACACGCGCACGTTGGGCGTGCGCAGAAAGCGGTTCCGCAGCCCGTGCAGATATAAAGGATCGCGCTCGCCGGCGACGTAGTCGAGCTTTCGTCCCATCAGGCGGCCGGTCAAGTGCCCCAGGCCCGCGCCGATCTCGAGCACGGTGTCGCCGAGATTCGGCCGCAGCACTCTGGTCAGCCAGCTCAGATATTGAGGCGTTCCGGTCAGGCTGTGGAGCAGTCCGCGCCCGTAGCTGGCCTCATACAGATCGTCCACCAGCCAGAAATGCAGGATCACGCCCAGCGCCTTCACGCCGTCCTTCCAACCGATTTTTTTCCCCTCCTCGTAGGTGCGGCCGTGGTAGCTGATCGGCACCTCGTAGACGCGCAGCTTGCGCTTGGACACTTTCATGGTGATCTCCGGCTCGAAGCCGAAGCGGTTGGAGCGAATCGGTATGCTCTTGAGCAGATCGGTGCGAAAAACCTTGTAGCAGGTCTCCATGTCGGTCACGTTCAGGTTGCTGAACATGTTCGAGACCAGCGTCAGCCCTTTGTTGATCATCGAGTGCCAGAAGGGGAGCAGCCGGGACTGCTCTCCGGCGAGATAACGCGATCCGAAAACGGCGTCCGCGCGGCCGTCGAGCAGCGGCCGGAGCAGCTTCACATACTCGGAAGGATCGTATTCGAGATCGGCGTCCTGCACCAGGCAAAAATCGCCTGTCGCGTTCTGGATCGCCGTGCGCACGGCGGCGCCCTTGCCCTGATTCACGGCGTGGCGAAACAGGCGGATGCGCTGCTCGCGCGCCGCCATCCCCGCCAGGATTTCCGACGTGCCGTCGGTCGAGCAATCGTCCACCACCACCAGCTCCCGCGCCATGTTCTCCGGCAGCGGCGCAGAGAGCACCAGGGCGAGGCTCTGCTCGACCACCGTGCGCTCGTTGTACACCGGGATCAGGATCGACAGGAGCATGCGAATCCCTCAGTATAATTGTGTTTGGCCCCTGCACCCCACATCCCATCCACTTCCGTGCTGCTCGAGACCAATCTGCCCGGTCTCAAGCTGCGCGCCCGCGGCAAAGTCCGCGACATTTACGAGGACGGCGACCGGCTCCTGATCGTCGCCACTGACCGCATCTCCGCGTTCGACTACATCCTGGCCACCGGCATCCCGGACAAGGGACGCGTGCTGACGCAGATGACTCTGTTCTGGCTCGATTTTCTGCGCGACATGGTTCCCAATCATTTCCTGAGCGCGGACGTGAGCGAACTCCCGCTCGAACTCGAGGGCCGCTCGATGTGGGTGCGCCGCGCGCACATGTTCGACGTCGAGTGCGTCGCGCGCGGCTACGTCGCGGGCTCCGGCTGGAAGGATTACCAGCGAACCGGCGGCATCTGCGGCATCGCGCTGCCCGAGGGACTGCGGGAAAGCGACGCGCTTCCGGAGCCGGTGTTCACGCCGGCGACCAAAGCGCAGTCCGGCCACGACGAGAACATTTCGTTCGACCAGGTCTGCGGGATCGTCGGGGCTGACCTCGCGGCCCGGCTCCGGGACCTGACGCTCGCGATCTACCGCCGCGCCGCCGATTACGCGCGCACCCGCGGCATCGTGATCGCGGACACCAAGTTTGAATTTGGCGTCGTGGACGGGGAGATCGTGCTGGCCGACGAGGTCCTGACGCCGGACTCCTCGCGCTTCTGGCCCCTGGATACCTACGCGCCCGGCGGACCGCAGCCCTCCTACGATAAGCAGTACGTGCGCGACTACCTCGAGTCGATTCATTGGAACAAGCAGCCTCCGGCTCCGGCCCTGCCGGAGGAGGTCGCGCACCGCACCAGCGAGAAATACAAAGAGGCTTACCGGGCGCTCACCGGGAAATCACTGTGAACCTGAACCTGCTCGACCTGCTGCTGGTGATTGTGGTTGGCGCCTCGGTCGCCGCCGGATACATCGCCGGTTTCGCGCGCGTGGGCGTCGGTTTCATCGCCGCCGTCACCGGCCTGCTGTGCGGCTTCTGGTTCTACGGAATCCCCGCCGCCTGGGTTCACCAGTACCTCAAGTCGGCTGCGGCGTCGAACCTGCTGGGCTTTTTCATCGTGTTCACTGGTTTCCTTTCTGCGGGCGCGCTGCTCGGAAAGCTGCTGGCGAAGCTGTTCCGCTGGACCGGGCTTTCCTGGCTCGACCGGCTGATGGGGGGAGCCTTCGGACTGGTGCGCGGCAGCCTGATCGCGGTGGCGTTCGTCTCGGTGCTGCTGGCCTTCACGCCGCGTCCGCTGCCGGCCTGGATGGTGGATTCGCGAACGCTGCCCTACGCCATCGACGCGTCCAATTTGTGCGCGTCGCTCGCACCCAAGGCGCTCAAAGAAGCGTTCCGCGAGGGCCTGGATGACATCCGCAAGGCTTGGGACGAGCAGCTCAAGAAGAAGCGCAAGGAGCATCCGGATCTCAAGAAGGTGGATCTTTGAGCGCACAGGATCTGCTGATCTTCGACCTGGACGGCACCCTCATCGATTCCAAGCGCGACCTGGCCGATTCGGTAAACGCGATGCGCGCCTGGATGGGCCTTGCGTCCCTCGCCGACGACCGCGTTTATTCCTACGTGGGCAACGGCGCCCCGATGCTGGTGCGCCGCGCGCTGCCCGGCGCGAGCGAAGCGGACCTGGAGCGAGCGCACCGATACTTCCTCGACTATTACCGCGAGCACATGCTGGACGCGACCACGCTCTATCCCGGCGTTCGGGAAGCGCTCGACCGCCTTCACTCCTCCGGCGTTCCCATGGCCGTGCTGACGAATAAGCCGGTGCGTTTCAGCGTCCGCCTGATCGACGGATTGGGGCTCGCGGCGCATTTCTTCCGCATCTACGGCGGCAACAGTTTTGAGGAAAAGAAGCCGCATCCGGCGGGCGTCGAGTCGTTGCTCGCCGAATCCGGGGCCGACCGCGCGCGCACGCTCATGGTGGGCGATAGCGCCGTAGATGTCCTGACGGCGCGCAATGCGGGCGTGGGCGCCTGCGGCGTGACCTGGGGATTTCAGCCGGAGACGTTCGCGGAAGCGCCGCCCGATTTCATCATCGACGATATGCGGGCGCTGGCCGATCGGGTGTTGCGGCATCCCCAGGATGCCGGCGCGCTCAAGTCTTGAGCCTCGGGAGCAACTCCAGCGCGTTGTCGCGGTCGATGCCGCGCAGCTCGGCGGGGGTGAACCCTCCGTTGTCCGCCAGGCCCTTGGCCACCGCGGCTGCCGTGCCGCCGCCCAGCGGGAAATCGGTGCCGAATACGATGTGCGACGCCGGCACCAGCTTCTTGAACGACGGCAGCGTGTACGGACTGAACGCCTGCGCGGTGTCGTAATAAAATTTCTGCAGCTCGTAAATCACGCCCTTGGGCAACTTCGGCGCAGCCCCGGCCAGGCGAGTGGTGATGAAGGGCACCGTGCCGCCGCCGTGCGACCAGATGAAGCGAATGTCCGGGCATCGCGTAACCGTGCCGTTCGCCAGAACGCTCAGGATCGTGCGCGTGGTATCGAGGACGAACTCCACTCCGCGAGCCTGCCCGTCCTTCAACGCGGGCTGGCTCGCGCAGGCGGCGCACAGCGGATGGCAATACACAACAGCCTTGCGCCGGTTGAGCTCGTCCATGAGCGGGGCGAACAGCTCGTTGCCCAGGTAGTTCCCCTGGTAGCTCGACAGCACGCACACGCCGTCGGCGTGGAGCGTATCGAGTCCGTACTCGAGCTCCTTGAGCGAGCCTTCCACGTCGGGCAGTGGCAGTCCGACAAACATGCCGAAACGACCCGGATAATCCCGCACCAGTTTCGCCGCGTATTCGTTGACCTCGCGCGCCAGCTTGCGCGCCGCGTTGTTGTCTCCGAACCACAGACCCGGATCGCCCACCGAGAGAATCGAGGTGGCTACGCCACCCTTGTCCATGTCTTCGAGCGATACTTCGGGCGTCCACTTGAGAAGAGGCTGCTGGCCCGCCTTGGTGACCTCGGCGCGCAGACCCGGCACCGTGAAGTGATGGTGCGTGTCGATGCGAATCGGCCGGGCCTGTGCAGCCGACCGCACCTCGGGCATGAGCGTGGCAGCGCCAAGCGCTCCGAGTCCGGTCAGAAATTCGCGTCTGTTGGTCATGGTTATCTAGTCTAACTGAACCCCGAGCGTCAGCGAGGGGAGGGCTGCCCGAAGGCCGGCACGACCTCCGCCATGAAGCGCGCCATCTCCTCCTTCACTTGCGTGTGAGGCTTCAGCCCCACGTTGAAATAGAGGATCACTTCGTCGAACCCGGTCTGTTCGACTCTCTTCAGCGTATCGATGATCTGCGCGGTCGAACCCAGCAGCACGGCGTTCTCGTTGAGGTCTTCAGGCCGCGCGTTTCTCAGCCTCTCGACCATCCCGATGAAGTAGCGATAGCTCGGCGGAACGTTACTCGGGTCCGACGGAAACGCCGCCAGCACGCACTCACGGTAATAACGCAACTGGCGGGCGCGCGCCGCTTCTTCCTCGCGCGCGTTGTCGGCGAAATGGGTGAAGTAGCTGCACATCAGCCGGCCCCGCGGCTGGCCGTGCCGCGAGCAGGCCTCGCCGTAGAACTCCGCGACCTCCCGAAGACCTCCGAATGTCATGGCGGCGGCGAAAGGAGCGACCACCAGGCCGCAGCCCAATCTGCCGGCGAGCTCCATCGACGGCTTCGAGAACGAGGCGATGTAGGCGGGCAGAGGGCGCTGCACCGGTTTGGGCGTGATCGCGACATCGTCGAACTGGTAGTACTTGCCGTGATGCGAAATCGGACCGTCGCTCGCCCACAGGCGGCGGACCACTTCCATGCCCTCCTCGAAGATTCCCTGGTTGTCGTCGAAAGAGACCTTGAAGGGCACGTACTCGCGGCGATCGTATCCGCGTCCGGCTGCGAATTCGACGCGTCCGCCGCTGAGCAGATCGAGCGTCGCCCATTGTTCGGCGACACGGATGGGATGATGCAGAGGCAGCACCGTTACCGCCGGCGCGAGGCGGATGCGGCTGGTGCGGGCGGCGACATTGGCCAGGACCAGGTCGGGGCAGGAGAGAACGCCGAGCGTGCTGAAGTGATGCTCGCCGATCCAGGCGGAACGAAAGCCGAGGTGGTCGGCGTAAACGGCTTCGGCGACGATGTTCGAAACGAACTCGTTCGCGCCCCGCGGGTTGTTCTGATAATGGTTGTCGCTGAGCGTGAAGTAGCCGAATTCCATCGTGTGTACGAACCGTTAGTCTACATCACGGTTGTGGCGCACGTTCTTAACGTGCCGTGTCCGCACTCGTGCGGACACTTGTAGCCGGGCGAAGAACCATGCGTTCCCAGAGTGGGAACGCTGCGCGCAGGAGTGCGCACGCCACACTCTTCAGGCGACGTTCAGCCGGCTCTCGCGCTGGCGCCTCTGGGCTCGATCTTCTCGAATTCTTCCTCACGATCCCATGTTTTGCCAGGCCGAATCAATCGCTACTGGCGATCTCCTCTGAGCGTCTTGAGACACAGGCGAAGAGTCCGAAACAAAACCTCGATAAAATGTTCCTTCGAGGTCTGGAGGGTCTCTGTGGAAATTGTATCTGACTTGTTCAATGAACGGTTAGAGGCGGAGGCTCTAAACACAACGGTTCTAGAGATTTCCCGGCCCCTAAGTGTTTACAAACGAACGGACAAAAAAACCTTTGCTAATGAGCGGCCGGGCCGCTAAGGCACTGTGCATAAATAAAAGCTACAGTTGAGTTGGATTTGTGATAGCGTTGGTTGATGGCTGGCGCGGAAGGAATCCAGCGGCGTTACCAAGACTTGTCGCCCGTTCTGAACGAACAGGGACTACGTCGCTTTGCAGCCACGGAAGCACGGGCCTACGG